>JBJMVJ010000134.1:0-7775 GCA_045810685.1 Sphingomonas sp.
AGCGGCTGATCGACGCAATCCAGGCGAGCGGAGTCAAGGACCTGACGATCGCATCCAACAATGCCGGGATCGACAATGAAGGCCTCGGCAAGCTGCTGCGGACGCGGCAGGTCAAGAAAATGATCTCGTCCTATGTCGGCGAGAACAAGGAGTTTGAGCGGCAGTTTCTCGCCGGCGAGCTCGAAGTCGAATTCTGTCCGCAAGGGACGCTCGCGGAGCGGATGCGAGCAGGCGGGGCGGGCATTCCCGGCTTCTACACCAAGACAGGCGTCGGCACGCAGGTCGCGGAAGGGAAAGAGGTTAAAGAATTCGACGGCGACGAATTTATCCTCGAGCGCGGTATCCGCGCCGATCTCTCAGTGATCAAGGGCTGGAAGGCCGACGAGAGCGGCAATCTCATGTTCCGCAAGACATCCCGAAACTTCAACCTGCCGGCAGCGACCTGCGGCAAGATCTGCGTTGCCGAAGTTGAGGAGATTGTGCCCGTGGGGTCGCTCGATCCGGACTGCATCCATCTGCCGTCGATCTATGTGAACCGGCTGATCCTCGGCGCGCCGTACGACAAGAAGATCGAGTTCCGCACCGTGCGGCAGCGGGAGGCGGCATGATGGCGACGCAAGTCGAAGCGAAGGGCTGGACCCGCGACCAGATGGCAGCGCGTGCGGCAAAAGAGCTGCAGGACGGCTTCTACGTCAATCTGGGCATCGGTATCCCGACGCTTGTAGCGAACAATATCCCGGCGGGGATGACAGTAACCCTGCAGAGTGAAAACGGGATGCTCGGCATCGGCCCGTTCCCCTATGACGACGAGGTCGATCCTGACCTCATCAACGCCGGCAAGCAGACGATCAGCGAGCTTCCGCTGACGAGCTATTTCGATTCCGCGCAGAGCTTCGCGATGATCCGCGGCGGGCATATCGACCTTGCGGTACTCGGCGGCATGGAAGTGAGCGAGAAAGGCGACCTCGCCAACTGGATGGTGCCGGGCAAGATGATCAAGGGCATGGGCGGGGCGATGGACCTCGTCGCCGGGGTCAAGAAGATCATCGTCGTGATGGAGCATGTGTCGAGGGACGGCAGCGCCAAGTTCATCCCGGAATGCACGCTTCCGCTGACGGGCAAGAACGTCGTCGACATGATCATCACCGATCTCGCGGTGTTTCAGCGGCCCAACCACATGAGTCCGTTCAAGCTGGTCGAACTGGCGCCGGGCGTGACCCGCGAGGAAGTGCGCGAGAAGACGACGGCGCAATATCTCGACGCGTGAGGGCGCTTCTTTCCCACGAGCCGGGCGGACCCGAGACGCTGCGGCTGGATGAGGTGCCGGATCCCGCCCCGGGTCCCGGCGAGCTGGTGGTGCGGGTGCGCGCCTGTGCCATCAACTATCCCGACGTGCTGATCATTGAGGACAAATATCAGCTGCGGCCGCAGCGGCCGTTCGCGCCGGGCGGCGAGGTCGCGGGGGAGGTGATCGCGGCGGGGGAGGGGGTGAACGGCTGGTCGCCCGGCGACAGGCTGATCGCCGCGCTCGGCTTCGGCGGGCTCGCCGAGCAGGTGCTCGTGCCGGCGGAGCGCGCGATCCGGTTACCCGCCGAACGCAGCTTCGAGGAGGGCTCCGCGCTGCTGATGACCTACGCGACGGCGATCCACGCGCTCGCCGACCGCGGCAAGCTCGAAGCGGGTCAGACCCTGCTGGTGCTCGGCGCTGCAGGCGGGGTCGGCATCGCTTCGGTCGAGATCGGCAAGGCCCTCGGCGCGCGCGTGATTGCCGCAGTGTCGTCCGATGCCAAAGCGGCCGTGGCGCGCGAGGCGGGGGCTGATGCCGCAATCGTCTATCCTGCAGGGCCGTTCGACAAGGGTGGGCTCAAGGCATTGTCTCAGCTGTTCAAGGAGGCGGTCGGCCCGGCCGGTGCCGACGTCATCCTCGATCCCGTGGGTGGCGATTATAGCGAAGCAGCGCTGCGCTCGGTCGCTTGGGAAGGCCGTTTCCTGGTCGTCGGCTTCCCCGCCGGAATTGCCCGGCTGCCGCTCAACCTGACGCTGCTCAAGAGCTGCGACGTGTGCGGCGTGTTCTGGGGCGGCTTCGCGGCGCGCGATCCCAAGCGCAACGCTGAGCACGTGGCGCAGCTGTTCCGCTGGTGGGGCGAAGGCAAGATCGCTCCAAAGATCAGCGCGATCTATCCACTCGAGCGGTCGGGAGAGGCGATCGTTGCCCTGCGCGACCGCCAGGCGGTGGGCAAGCTGGTGGTGAGGCTTTGAGGCTCGCTGACTGGCGCGCCAGCCGCGCGTCACGGGCGCTGTTCTGGGCCGCGGCGGTCTTTGCATTTGTGATGGCAGTGCTGCCGCACCCCCCAGAAGTGCCGGGACACCCCAACGACAAGATCCAGCATATCGCCGCATTCGCGACCCTCGCGCTGCTTGGCAGCTATGCTTATCCGGCCACCGCCCTTACCAGGCTGCTCGTGCGCCTGTCGCTGTTCGGAGCAGCGATCGAGGCCGTCCAGGCGATCCCTGCGCTGCACCGGGACAGTGACGTGCTCGACTGGCTGGCCGATACTGCCGCCGCCGCCGCGATACTGTTGATCGTCCGCTGGCGGCGGGAGGGCAGGCCCAGGCGGGGCTAGCGTTGAGCGGCGGCGGCTCCTATCTCAAACCGCAGTTGCACAAGGGGAACGAATGACTCAGTTCGACGACCGCGAACGCGCTTTCGAGGCGAAGTTTGTCCATGACGAGGAAATGCAGTTCCGCGTCATTGCCCGGCGCAATCGCCTGCTTGGCCAATGGGCCGCGCGGCAGATGGGCCTCACGGATGCCGAGGCCGAATCCTATTCCAAGGACGTCATCCACTCTGATTTCGAAGAAGCTGGCGAGCACGACGTGATCCGCAAGGTGCTGGGCGACCTCACCGCCGCCGGAGTCGACTGCGACGAGGACAAGGTCCGCGAAGCGCTGCGCAACAAGGAAATCGAGGCGCGGCGCCAGATCATCGAAGCGAGCAATCAGTAATGCCAATGCCGGCGAGCGAGATCGAGCGGCTGATCAAGGCGTCGCTGCCCGATGCCGAAGTGGCGATCCGCGATCTTGTCGGGGACGGCGACCATTATGCCGCGCGCGTTGTCAGCCGCAGCTTCGAAGGATTGAGCCGCATCCGGCAGCATCAAATGGTCTATTCAGCGCTTGGGGGACGTGTCGGGGGTGAGCTTCACGCACTGCAGCTCGAAACGGTAGTGCCGACGACGGAGACGACCAGTGACTGACGCCAAGAGCCGTATCGGCGAAATTGTTCACAAGAACGACATCGTATTGTTCATGAAGGGGACCGCGCTGTTCCCACAGTGCGGCTTCTCGAGCCGCGCCATCGCCATCCTCGACCGCCTCGGCGCGGATTATGAGACGGTCGACGTCCTCCAGGACGCCGAGATCCGCCAAGGCATCAAGGAATTTTCCGACTGGCCGACGATCCCACAGCTGTACGTCAAGGGCGAGTTCGTCGGCGGATCCGACATCATGATGGAGATGTTCGAAAGCGGCGAGCTCCAGCAGCTGATCGGCGCGGACGCATGAATGAAGAAGGGGCGGTGCAGCTGGACCAGAGAACCGCTGCACCGCCCCTTCGTGGCGTGGAACCAAGTGGACGGCATTAGTGTAGCAATCGCCGTGCCAAACAGCAGAAATGCCGCATTTTGGCCATTTCCGTAGCACGACTTTGAAGGGCGAGCAGCGCTTGCGTAAACTTTTCCGACAGTGGACGGCCTCGTGACACGGCACGATGCCGATTTCGCCCGGCCCAGCGGCCCGCGGCTGTTCTGCGACCTCACCCAAAGCTGGTCGGATGTCGGCGGTGGCGTTCGCACTTACTTGCTGCACAAGCGGCGCCACATCCTCGAAGCGACGCCGCACAGCCACCTGGTGATCATCCCCGGCAGCAGCGACACAGTTCTGGAGGAGGAACGGGCGATCACCGTGACGATCGCGTCGCCGCGGGTGCCGGGAAGCCCGCACTATCGGCTGCTTCTGCGGAGCGGCGCCGTGCGGCGGGCGCTGCAGCGGTTCCGGCCCGACCTCGTCGAGTGCCAGGACGCCTATAATTTGCCGTGGGTGGCGCTGAGCCATCGGCGGCGCCATCCGAGCACGGCGGTGGTCGCCGCTTACATGACCGACTTTCCGACCGTCTACGTTGAGCGGCCACTCGCGCCATTCATCACGAGGCCGGTCGCCAGCCTGCTTGGCCGCATTTGTTATGCCTATTGCGGGGCACTGTATCGCCGGTTCGATTCCGTCTTTTCGATGAGCGAGAACGGCGGCAGCGCCAAGCTTCGTGCGCTCGGCATTGGTCAAGTCGAAGTCGTGCCGCTCGGCGTCGAAGTCGGCGAGTTTGGGCCGACCCGTCGAAATCCGGCGCTCCGCGCCAAGCTCGGGCTTGCCGAAGACCAGCCGCTGCTGATTTACGTGGGGCGGCTCGACGGCGAGAAAAAGCCCGACGTGGTGGTCGATGCGTTTCGGCGGTTGCCGTGCAGTCTTGGTGCAAAGCTGGCGCTGTTGGGCGCGGGCCCACTCAGCGGCGACATCGCGGCCCTCGGCGATGAGCGCATCATCATGCCCGGATATGTGAAAGACCGCGCCGAGCTCGCCCGCTGGCTCGCAAGCGCCGACATCTATGTTTCAGCGATGGCCGACGAGACCTTTGGAATATCGATCATCGAAGCCCAGGCGTCGGGCCTGCCGGTGGTCGGCGTCGCCGCTGGGGCGATGATCGACCGTGTGACCGACGCGATGGGCCGCCTCGGCCCGGTCGGGGACGCCGCCGCGATGGCCGCGAACATCCTTGCGGTGTGGACCGCGGATCGACCGGCGATGCGTCAGGCGGCGCGCGCTCACGCGCTTCAGTTCAGCTGGGACAGCAGCATGGAAGCGCTGTTCGGCCGCGTGTATCCGGCAGCGTTCGAGCGGCGGCGTGAGCGGCAGCTCGGCACCGCCGGAGCCGAGGCACTGGTTGCCTGAACGGTTCAACGAGCATTCACGGGCGGCACCGACAATGACCGGGATGCGTTGGGGATTCCTGGTCGGGTTTGGATTGTCGCTCGGGTCTGCGGTTGGCGCGGCGCCGCCGCACAAGGCGGCCTCCGCGCCGCCGGGCGTGGCCCGGCTAATGCAAAGCTGCGATGCCCATAAGTTCGAGACCGTGGTCGACGCGGTGGTCGACGGGCGGCCGGAGAAGTCCAAGGTCAAACTATGCGGAGTCCAGGGGCAGAGCGACGCCGACTGGATCAAGACTCTTCACGATGCGGTGAGCAAGCTCGAGGCCAACCACCAGATGGCTCCGGCTGAGCGCGACCAGATCGTCACCGCGATCAACCGCGAAATCGAAAGATTGAGCAGCACCAACGACGCTGGTGCGGGCACGGCTTCGCCGGCCCAGCCGCTGTCGCGCGACTATTCCGCGCTGCCGCCACTGCCGCCGCCGCGGCAAGCGGTTGCGCCGCCGCTCGCCTCGGTCGAGAAAGACTTCACGGTGTTGCCGCCGCTGCCGGAAGCGCCAGCCACCGCGCCGGTCATTGCGCTCGCCGCTCCGACACCGACCATTCCGGCGCCGCGCCTGACGATTGCGTGTCAGATGCCTGAGGACATGACCGACAATTCGCCCTGCGTTGAGCTCGAGCGCGAGACGACTCTCATCGTCCGTACCGCGGAGGATGTTCGCCCCGGCATCGCGTTGGCAATTGTTCGCGAAGGCGAACCGCGGGCGGAGATTCCAATGGGCGGTCTTCGCAAGGGCGGGACGCTGCGCATCGCCTTGCCGGCGAGGGTCTGTTCCGGCTTCGTTGCTGAGCATGTCGAGCTGCGCATCACCCATGACGGGCCCAAGGGCACCGAAATCCTGAGGTCCGATGGGCCGTACAGGCTCCGCTGCTAGCCAAATCGCGCCTCGGCGTGGCACAGGCGGTGCCGTGGATGCGCCTTACGCCTTGCTGGAGGAGCTGGAGCCCGGCGTGGGGCGGGTGCTTGCCCACAATCCGTCGGCTTTCACTTATTATGGAACGCAGACCTATCTGATTGGGACAAGCGAGGTCGCAGTGATCGACCCCGGCCCGGACTTGCCCGAGCATCTCGAAGCGCTCGAGAAGGCGATCGGCGGGCGCAAGGTTGCGGCGATCATGTGCACGCACACCCACCGTGACCACAGTCCGGCGGCGCGGCCGCTCGCACTTCGCACCACCGCGCGGGTCATCGGCTGTGCGCCGCTCGCGCTGGAGACAGTCGGGCCGCGCGCGGACGCCTCGTTCGATGGCGATTATTCGGCTGACCGCGTGCTCGGCGACGGCGAGGCAGTCGAGATCGACGGTCAGCCGGTCACTGCCGTCGCGACCCCGGGCCATACCTCCAATCACCTGTGCTTCGCCTATCGCGGCGCCTTGTTCAGCGGCGACCATGTGATGGGCTGGTCGACGACCGTGGTCGTGCCGCCCGACGGCGACATGGCAGAATACATGCGCAGCCTCGACAAGCTCCGCCAGCGCGAGGACCGGATCTTCTATCCGGCGCACGGCCCCGCGGTGACCAATCCGCAGCAATATGTTCGCCACCTCGTCGGCCACCGGATGCAGCGCGAGAAGCAGATCCTCGGCCTCGTAAGCGATCGATCGCGGAGCATTCCCGAAATTGTCGCGAATGCATATCCGGGTCTCGATCCACGGCTCACCGTCGCCGCCGGCGGTTCGGTCTATGCACATCTCCTGGACCTTGAGCGGCGCGGGCTCGTTGAGCGGCACGGAGACGAATGGAAAGCCGCCTGAACAAGCCCCTGGTGCTGGCGATGGTCGTCGTCGCGCTGGTGCTCGGGGTGCTGCTCGGAGTGACGACCGGCATCGCCGACCGCCTGTTCGGCGGCCCCAATCCGAAGACGATCGCAAGCGCGAGCCTCGAGTCCATGCGCGCACAGAACCGGCTCATCGCCTTTGTTGCACGCTATGTTTCCGTAACGACGACCGAGGAGAGCCGGTTCGGTTTCTCGGCCAAACGCACTTTGATCCTCCCGGGTGACGTTCGCTATGAGCTCGATCTGTCGAAGCTCCAGCCGGGCGACGTGACGTGGGACGGTTCCAGCAGGACGCTCCATGTAAAGCTGCCGGAGATCGAGATTGCGGGGCCAGACGTCGACCTTGCGTCGGCCCAGGAATATGGCGCGGGCGGCGTCCTGTCGGCGCTGACCAACGCCAACCAGCAGCTCGATCAGGCGAACCGCGCCAAGGCCGTCTCCGACCTTCGGCGCCAGGCTCAAGGCGCGGTGCAGATGCGGCTCGCTCACCAGGCGGCGCGGGCGGCGATCGAGCGCAGCTTCGCAATGCCGCTGCTGGCGGCAGGCTTCAAGGACGTGAGGGTGGTCGCGCGCTTTCCGACGGAGGGCACAGACGACGCTTCCTATCTCGACCTCTCAACCCCATATGAACAGGCGATTCAGGAAGCGGAGCGCCGCCGCGCACGAGAGCACAAATGAGCGTTCACACCCCCAGTCTCAAAGGACTCGACCTGCTCGGCGAGATCGAGCGGCTGAAGCGCGAGCGCAACGCCGTGATCCTCGCCCATTATTACCAGAAGCCGGAGATTCAGGACCTTGCCGATTTCGTCGGCGACAGCCTCGATTTGTCGCGCAAGGCGGCGCAGACCGATGCCGATGTGATCGCCTTCTGCGGTGTCCGCTTCATGGCCGAAACAGCGAAGATCCTGAGCCCGGAGAAAATTGTCATTCTGCCCGACATGGATGCGGGCTGCAGCCT
>JBJMVJ010000135.1:0-7089 GCA_045810685.1 Sphingomonas sp.
GCTGCCGGCCATGCGATCCGCTCGACCGTCGCCCGGCTCGTCCCCGCATTCGAGCGGAAGGTCGGCCGCTCGCCGGGGCTGGCGACCGTGCTCGTCGGCGAAGACCCGGCAAGCGCGGTCTATGTCCGATCGAAGAACCGCGCGACCGCCGAGACCGGATTGGTCAGCTTCGCCCACAACCTACCGGACACGACCAGTGAGGACGCACTCCTCCAGCTGGTGATCGACCTCAACGCTGACGAGCGGGTCGACGGGATTCTCGTTCAGCTGCCGCTGCCGCGGCAGATCGACGCCACGCGGGTGATCGAGACCATCGATCCGGGCAAGGACGTCGACGGCTTTCACCCGATCAACGCCGGGCGGCTCGCGAGCGGGCTGCCGGCGCTGGTGCCGGGCACCCCTTTCGGCTGCCTTTATCTGCTCAAGCAGGAGCTCGGCGACGTCACCGGCCTTGAGGCGGTGGTGGTCGGCCGCTCGAACATCGTCGGCAAGCCGATGGCGCAGCTGCTGCTCGGCCAAAATGCGACCGTCACCATCGCCCATTCGCGTACCCGCGACCTGCCGGGCGTCGTCCGCCGCGCGGACATCGTCGTCGCGGCCGTCGGCCGAGCCGAAATGATCCGCGGCGACTGGATCAAGCCGGGCGCGACAGTGATCGACGTCGGAATCAATCGCCTGCCCACCCCCGACGGCAAGGGCCGGCTGGTCGGCGACGTCGCCTACGACGAGGCCGCCGCCGTCGCCAAAGCGATCACGCCGGTGCCCGGCGGTGTCGGCCCGATGACCATTGCCATGCTCATGCGCAACACCCTGGTCGCCGCGCATCGCCGCGCCGGCCTTTCAGACCCGGAGGGACTATGATCATTGCCTTGCTCATCGCCGCGGCGGCTCCGACCGCGGTCGACGCCGAATATGACTTCGCGCGCGACGCGCAGAAGATCGGCCAATGGACCGCATTCCGCAAATATGCCGATCACGACGCGGTGATGTTCACGCCCCAGGCGGTGTGGGCGCGCGACTTCCTCCAAGACCGGAAAGACCCGCCCCGCGCCGTTCGCTGGGCACCCGCGCACAGCTTCGTCTCCTGCGATGGCCGGACCGCGGTCAATACCGGGCCGTGGTGGGGCGGGGACGGCGTTCATCACGGCTATTTCACAACCGTGTGGCAGCGCACCAACGGTGCTTGGCGCTGGGTCTACGACGGCGGGGCGGCAACCACGGAGGGCTCGCCGACCCCGACGCGGGTAGCGGTGCAGCTTCACAGGGCCTCGTGCCGCACCAAGGCGCCGGGCGCTCCGGTTAGTCCGCCGCCGCCGCTGACGCCGAAACAGGCCCGCACCACGCCCGAGGACAACGGCCGGGGCCAATCGGCCGACAAGACGGTTGGCTGGGACTGGAAGGTCGACAAAAGCGGCGCACGCAAGTTCAGGACCTATCTCTGGACGGGGACACGGTATGGCCAGGTGATCTACAACGACGTGCCTGCGCCGCCCTCGAAATGATCGAGCTGTTCGGATCGGCGCTGGTCACCTTCCTGGTGATCATCGATCCGCCGGGCTGCGTCCCGATCTTCGCCAGCCTGACCCGAGGCGCGACGCCCGCCCATCGCCGGGCAATGGCGATCCGCTCGTCGCTGATCGCCTGGGCAATCCTGATGTTCTTCGCTTTGCTCGGGCGGCCGATGCTGCACGCGCTTGGGATCAGCCTCGCGAGCTTCCGCATCGCCGGCGGGATCCTTCTGTTCTACATCGCCGTCGACATGGTGTTCGAGCGCCGCACCGAGCGGCGCGAGAAGCGGGCCGAGGAAATCGAGGGGACGCCCGAGGCCGAGGACATCAGCGTCTTCCCGATGGCCATCCCGATGATCGCCGGCCCGGGGTCGATCGCCAGCGCCATGCTGTGGGTGTCGCGCGCGGAAACTCCGCTCCATGTCGCGGTGGTACTCGCGGCAATCACCGCCGTGATGCTGCTGACGCTGTTGACCTTGCTGGCATCCGAGCCGCTGATGCGCCTGATGGGCGAGAAGGTCGAAGCGACGATCACGCGTGTTCTCGGCGTGATCCTCGCCGCGCTCGCGGCGCAGTTCGTGATTGACGGGCTAAAGCAGAGCTTCCCGCACGTCCTCGCCTAACCGATCACCTTCCACATCTTGTAGGGGGAATCCTTGGGCAGCTGGACGGGTGTCAGCCAGCCCGGCACCTTGCCGCGCTCGAGCTGGGTGTAGAAACCCCCAGGAGCTTCGGCGACGAAGATCGTGGTCGTCGAGCTGTCGGGGCAGCTCAGCACATAGTCGGCGTGATATTTCGCCGCGATGCGGTGAGCCTGAGCCTCCGAACCCCGCCAGAAGTTCATCACGTCGGCGATCTGCTGGCCGTTGCGGTGATAGGGACCGGCGATCGAATCGTGATGGGTGACGGCGATCAGCCGCGGGCCCAAATCAACATAGGTGAACACCACGCCCTTGGGCTGCATCGCAACCGGCCTCAGCCCCCACATGGATGCGCACAGATTGTTGGCGCGCCCGATCTCGATGTCGCGCTTGCTCGGCTTGGGCTCGGGGATGAAGTCGAGCGCCATCGGCACGATCGCCCCGGCGCCGATGATGAACACCAAGGTTGCGCCGATCACTCGGACGACCGAGCTCCGGCTGTCCCAGAAGCGCGGGAGCAGGAACCACACCAAAGCAGCGCCGCCGACCACCGCCATCATCTGCGCGGCGGGGCCCGTGCGCACCTGCCACAGCAGCAGCAGCGAAGCCGCGAAGCCCGGCAGTGCCGCTCCGATGGTGCGGCGGGCGAGCTCGCGGTCGCCGCGGCTGCGCCAGATCAGCAGCCCCCAGCCGATGGCGCCGGTGATCGGCAAGGCGACGATCAGCGTCGCGATCCGCCAGCCGTGCAAATAGACCGGCCGCGCTTCCTTGACGTGGCTCAGCCACAGGCGCTCGACCTCGGGCGAGACGCCCTCGAGCCGGTGCAGGCACTGCGGCCAGGTCAAAGCGTGGAAGCCCGCGATGATCAGGCCGGCGCCGAGCGCCAGCACGAGCCGCCGCTTCCAGTCCGCCGCGGATAACCAGGCGAGCGCGTACATCAGCGCGCTGCCGATCAGCGCGTCGGACAGCCACACCGGCGACAAGGCGTCGCAGACCGCATTCCAATTGTCGTTCGAGGCGAACAGGAGGAAAGCGAGCGCGGTGCCGCCCCCGAGGGATAGCGCGTAGGCACCCAGCCGCTCGCGCTCTTCGGCGTCATCGACCCAGAACAGCACGACGGCGACGCCGGCGACGGCGAGATAGATCAGCATCTCGAGCCCGATCGCGAGCGACAGCGCAGTCGAGAGCCCAAGCGTCAGCCCACCGCGCAGGCGCTTGGGATCGGCGATCGCGGAGATGCTGAGCGCGAGCAGCGCGAGCTGCCAGCCGTGGTGGTCGATCCGTTCGGGCATGAACATGCCGTTCGTCGACCCGGCGAAGAACAAGGCGAGGAAGGCGAGCGGGTAAGCGGCCGGCGCGATCAGCCGCCGCGCCGACAGCGCGAGCGAGAACAGCAGCAGCAGATAGGGCAGCAGCGGGGCGATCGCGACGGCCCACCGTTCGGCACCGGGCCCACCGAGCAGCGGCCTTAAACCAAGGATCAGCCCGGCGATCGGCAGATCGACAATCCGCGACCAATGGATGTTGGCGCCGAACGGCGGGTTCAGCCGGTATTGCCGAAGGTCATACCAGCCTTGGCCGTGGAGCAGCGCGCGGACCTGCATGATCCGCATATTGTCGTCGGTATCGGGCAGCCCGAACCAGCGGATCTCGTGCCATCGGTCGAAGATGAACCACGCGCAAAAGCCGAGCCAGACGAGGAGGACGATCCACTTCCATTCGCGCTCGACGAGCGCGAGCGCGCGCCGTTCCCATTCCTCGTCCTTGCGCTCAGCCATTTTTCGGGCTGTAGCCGCTCGACTTCAAACGGCAAGCAGCGGACATGGCCACCAGATTAAACTTCGAGAGCAAGACCTTCGCACAATTGGTGCGGTTCGCGATCGTCGGCTTCGCGCTGGCGGGTCTCTATTCGGCCATTTATTGGTATCTCGCGACCTATGTGATGGCTCCGGTGCTGGCGGTGGTGATCGCCTTCCTGGTCGCAGTCAGCATCGGCTTCGTGCTGCACAGCCGGTGGAGCTTCAAAGGGCACGGCGCGAGCGAGGATCACCGCCTGAAGGTCAAGTTCCTGGCCGTCCAGGCATCGGGTTTCCTGCTCAACCTAGCCTTCACCTGGGTGCTGACCGGTCCGCTGGTTCACGGGCCGACCTGGTGGCCGCTGATTCCCGCGATCCTGGTGACGCCGCTCGCGACTTTCCTGCTCAACAAGCAGCTGGTGTTCCGCTGATGGAGCGGATCCTCTACAGCCAGATGGCCGAGCTCGACGAGCGCCACTGGTGGTACCGCGCCCGGCGCGAAATCCTCGCCGAGCTGATCCGCCGCGAAGCGCGCCCGCCGCACGGAGCCGCGATCCTGGAGATCGGCTGCGGCACCGGCCACAACCTCGCGATGCTCGGCGATTTCGGCCACGTCGATGCGCTGGAACTGGACGACGAAGCGCGCGCCATCTCCGAGAAGCGCCTCGGCCGCGCGGTAATGAGCGCCCCGCTCCCGGAGCTCGCCGGGGTTCCCGACCGGCATTACGACCTCATCGGCGCGTTCGACGTGATCGAGCATATCGACGACGACCGCGCCTCCCTCGCCTCGATAGCGGCCAAGCTCAAACGCGGCGGCAAGTTGGTCATGGCCGTCCCGGCGCATCAATGGATGTGGTCGGCGCACGACGTCGTGAACCACCACAAGCGCCGCTATTCGAAGCGTTCGCTCAAGGCATTGATCAACGGCTCGCCGATGAGCCTCGTCAAGATCGGCTATTTCAACAGCCTGCTGTTCCCACTTGCGGTGGCCGCGCGCGGCGCTTCGAAGCTGCGCGGCGCTGACAACGCCGAGCTCAGGCTCCCGCCCGCGCCGCTGAATGCAGCCCTGGAAAAGATCTTCGCCGCAGAGCGCTATTTGGTCGGGCGCTTGCCCCTGCCGCCGGGCTTGTCCTTGTTCGCCGTCGCCTCGGCAAGATAGCCGAGCCGCGCGTGCTGGCCGTCGCCGCCGGCAACCTCCTGGACGACATAGAGCGGCCGCCGCTTCGCTTCATTGTACAGCCGGCCGATATATTCGCCCATCAGCGCCAGCACGAACATCTGCACCGCGCCGAGCACGACCACGACCAGCATCAGCGACGTCCAGCCGGGGATGCTGCGCCCCGCCAGCCAGGCATAGGCGATGTAGATGATCAGCAGCAGCGATCCGCCGACAAGCCACAGGCCGGCATGGCTCGCCAGTTTGAGCGGCGCCGAGGAAAAGCCGGTCAGCGCGTCGAGCGCGAAGCGCATCATCTTTTTCAACGGATATTTGGTCTCGCCGGCGAAGCGCTGGGCCCGGTCGTAGCTGAAGGGAACCTGCCGAAAACCGATCCACGCGACCATGCCGCGGATGAACCGCGCCTGCTCGGGCATCGCCAACAGCGCGTCGAGCGCGCGTCGGCTCATCAGGCGGAAATCGCCCGCGTCGAGCGGAATGTCGACTTCGGTCGCGCGCGACAGCAACCGGTAGAAAGCGTGCGCGGTCGCGCGTTTAAACATGGTGTCGCCGGGGCGGCTTCGGCGCACGCCATAGACCACGTCCGCCTCCTGCTCGCGCATCGTATCGAGCATGGGCTGAATCAGCTCAGGCGGGTCCTGGAGGTCGGCGTCGATAATCAGCACCTTGTCGCCGCGGCAAAGGTCGAGCCCGGCGGTCAGGGCGAGCTGGTGGCCGTGGTTGCGCGACAAATTGACCGCCACAACGTGCGGGTCCTCGGCCGCCATTTGCCGCATCACCGGCCAGCTCGCATCGCGCGAGCCATCGTTGACCAGCACAAGCTCATAATCGTCACCGACCGCCGCGCGCGCAGCCGCGCTCAGCCGCTGGTGCAGCTCGGCGAGGCAGCGCTCCTCGTTGAAGCACGGAACGACGATCGAAAACGCAGTCACGGCTGCGTTTTGTAGAGGATCGACCCCCGCCCGCGCCAGACCGGCTTCATGTCGGACACGATTTCGGGACTGTAGGGCGGAACATCGATGAGCCAGACATAATCGAAATCCCGGCGCGGCAGCGACGACAGCGAATCATTGATCATCCGGTGCATCGGGTCGACGCAGCGGTTCGGCCGCACCAGTTGCGACGGGTCGGCGGCGAAATAGCCGGCTGCGCGATACTTGAGGTCGAGCAGATTGACGCCCTCGAGCAGCCACTGGTCGTTGGAGAAACCCTCGCGGCGGACGATGACCATCGCGCCCAAATGACCGTCGCGGAGCATCGGCCAATATTCCTTGCACGGCATGCCGACGAGGCTGATCACCCGCGCACCCCGCGGCATCACATCGATCGCCGCGAGCTTCGCCGACTGGTCGTCGGCCGCCATCCCCAGGCTGATCGTGTTCGCAAGCGTGCGGGTCGCGAAGAACAGCAGCCCGAGCAATGCGAGCACCTGCGCAGTCGTCCGGTCGGGCGCGCCGCGGAAGCGGATGGCGAGCAATGCAACGGCAATGAGATAAGGCACCAGCCGCATGTCGGCATAGGCCGAGCCGAACACGATCCGCGGCAGGAACACGAAGGCGATGGCGAGGACGATCGCCGAGAAAGCGAGGTTGCGTGAAAGCGTCAGCTTGTGGCTGAAGATCGCATAAAGAAACACCAGCGCCGCGACGATCAGCGAACCAATGTCGAACCATTTCCAGCGATCGCGCAGCGCGGAATAGATCCAGCGCCATTTCACCTTCCAGTTGAACCAGTCGATGGTCTGGCCGCCGTGCGCCTCGCCGCGCCACAGCAGCATGACGAGAATCGGCAGGGCCATGACCGAGGTGTGCAGCGCCGCCTCGATTGCCGCTCGCCACCACGAGCGGCCACGGTCGTGGAGCCGCACCGCGTCGGCCGAAAAGCACATCAGGCCAAGCAGTCCCCAGCCGTAGGTGTGGCAGAAGAAAACGACGAGCGAGATCGGCACGAACAGCCAGCTGCGCAAA
>JBJMVJ010000136.1:0-11272 GCA_045810685.1 Sphingomonas sp.
CGGCGTGATTCCTCCACGCGGGCTCTGCTCTTCCTGTCCCTGCATCGCGACTCGCCTCCTTGCCAATTTGAGGAGCCGCCCCTATACGCCCGCGCTTTCCAGATCGTTGGAAAAACCAATGGCCCGGCCAAAAGGCATGCCGTGGCGGTTCGATAAACGTCGTCCTCGCTTACGCGGGGACAACAAGGAGACGAAAATGCCCAAGCTGAAGACCAAGAGCGGCGTGAAGAAACGCTTCAAGCTCACGGCGACCGGCAAGATCAAGCATGGGGTCGCGGGCAAGCGTCACCGGCTGATCAGCCACAACGCCAAGTATATCCGCCAGAACCGCGGGACCGAGATCCTTGCCGACGCCGACGTGGCGCGGGTCAAGGGCTGGGCACCGTACGGCCTCAAATAAGGAGCGGATAAGACATGGCACGCGTCAAACGCGGCGTAACCAGCCGCGCCAAGCACAAAAGGATCCTGGATCAGGCGAAGGGCTATTACGGCCGCCGCAAGAACACGATCCGCATTGCCCGCCAGGCGGTCGAGAAGGCCGGCCAATACGCCTACCGGGATCGCAAGGTGAAGAAGCGGAGCTTCCGCGCTCTGTGGATCCAACGAATCAATGCCGCGGTGCGCGCCGAGGGGCTGACCTACGGCCAGTTCATCCATGCGCTCAACCTCGCCGGCATCACGCTTGACCGCAAGGTGCTCGCCGACATCGCGATGCACGAGGCCGAGGCGTTCAGCGCCATCATCGCGCAGGCGAAAGGCGCGCTGGAGAAGAAGGCGGCTTAGGTTTCTCAGGCACGAACAGGGAAGGGCGCCGGCGGTAATCTCGGTGCCCCGCGGCCGGAGTAGGTCCCGGCAGCAAGAATCATGAGATCAGCTCACTGCTGATCCTGATGCCTGCGCAATGGTCTCGCCGGAGGATCAGTCCAGCAGTTCGTACGCCGGCAGCGTCAGGAACTCTACGAGATCGTCGGCGACGATCATGTTGTGCATCAGCCGCGCGGCTTCGGCGATATTGGGCACCTCGGCGAGAAGACCGACTTCCTCGTCGAACCATTGTTCGAACAGGTCGAGGGTGAAGTTCCGCCCATCAGCCAGCGGCGCCTCGAACTTCAGCCATTGCCACAGCTGCGTGCGGCAGATCTCCGCCGTCGCCGCATCCTCCATCAGATTGTAGAGCGGCACCGCACCCTTCCCGCCGAGCCAGGCGGCGAGATACTGGACCCCGACGCGGATATTCTCGCGCGCGCCGGCTTCGGTCCGGGTGCCTTCGTGAAGCTTCAGCATCTCGTCGCGGCCGGGGACGTGCTCGGGCACCTTCGACAGCTGGTTGGGTGCGATTCTCGCGAATACCTCCGCCGCGACGGGCACCAGCGCCGGGTGCGCGACCCAGGTGCCATCGTGGCCGTTGCCGACCTCGCGCAGCTTGTCCGCGCGCACCTTCTCCAACGCGCCCGCGTTCGCCGCTTCGTCGCCCTTGACCGGAATGAACGCCGACATCCCGCCCATCGCGAAGGCGCCGCGGCGATGGCAGGTGGCGACCAGCCGCAGCGAGTAAGCGGCGAGGAACGCGTTATCCATGGTCATCTGGCCGCGGTCAGGAGTCATCCGGTCAGCCGAGCGGCCGCAGCGCTTTATGGACGAAAAGATGTAATCCCAGCGGCCGCAGTTGAGGCCGACGATATTCTCGCGGAGCGCGTAGAGGATCTCGTCCATCTCGAACGCCGCGGGCAGGGTCTCGATCAGCACGGTCGCCTTGATCGTCCCGCGCTCGAGCCGCAGCTTGGCCTCGGCGAACGCGAAGACGTCGCTCCACAGGGCGGCCTCGTGCCGGCTCTCGAGCTTGGGGAGATAGAAATAGGGGCCCGATCCCCTGGCTAGCGCCGGACGCGCGTTGTGCCAGAGGTAAAGCGCGAAATCGAACAACGCGCCCGCGACGACTTCGCCGGAGACGGTCACATGCTCCTCGGGCAAATGCCAGCCGCGCGGCCGGACCATCAGCACGCCTGGTTGCTCGCCGACTGCATAATGTTTGCCGCTGTCCGGGTCGGTGTAGTCGAGGCGGCCGAGCCAGTATTTGCGGAGGTTCACCTGGCCCTGGACCAGCTCGTCCCAGACTGGCGAAGTCGCGTCTTCAAAGTCGGCCATGAAGGCCTGCGCGCCGCTGTTGAGCGCATTGATCAGCATCTTGGCGTTGGTCGGCCCGGTGATCTCGACCCGGCGATCGAGCAGGTCGTGCGGGATCGAGCCGACGGTCCAGTCGGAGGCGCGCAGGTCAGCGCTGTCGGCCGGGAAGTCCGGAAGCTCGCCGGCGTCGAAGAGCGCCTGGCGCTCCTCGCGTCTGTCCAGCAGCTCGCGGCGGCGAGAATCGAATCGCTCGTGAAGCTCGGCGAGAAAGTCGAGCGCCGCTTCGGTCAGGACCTCGTCGGCATTTCGGACTCTGGAAGGTTCGGCAATGATGCGTGGGCGATCTAACACATCGCTCACTGTAGCACCGGCTCCACGCAGATCGAGTAGCGTTCCATTGCGCCGCAGCGGTCCCTGAAGGTCAGCCGCTGCCATTCCATCCGCGCCTTGAGCTCGTCGCTGTAGGGGCCGTGGACGACCTCGGTGCCCGGCTCCAGCTCCTTGAAGCGGCAGTCGGCGAAATGCCCGCCAATGACCCAGTAACGCTGTCCCATGTCTTCCTCCCTTATTCGGCTGCGACTGATTGCTGCGGAACGAATTGCGCGGCCTCGGTCGATTCTTTGAGCGCGACAGTCGACGATTGGCCGCCGGCGACAGCGGTCGCGACCGCATCGAAATAGCCGGTGCCGACCTCGCGCTGGTGGCGGGTCGCGGTATAGCCGGCGGCTTCGCTGTCGAATTCGGCCTGCTGCAGCTCGGCATAAGCGGCCATACCGCGGTCGCGGTAGTCGGACGCGAGCTCGAACATCGCGTGGTTGAGGCTATGGAAGCCGGCGAGCGTGACGAACTGGAACTTGTAACCCATGGCGCCAAGCTCGCGCTGGAAACTGGCGATGGTCTGCTCGTCGAGCTTGGCCTTCCAGTTGAAGCTCGGCGAGCAATTGTAGGCGAGGGGCTTGCCCGGGAAGCGCGCCTGGATCGCCTCGGCAAAGGTCCGCGCCTCCTCGATGTTGGGATGGCTGGTCTCGAACCACAGCAGATCGGCGTGGGCCGCGAAGGCGAGGCCGCGCGCGATGCAATGGTCGAGGCCGGTTCCATCCTTGAGGCGGAAGAAGCCCTCTGGCGTGCGCTCGCCGGTTATGAACTCGCGATCGCGCTCGTCGACGTCGCTGGTGATGAGCTTGGCGCTTTCCGCATCGGTGCGGGCGACGAGGATGGTGGGCACGCCGCAGACGTCGGCGGCAAGGCGAGCGGCGTCGAGGTTGCGGATCGCCGCCAGGGTCGGGATCAGCACCTTGCCGCCGAGATGGCCGCACTTCTTTTCGGAGGCGAGCTGGTCCTCGAAGTGAACGCCCGCGGCGCCGGCTTCGATGTAAGCCTTCATGATCTCGAAGCAGTTGAGCGGCCCGCCGAAACCAGCCTCGGCGTCGGCGAGGATCGGCGCGAACCAGTCGCGCCGGGCGCCGCCCTCGAGATGCTCGATCTGGTCGGCGCGCTGCAGCGTGCGGTTGATCTTCCGCGCGAGCTCGGGGCCCGAATTGGCGGGATAGAGCGATTGGTCGGGGTACATGGCGCCGGCGACGTTCGAGTCGGCCGCAACCTGCCAGCCGGAGAGGTAGATGGCCTTGAGGCCGCCGCGGACCATCTGCATCGCCTGGTTGCCGGAAAGGGCGCCGAGCGCGCGCACCGGCTCTTCCTCGTGCAGCAGCTCCCACAATTTGAGTGCGCCGCGGCGGGCCAGCGTATGTTCCACCGGAATCGAGCCGCGCAGCTTCAGCACATCCTCGACGCCGTACGGCCGCTCGATACCCTCGAACCGCCCCTCGGGAGCCGCCACCACCAAACCGAAATCACTCATCACAAGCCCCTGTTCGTTTGAAATCACGGCACAGGAGAACTCATCATTATGGTAAAAGTCGCACCGAAAAGAGCGCGCGTGTCGGATTCAGACTTGTGCTTTTGTAAAATGTTTGACAGCTTCACAGACGATGATGCTCCAGCGCAAGCTCTTCCTCGGCGCGAGGCTCAGGCGGCTGCGGCGCGAGCGTGGGCTCAATCAGAGCCAGATGGCCGGCGAACTCGGCATTTCGGGCTCCTATCTCAACCATTTGGAACGCAATCAGCGCCCGGTCACTGCCGGCATCCTGCTCCGGCTGGCCGAGGCGTTCGACGTTGATGTAAAAAGTTTCGCGAGCGAAGGCGGTGAGGGCGGCGGGGCGACCCAGCTCAGCGAGATCTTCTCCGATCCAATGCTCGCCGACTTGGGAGTCAGCCGCTACGAGCTGGTCGAGCTCGCCGACAACGCGCCGTCGCTCGCCGAGGGGGTCGCGCGGCTCTACACTGCGCTCCGGGAACTCCAGCGCCATCCCGAGGAGGCGGATACGGGGGGCGCGGACCCGCGCGTGCTGATCACGCCGGAGACCTGGGTCCGCGATTATATTCAGTCCCAGCGCAACCATTATCCCGAGCTCGAGGAAGCGTCGGAGACCCTTGGCGGGGCGCTCGCCCATCCATTGTCCGTGGCGGAGCCGCTGCGCCAGCGGCTCAAGGCCGCGTGGGGAGTCGAAGTCCGGGTGGTCGAGCCCGAGGTGCTCGAGGATGCAAGCCAGAGTTACGATCCGCAGCGGCGCGTGCTGATGCTGTCGTCGCTACTGCGGCCGGAGAACCGCACCTTCGGCATCGCCTATCAGCTCGCGCTCCTGGAATTCGCGCCAATCCTTGCCCGGATGCTCGAAGCGGCGCGGCCGCCCGAACCCGGCAGCCGCCGCCTGCTGCACATGAGCTTCGCCAATTATGCCGCCGGCGCGATCATCATGCCGTACGGCAAGTTCCTCCGCGCGGCCGAGGAGCATCGCTACAATCTCGACCGGCTCACGGCGCAGTTCGGAGTCAATGTCGAGCAGGTCTCGCACCGCCTGACGACGCTCGGCCGATCCGGCGCCAAGGGTGTGCCCTTCTTCATGCTGCGCGTCGATCCCGCCGGGAACATCTCCAAGCGCTACGCCGGCGAGAGCTTCCCCTTCTCGCATTTCGGCGGAACCTGCCCGCGCTGGCATCTGCACACTGCGTTCCAAACGCCCGGCCAGACCATCCGCCAGCTGATCGAGACTCCGGACGGCGAGCGCTTCTTCACCATCAGCCGGACGATCGAGCGGCCGATTCGGCCCGACCTTCGCGATGACGCGCTGCTGGCGATCGGACTCGGCTGCGACGTCAAGCATGCGCCGCGGATCGCTTATGCCGACGGCCTCGACCTCAGGGACACGCCGGCAACTCCGGTCGGACCGGCGTGCGCGATCTGCCCGCGGCTCCAGTGCGCCTATCGCGCGACCCCGCCGGCCGGGCGGATGCTGGCCGTCGAAGAGAACCGCAAGTCCATCTCGCCCTACCCGTTCGTTCCGAGTTAGGGAGCGACGGGTTCGCGCTCCAAGGCCGCTCGGTCCCATTTCGCCAGGTTCGCTCCGGCCTCATAGGCAGAGCGGAAGAACTCGCTAAGGGTCAAGGAAGGGTCTGCCGCGGCGCGAACTTCTGCGTAGGACAGGACATACTCACCGAAGGTCTCGTCGAAATGGCCGTGCGCGACCGCCGCCGCACGATAGCCTTCAGGCTCGGGATAGATGTAGCTGTAGAAGAAGGGCTCGGCAGCGGTGACTCCGCCGGCCCAGAAACCGGCGCTGGCCACTTCATCGCTATAGGCCTCCCGCGCAATGCGGTCGGGGAGCCCGGGCATGCCGCCGGGGTGTGGCGGCGCCTTGCGTCCGGAAAAGACGCTCGCGGCGAGGTCGAAGCTGCCCCACCAGAAGTGAACCGGGCTCGCCTTGCCGGCAAACCCGGCGCGAAAGCGGGCGAACACCGGCAGCATCGCCGCAAGCGCTTCGCGGAAGCGGTTCGCAGAATCGCGGTCATAGTCGCGCGGCGCAGTATCGCTGGCGAACGGGACGGCATCTGGAATTTCGTTGGGGATGCCGTTGAAGCTGGACGGCAGATCGTGGTTGTCGAGCATCGCCACCAGCCGCTGATGGAGCGCCGCGATGCTGCCCGCGTTGAGCGGCAATTCCTCGCGCGATTCGTCGCTGACCCACAGCACGATCGCATGGCGGCAGAGGTCGAGCGTCAGCGTGAAGGTGCGGCCGCCGCTCGCCGCGGTCGGCAGGCTCGCGAGACCGCGCGCGTTGGGCTGCAGCGCCACGTGCCAGCCATGATTGACCCAAGGCGCGTGCGCAACCCGGATCTTGCCCAGCATTTGCGAGGTGAGATGCAGGATCGCGAGCGTTTCGTGATCGCGTTCGACGCTGAGCTCTGGCCAATGGCTCATGACTCGCGCGCCTTTGCATTTTGCAGTGCGGCATTGCTAGACCCGGCGCGATGATCGACGCCGAAACCATGCTCGACCGCATTGCCGCGGCGCACAGCCTCAGCGATCTCGAGGCCGTGCGCGTGTCAGCGCTGGGCAAGTCGGGATCGATCACCGCGCTGCTCAAGTCGCTTGGTGCAATGGACGCGGAGACCCGGGCGGCCGAGGCGCCGAAGATCCACGCCATGCGCGAACGGGTGACCGAGGCGATTGCCGGGCGCAAGGCTGCGCTTGAGGCGGCCGAGCTTGAACGCAAACTCGCGAGCGAGAAGATCGACCTGTCGCTGCCCGCACTCGACAGCGTCGCGGGAACCGTCCACCCGGTCAGCCAGGTGATGGACGAGCTAGCCGAGATTTTCGCAGACCTTGGCTTCTCGGTCGCCGAAGGGCCCGAGATCGAGACGCAATATTACAATTTTTCGGCCCTCAACATGGGCGAAAGCCATCCCGCGAGAGCGATGATGGACACGTTCTACCTGCAGCCGCGGACCCCCGACGAAGAACCGTACGTCCTGCGCACCCACACCTCTCCTGTGCAAATCCGCGCCGGGGAGAGCCACGGGGCGCCGCTCTACGTCATCGCGCCGGGCCGCGTGTACCGCTCCGACAGCGACGCCACCCACACGCCGATGTTCCACCAGGTCGAGGGGCTGGTCATCGACAAGCAGATCACGCTCGGCCATCTGAAATGGACGCTCGAGACCTTCCTCAAGGCCTTCTTCGAGCGCGACGACGTCGTCCTGCGCATGCGCCCGTCCTACTTCCCGTTCACCGAGCCGTCCGCCGAGGTCGACGTCGGCTGGTCAATGGAGAAGGGCCGCCGCGTCGTCGGCGGGCAGCAAGGCTGGATGGAGGTGCTGGGCAGCGGCATGGTCCACCCGCGGGTGATCGCCAACATGGGGCTCGACCCGGATCAGTGGCAGGGCTTCGCCTTCGGCTGCGGAATCGACCGGCTGGCGATGCTCAAATATGGCATGGACGACCTCCGCGCCTTCTTCGACGGCGATATCCGCTGGCTCAAGCATTACGGCTTCCGCGCGCTCGACGTGCCGACGTTGTCGGGCGGGGTCGGCGCATGAAATTTTCCCTGGAGTGGCTGAAGCAGCATCTCCACACTGAGGCTTCGGCGCAGGAGATCGCCGACAAGCTCACCGCCATCGGCCTCGAAGTGGAAGAGGTCAGCAACCCCGCGGACGCGTTCGGTCCATTCCGCGTGGCAAAGGTCTTGACCGCCGAGAAGCACCCGCAGGCGGACAAGCTGCAAGTACTCACGGTCGACGCCGGCACCGGCGAGGCGATCCAGGTCGTCTGCGGCGCTCCCAACGCACGCGCCGGCATGCTCGGCGTGTTTGGGCCGCCGGGTGCCTACATCCCCGGCACCGACATGACGCTCAAGATCGCGGCGATCCGCGGCGTCGAAAGCCGCGGCATGATGTGCTCGGCGCGCGAGCTCCAGCTTGGCGACGACCATAGCGGGATCATCGAGCTCGCGCAGAATGTGCCCATCGGCACCGCCTTTGCCGAATATGCCGGGCTCGATGATCCGGTGTTCGACGTCAACGTTACGCCCAACCGGCAGGATTGCATGGGCGTGCGCGGAATCGCCCGCGACCTTGCCGCCGCCGGGGTTGGGGCGCTGAAGGCGCTCGCAATTCCCCAAATCGAGGGCAGCTTCCCCTGCCCGGTCCCCATTCGGATCGAGGACCCGGATGGCTGCCCGGCCTTCTTCGGGCGCGCGGTCAAGGGCGTGAAGAACGGCCCCTCGCCCGAGTGGATGCAGCGCCGCCTCAAGGCGGCGGGCCAGCGCCCGATCTCTGCGTTGGTCGACATCACCAATTATGTGATGCTGGAGCACGGGCGACCGGCGCATGGCTATGACATTGAAAAGCTGAGCGGCGGCCTCACCGCCCGTGCGGCAAAGCCCGGCGAGAAGGTCCTTGCGCTCAACGGCAAGGAATATGCGCTCGAGCCGTTCATGACCGTGATCGCAGACGACAAGCAGGTCCACGACATCGGCGGGGTCATGGGCGGCGAGGATTCGCGGGTGAGCGAAGCGACGAGCGACGTCATGCTCGAGGTCGCTTATTTCACCCCCGAGCGGATCGCGCGCACCGGCCAGGCGCTCGGCCTCACCAGCGACGCGCGCACTCGTTTCGAGCGCGGC
Organism: Sphingomonas sp.; assembly: GCA_045810685.1. Taxonomy (GTDB): domain Bacteria; phylum Pseudomonadota; class Alphaproteobacteria; order Sphingomonadales; family Sphingomonadaceae; genus Sphingomicrobium. The sequence goes on from JBJMVJ010000136.1 coordinate 8,643, forward strand.
GTCGACCCGGCCTTCCTCGGCGAAGGGCTGGCGATCCTCACCGGGCTGATCCTCGACATCTGCGGCGGCGAGCCGTCCGCGGCGATCTACGCTGGCGAAGCTCCAGTCGAGCGCCGCACGATCCGCTTCGACTTTGCTCGGACCAAGGCCCTCGGCGGGATCGACGTTGCCGAGGCGCGGCAGCGCGAAATCCTCCAGAGCCTCGGCTTCGAGGTGCACCGCGATGACGTCATTGTCCCGACCTGGCGGCGCGACGTCGAGGGGCCCGCCGACCTGGTCGAGGAGGTGGCGCGGATCACAGGCTACGAGCACGTGCCCTCGACCCCGCTCGAACGAAAGGCGGGAGTAGCCAAACCGACCGCGACCCGGTCGCAGCTGATGGAGCGGCGCGTTCGCCGAACCGCCGCAGCGCGCGGCCTCGACGAAGCGGTGACCTGGAGCTTCATTTCCGAAGCCGAGGCCGAGGCGTTCGGCGGCGCCGATTGGCGGCTCGCGAACCCGATCAGCGAAGAGATGAAGGTGATGCGCCCATCACTGCTGCCGGGCCTGATCGCCGCCGCCCGCCGCAACCTCAATCGCGGCGCCGCGTCGATCCGGCTGTTCGAGATCGGCCGGCGCTATCTCGGCGACGCCGAGCATCCGACGCTGGGATTGTTCCTCGCCGGTGAGCGGCGGCCGCGCGGCTGGCAATCAGGGAAGGCGCAGCCGTTTGACCCGTTTGACGCCAAAGCCGAAGTGCTGGCGCTGCTCGACGCCGCCGGCGCGCCGGTCGCGAACCTGCAAGTCATCGCAGATGCCGGTCCGACCTGGCACCCGGGGCGCTCGGCGAAGCTGGGGCTCGGTCCCAAGACGGTCATCGCGGCGTTCGGTGAGCTCCACCCGGGCCTCATCAAGCGCCTTGATTGTCCCGCCGGCGCGGTCGCCGCCGAAATCTATCTCGACGCGATCCCCGAGCCGCGGTCGAGCGGCCGTGCACGGCCGGCATTTGCGCCGCCGGCTCTGCAGGCCGTCACGCGCGATTTCGCGTTCATCGTGCCCGCGGATCTCGCGGCAGACAATCTGTTCCGGGCCATCCGCAGCGCGGATAAGGCGGCAATCACCGCGGCGCGCTTGTTCGACCGATTCGCGACGGCCGAAGGATTGTCGCTGGCAGTCGAGGTCACGCTCCAGCCGGTCGAGAAGAGCTTCACCGACGAGCAGATCGGTGACATCTCAAGCCGGATCGTCGCAGCGGCTGAGAAGCTAGGTGCGCGCCTGAGGAGCTGATTCGAGTGCGTTGATAGCGGCGTGGACGCGCCGCTCGAGTTCTTCGCGGTCAAGCCCGGGCGGGATCGTCTCACCGACCTTCAAGGTCACGGTACCCGCATGGTGGACGAAGCCGCGGCCCCAAAGCCGCCCGCTGTCGACCGCCACCGGCACCACCGGCAGTCCCAGCGCGCGATACAGGGCGGCGAACCCCGACCTCAGCGCGGGCGTCTCGCCGACCCGCACCCGCGTCCCTTCCGGATAGATCATCACTGGCCGTCCCGTCGCGATCGCCTTTCGCCCCTGATCAACCAAGGCGCGCAGCGCCTTGGCTCCGGCTGAGCGCTCGACAGCGATGACGCCATAGCGTCGCGTGAGCGCGCCGAAGAGCGGAATATCGGCGAGCTCCTTCTTGATCACGATCACGGGGACATGGCTAAGCCGGACCATCTCCAGCGTTTCGAACATCGACTGGTGCTTGACGGCAATCAGGCACGGACCGGCAGGGACGCTGCCTTCGACGCTGACGTCGATGCCGAGCAGGCGCTCGGCCAGCCAATGGTGAAACCCGACCCAGCTCAGCACCACGCGGAGTACCGGCCGCCGGCCGAGCAAAATCGCGACCACGCCGACCAGCACCCACAGCACCGTCGCGGGGTAGAAGATCGCCGCGTAGAGCAGCGACCGGAGCAAGGTCGTCAAAGGTCCACCCACACGGCGAGGCGCCGCAGCAGGTACTTGTTGTACTCGCCGAAGAGGGTGACGAAGCTCGGCTCGGTGCGCACCGCATCGGGCGTCACCGTATATTTGCCGCGCAGCACCTTCTCGAACTCGTAGCGCGCGCGGCGCATGTGCCAGTCGCTGGTAATCAGCCGGAGCGATTTATAATCGTGGCGGGCGAACCAGCGGCTGGCCTCTTCGGCGTTGGAGCGGGTGTCGACAGATTCGCTGCCAAGGTCGACACAGCAAGCCAGCCAGCTGCTGCTGCCAGGGATGCGATGCGCCAGATCGGGCTTGGTCACCGCCGGATCGACCCCGGCGACGAGCAGGCGCCGCGCTTTATGAGCGCGAAGGACGTCGATCGCATGCTCGATGCGCCCGGGGCCTCCGGTGAGGACGACCGCAGCGTCAGTCGCCACGGCATTGGGCGGCGCGGGCCTGCCAAGCGTGAACGCGAACAGCACGAAGCCGAGCGCATAGATCAGCAGCAGCAGCGAGCCGAGGCGCGTGATCATAGGGCCCTGCGCAACGAGCTCAGAACGGCCGTGCGCGCGACCCAGGTTGCAAGCGCTGTGAGCGCAAGAGGCAGCAGCGCAAGGATGATGATGTCGCCAAGGCGAAGCGTCGCTCCGCCGGTAAGCTCGCCGGCGATGGCAGCACCGCTC
>JBJMVJ010000137.1:0-15607 GCA_045810685.1 Sphingomonas sp.
GGGTCGCGCAGACCGACTATTTCGAGGATGTGAAGATCGGCAAGGAAGTGCTCGGCACGACCTCCGACGCCTATCGCAAGCTGCGCAATACCTTCCGCTATCTGCTCGGCGCGCTCGACGGGTTCAGCGACGAGGAGCGCCTGGCCGACGTGGCGGCTTTTCCCGAGCTCGAGCGCTACATGCTTCACCTGACCGCCGCGCTCGACCAGAAGCTCAGGAACGCGGTCTACGATTTCGACTTCAATAGCTACGTCCGCGCGCTGACCGACTTCTGCAACGACGATCTGTCGGCCTTCTACTTCGATATCCGCAAGGACGTGCTCTATTGCGAGGTGAACGCGCTGGACGGCGTTGAGACTGACCGTCGCCGCGCATACCGGACGGTGCTCGACACGCTGTTCCACGCGCTGGTGCGCTGGCTCAGCCCAGTGCTGGTGTTCACGAGCGAAGAGGTGTGGAGCACGCGCTTTCCCGATGCTGAGTCGGTGCACCTGCTCGAATGGCCGGTGGTGCCGCCGGTCGATGCGGACGAGGCGCGCTGGGCCGAGCTTCGGGCGTTGCGGGCGCAGGTAACCGAGGCGATCGAGCCGCTGCGGCGCGACAAGGTGGTCGGATCGAGCCTCGAGGCGGAGGTGTGGGTGCCGAGCAGCGAAGATCCGCAATTCCTCGCCGAGCTGTTCATCACCTCGACAGTTCACCACGGCGATTGGAAGGTCGTGAAGACGGCCAATCACAAATGCGGACGCTGCTGGCGGCACATGCCGGAGGTCAGGGCCGACGGCGATCTCGACGCCCGCTGCGAACGGGTGCTGAATGCGTAGCCGATCGATCGGCATCAGCGCCGCGCTGGCGGTGTTCGCGCTCGACCAGCTTGCCAAATGGTGCGTCACCGGGCCGCTGGGCGTCAATCACATCGGCGACGAGCTCTACATCCTGCCGTTCTTTCAGTTCACCTACACGCAAAACGAAGGCATTTCCCTCGGGCTGTTCAACGCGACAACCGAGGTCGGCCGGTGGATGCTCGTCGCCCTGACGTCGGCGATCGCGATCGGCGTCGCTTATTGGCTCGGGCGCGAGAAGAACCGCGTCGACCAGGTCGCGCTGGGCATGGTGCTCGGCGGCGCGCTCGGCAATATCCTCGACCGCGTGCGGCACGGCTATGTCGTCGATTTCGCCGACCTCCATTTTGGCGGCTGGCGGCCGTTTCTGATATTCAATGTCGGCGATGCCGCGATTAGCATTGCCGTCGTGATCCTGTTGCTGCGCGCGTTCCTGAGCCGTAAGGATCATGCGAAGGGCAGTGGCCCCGAGGAGAGACACGAACATGCGTAAAGTCCTGACCGCTTTGGTGCTGGCCGCGGCCGTGGCCACGAGCGGCTGTGCCGTCTTGGCCAAGAAATCCCGCACGCCCGACGAGTTCGCGGTCGCGCGCAACGCGCCGCTCATCATCCCGCCCGACTTCAGCCTGGCCCCGCCGGTTGCCGGCACCGCCGGCCTGTCGCCGGCCGAAGCGCAGCAGCAGGCGATCGACGCCTTGTTCGGCGGCCCGGCGCCGCGCAGCCCAGGCGAAACCAGCCTGCTCGACGCCGCCGGCCGCAACGACGCGCAGGTCGGCATCCGCAGCCAGGTGTGGGACCCCGACACGCGCATCGTCGACAAGGGCGCGACGACGGTCCAGATCCTTTCCGCCAAGCCCGCCAACAGCAACGTCGCTTCGGCCCAGGCCGGGCAGTAAGTCCTCGAGGAGCATCGCCCAAGAATGGCCGACACCAACGTCCCTGCCCGCCTGGTCGAGATCGAATCGATGCTCGACCGCTCGCGCCGCCGCTTCGAGGAAGGGACGAAGCTGGTCGAGGAGGCGCACCAGCTGCTGGGCGACGTCCAGCAGGCGATCCTCGGCTCTCCCCGCAGCGTGTCGCCCGAGGACAGCGAAGAGGCCGCCTCGCGCCTGCTCGCGTCACTCAAGGCCAGCGGCAGCGAAATGCCCGAGAGCCTGTGCGGCGGGAGGCTGAGCGTCGACCAGGTGCAGCGGCTGATCCGCATCGACGGGCATCCCATCGGCATTACCGAAATGGAATATCGCGTGCTCGAGCTGCTCGCCTTCGCGCGCAACAATGTCGTCACGCGCGCAATGCTGCTCAAGCACCTCTACCGGCGCGCCGACGACCAGCCGCAGCCCAAGATCATCGACGTGTTCATCTCCAAGCTGCGCAAGAAGCTGAGGAATGCGAGCGGCGGCGCCGAGTTCATCGAGACCATCCCGCAGCGCGGCTGGATCCTGCGCGACGTCGACGCCACCAGCGGGGCCTGAGGACCACCGGGCTTAACACTTTCTTAGCCCTGCTCCGCTTAGCCCGGACCGATGCTCAATCTGCTTGCCGTCAACCAGCCCGAGGCGCAGCCGGCGTTTGCCGAGGCGGTGTCACGGCTGGCGAGCGTGCGCCACGCACTGCGGCTGGTCGACGGTTTCGCCGGCGGACCGGCCGACGATCTCGACGCCGACGAAGAGCTCGCCGCGGCATGGCCGCAGGCCGGCGAAGCGCGGCAGCGCTGGTTCGACCGTCGTTCGGGGCGGCTCGTCGGCACGGCAGCGGCAGGGATCGAGGCGTTGCTCAGCCAGCGCCACGAGAAGCGCGAACCACATCGCGCGGCGAGCGAGACGCTGGTGAGCGAAATCCGCCGCGAGCTTCGCGACGTCGCCGGCATCATCGTCGCCTAGGCCGGCCCAAGCACCTTCGGCGTTGCCGGGTCGGCGCCCCATTCGCTCCAGCTTCCGTCGTACAGCCGCGCATCATCGTTGCCGATGAGGTGCGCCGCGAAGATCAGGCTGCTGGCTGTCACGCCCGATCCGCAGCTGGCGACGAACGGTTGCGCCGGATCGATCCCGGCCTCCGCGAAGAGGCGCTTCAGCTCGTCGACCGGCCTGAACGTGCCGTCGTCGCGATAGACAGCCGAGAACGGCAGGTTGCGGCAGCCGGGCGCATGACCCGGGGCGACACCGGGGCGCGGATCGGGATCGGTGCCTTCGAAGCGGCCTTTGCCGCGGGCGTCAGCCCATGGAATGCCGATGCCGGCGAGGAGTTGCTGCTTGGTGACGATCTCGTCGCGCTCCTCGGCGTCAAAGCGCGCGTCGCGCGGCGCGGCTTCGCCGCTCTCGGTCGGGTGATCCTCCGCCAGCCATTTGTGGAAGCCGCCGTCGAGAATCCCGACGCGCGCTGCGCCATAGTGGCGAAGCATGAACCAGCCGCGCGCGGCGGTTCGCGTCGGACTATTGTCGTAGACAATGATGCGGTCGTCGCGGCCGATGCCGAGCCGTTCCATTGCTTCGCCGAACTCGGCAGCGGCCGGAAGCATGTGCGGCGCCGAATGGTTGCGATCGCTGACCTCGTCGATGTCGAGGAACCGCGCGCCGGGGATGTGAGCCTGGAGAAATTCGCTTCGCCCGCTGCGGCCACTCGCCGGCATGAACCAGCTGGAGTCGACGACCACCAGGTCCGGTTCACCTAGATGCTGCGCCAGCCACTGCGTCGATACCAGCGAGTCCATCCGCTCCTCCGTCATTGCGACCCCGCACCCGATGCGGGGGAAGCAATCCAGCAGGCCCTGGATTGCCGCGTCGCTGCGCTCCTCGCAATGACGAACAGCAATTGCTAGGTGGCGGCCATGGAGACGCGCCACCTCGGCCAGCCCAGCGCCGTCCCCGCTTCGCCGGACGAGGCGGTGCTCGACTATGTGCCGAACCCGCGGGCCGGCGCGCTCTACCTGGTGCGCTTCACCGCGCCCGAGTTCACGTCCTTGTGTCCCGTCACCGGCCAGCCCGACTTCGCGCACCTCGTCATCGATTACGCACCGGCCGAGACGATCGTCGAAAGCAAGAGCCTGAAACTGTTCCTGGGCTCGTATCGTGCTCATTGCGGCTTCCACGAGGACGTCACCGTCGGGATCGGGCAGCGGCTAAGCGACGAGATGAAGCCGCAGTGGCTGCGCATCGGCGGCTATTGGTTCCCGCGCGGCGGAATGCCGATCGACGTCTTCTGGCAGTCCGGTCCGCCGCCCGAAGGCCTGTGGCTGCCCGACCAGGGCGTGCAGCCTTACCGGGGAAGAGGATAGGCCGTGGCGGGGGGTCCACAAGTCGCCATTCTCGGTGCCGGCTCGGTCGGTTGCTTCATCGGCGGCGCCTGGGCCGCGGCGGGTGTCCCGGTGACGCTGATCGGCCGCCCGAAGATGTCGCGCGACGTCGACGAGCACGGGCTGACTCTCAGCGACTATAGCGGCTGGCAGGCGCACCTGGCGCCGGGCGAGGTCGACTATCGCTGCGGGCCCGAGGCGCTCGCCGACGCTGAGGTCATCGCGCTTACCGTCAAGAGCGGCGACACCGCCGAGGCGGCGGCGCAGATCGCGGAGCATGGAACGCCGGGAGCGACAATCATCAGCTTGCAGAACGGCGTCAGCAATGTCGACGTGCTCGAGCAGGGACTGGGTGGCCGATTCGAGGTCGCGCGGGGCATGGTCCCGTACAACGTCGCGTATTTGGGCGAAGGCCGGTTTCACAAGGGCGTGGCGGGCGATCTCTACGCGGCGCCGCGCGCCGGCACGCGGTCGCTCGCCGAAAGCATCGGCCCGGGAGCGGCGGCGCTCAAGCTGTCGGACGACATGCTCGGGCTCGCCTGGGGCAAATTGCTGATCAACCTCAATAATGCGGTCAATGCGCTGTCCGGGCGGACGCTCATCGAGGAACTGAAGCAGCGCAATTACCGGCGCGTGTTCGCGGCTTCGATGCGCGAGGGACTGGAGCTGCTGAAGCGCGCCGAGATCGAGCCCGCGACAGTCGGCCCGATTTCACCGACGACGCTGCCGCGGATCATCAATTCGCCCGACTGGCTGTTCAACACCATCTTCCTCAAGCGCTGGAAGATCGACGCCAAGGCGCGCTCGTCGATGGCCGACGACCTGGCCGCCGGCCGCAGGACCGAGATCGACCACATCAACGGCGAGCTGGTGCGCCTCGCCGAGCGGCTGCAGCGTGACGCGCCGGTCAACCGCGCGGTCGTCGATCTGGTGCGCAAGGCCGAAGCCGGCGCGAAGCCGCTCGGTCCCGCGGCGCTGCGGAAGGCCGTGCTCGGGAGCTAGCGGTAGGTGGCTTCGGCGGGCACGATCCCGTCGTCGTCCGGAGCGGGCGCATCCGACGCGCGCGACTTGGTCCACAGATAGAGGCCGGCAAGCGAGGCCGCGAACACGACCAGGCTGACGATCATCACCGCCGAATAAGGCTCGATGAGCGCGAGGACGTTGGCGCTGTCCGGGGACCCGGCCTTCTCGGCCCCGGCGACTGCGCCGGCATAGACGACGCCCATCAGGCTCTCGCCGACGATCAGCCCGGTCGCCATCAGCACGCCCATCCGCTCGGCGAATGCGGGGCTCTTCGACTGCACAGCCCAGCGATTGTAGAACCAGCCGAGCACGGCCCCGACAGGGATCAGCAGGTCCGCTTCGAGCGGCAGATAGATGCCCATGCCGATCGCCAGCGGCGGCAAGTGGAGCCGCTTGCCTGAGCTTGCCTTGAGCCCCTCATCGACCGCGACGGCAACCACACCGATGATTGCGCCCTGGCGGATCAACCCCCAGTCGAGGTTCCCGCCGAGCACGCCTTGGGCGATGGTCGAGATGATCGCCGCCTGCGGCGCCGCGAGCGCGGTGGCCTTGGCATTGGGAGCGCCTTGGAAGGTGAAAGCGGTGTTCAACAGGTCGAGAATGGGCGGGATGACGAGCGCGCCGAACACGACACCGAGGATCAGCGCAACCTGCTGCCGCCACGGCGTCGCCTCGACCAGCTGGCCGGTCTTCAGGTCCTGGAGGTTGTTGTTGGAAATCGTGGCGACCCCGAAGATGATCGCGGTGACGAACAAGGCGAAGGCGACCAGGGACTTTGTCTGGTCTCCGCCAACGCCCGGAAAGAGCGCCGCGAGGATCAGCGCGATGCCGAGCACCGACAAAATGCCGACGCCGGAAATCGGGCTGTTCGACGCGCCAATCAGCCCCGCCATGTAGCCGCACACCGCAGCGATCACGACGCCGGCAATGAGGGTGTAGATGATGCTGAGGACGATGGTGAGGCCGGGGTCAGCGGCGATCGGTGCGGTGCTCGCGAACGCGTAGAGCAGCAGGCCGATCGGGATCATCGACACGAGGATGGTGCCCGTGACGATTCCGATCGGGATGTCGCGCTCGGTCAGCGGCAGCTCGCCGCCGCGGCCGGCCTTGCGCTCACGGTTCGCGGCAAGCGCTCCACGGATGCCCGCCACGATCGGGCCGATGATCCTGAGCAGGGTCCAGATCGCGGCCACGCCGATTGTGCCCGCGCCGACCATCCTGGCTTTCTGCCGGAACGCGGTGCTGACCAGTTTGTCGATGTCTCCCGCGGCCTGCGCGATGAGGCCCGCATCCTGGGTCCAGTGCGGCACGATCCATGCCCAGGTAATGAGCATTCCGACGACCATCGCGAGGCCGACGGCAACGCCGACCAGATGGCCAACGCCGATGAGGGCCATGGACAGGCTCGCGGAAATGCCGGACGCGCCCGCCCCCACCCGGAAGGTCTTCGCGGCCGCGTCAGTCAGCAATCGCGTCTTCGCAATCAGGAAAAACAGCCCTGCGACGATCGTCGAGCCGCCGATCAGCACCAGTCCCCGGCGGTTTTCCTCTGCGCCGCCGACACCCGCGCCGACCTTGAGCACCTCGGCGGCGGCGACGCCTTCGGGATAGGGAAGATCGGTGCCGGTGACGAGCGCGCGGCGCAGCGGCACCGAATACATGACGCCGAGGATGCCGCCGATGCCGATGACCGCGACCGACAGCCAGTAAGGAAAGCCGGTCCACCAGCCGACCATGATCAGCCCGGGCAGGACGAAGATGATCGCCGACAGCGTGCCCGCCGCCGAAGCGATCGTCTGGACGATGTTATTCTCCTGGATGGTCGCATCGCGGAACGCACGCAGCACGGCCATCGAGATTACCGCAGCGGGGATCGAGGTCGCGAAGGTAATTCCGATCTTGAGCCCGAGATAGACGTTCGCGGCCGTGAAGATGACGGTAATCAAGGCGCCGAGGATAATGCCCCGGACGGTCAGCTCCTTGATTATCTCGCCCGCGCGAACTTGCTCACCAGCCGGCATTTCACTCCCCTTTCAGATCGGTGCAGCCGCCGGGCGGCGCCGGCGTCGAGTGCCGGCGGATGACCTGCCAGCGTCCGTCGTCCTTGACCCAGACGTCGCTCAGCACGACGCAATCCTCGATCACCCGGCCGAGATATTTGAGCCGCCACTTGGCCTGGACCGTGCCGATCATGACATTGTCGAGCGCGGTCGCGTCGCGAACCTCGACGTCGATCGCATCGACCTCGCGGCGCTGGACCGCTTCGAGCCACTCGTCGCGGCTCATCATGAACGGTCCGGTCGAACGGGTGCCGATCAGCACGAAATCCGGGTGGACGAGCGACTGCAGGAGGTCGATGTCCTTGCTGCACAAGGCGTCGCGCCATTGCCGCTCGAGCCCCTCGATCACTTCGCGCTTCGGATCGCCCACTATGCCGTCTCTCCTTGGGTCCTCTTAGGGCCGAGCCTGGATAAAGCGAATCACCCGTCTGTAACGCCTTAGCAACAGAAGGTGCCCGCCATCGAGGGCTTCGGCAGGCGCGTTGCCTCTCCGGGATGGGAGGCTTAGGCTTCGCACCGGCATTCTTCGTGCAGAACTGTCGAAATTTTGGGGGAGAGTGAAATGGCCGACAACAAGCCCACTGAAGAGGTCGACGTCACGAAGGAATGGCGTGCGACGCACGGCCAGGAAGCTGCCGCCAAGCGCCTCCGCATTTTCGCTGTGCTGTCGTGGATCGTCGCGATCGGGACCGAGATCGCCGGCGTCGTCCTGCTCCGCCAGCACAAGTTCGACCATGGCAACCTTCCCTTGCTGATCGGGCTTCTGGTGGTGATCGCGGTCTTCGCGATTTCCGGCAGCCTGATGTGGAAGGCGGCCAACAAGCAGGATCCGGCCCGCGAGTCCGACCGCGCCCGGTTCTTCTTCCAGAATCAACTCGGCGCGATCATCACCGTGATCGCCTTCCTGCCGCTCATTGTCCTGATCTTAATGGACAAGGACATGGACCCGAAGAACAAGAAGATTGCGGGCGGGATCGGGGCCGCCCTCGCCGTGGTCGCGACCCTGATCGGCGTCGACTTCAACCCGCCATCGGTCGAGCAATATACCACGGACATGAATAGCTGCGCGGCCGAGATCAAGGCCGGTCAGCCAACCAAGGATTGCTCACCCGAAGTCGCTTCCCAAGCGCAGGATATAGCCCGCGATTCCAAGACGGTGGCCGGCGCGACGAAGGACGCGAAGCACCCGGCCGGCCAGGACGTCGTCTACTGGATCGCTCCCGAGAATGGCGCGAAGAAGGCCTCGACGCCGCACGTCTTCCACATCTGCCAGCAGGTCAGCCCGCTCAACGGCAAGACCGTCAATCACGGGTCGGTGACCGAGGCCTATGCCGAGAATGCCACCCGCATCACCAAGCAGATCCCGATGGAGCAGAAGCAGTGCGGGTTCGCCAGCGCGAGCCCGGCGAAGGACGGCGCCCCGACAGCAGGATAAACGCCCGACGCGGCCCCGCTACTTGCTGGTGATGTCGATGCCGACGAAGGCTTCGGGGGCGGTGCCGCGCTTGACCAGCAGGAGCACGCTCGAGCGCCCTGCCTTGCGCGCCGCATCGATGGCCGCCACCAACTGCGCCGGCGTGGTCACCGGCTGGTTGTTGGCCGACATGATGAGGTCGCCGCGCTGCAGCCCCTGCTCCGCCGCATCGGCGTTCGGGTCGACCGCGGTGATGATCACCCCGCGCGCCGTCGGCGGGAGATTGGCGGCACGCGCAAGGTCCGGCGTCAGCGGCGCCAGCGAGAGACCGAGCGCGCGCTGCGGCGCTTGCGCCACGGCGGTGCCGTCGGGCTGGGTGCCGGTGTCGCCGCCGCTGAGCTTGGCGAGCGCTTCCTCCGGCGGCCGCTCGGCGACGGTCACATAGACCGTGGCGTGCCTGCCGGCGCGGATGATCTCGAGCGGAATGCGCGAGCCGACCGGCGTGTTGGCGATCAAGTAGGAGACGGTCTGGTCCGGGGTGACCTGCTGGCCGTTGACCTTGACGATCACGTCGGCCTGCTGGAGGCCGCCGCGCGCGCCGGGCGCCCCCGGGACGAGGGAACGGACGATCTCGCCGCTGTCCTTGGGGATTCCCAGCGAGGGCGCGAGGTCCTCGTCGACCGGCTGGAGGCTGGCGCCGAGATAGCCGCGCGACGGACGTTGCCCGCGCATCAGCGAATCGATGACCGGCTTGGCCGCTTCCGCAGGGATGGCGAGACCGATGCCGACCGAGGCGCCGGTCGGCGAGATCAGTGCCGAGTTGATGCCGATGACATTGCCGTTGAGGTCGAACATCGGGCCGCCGCTGTTGCCCATGTTGATCGCCGCGTCGGTCTGGATGTAGCGGTCGTAGGCGCCGGTTCCGGTGATCCCGCGGTGGAGCGCAGAGATGATGCCCGCGGTGACGGTGCCGCCGAGACCGTAGGGATTGCCGATCGCCAGCACCCAGTCGCCGACCCGCGCCTTGGTGCTGTCGCCCCATTTCACGAACGGCAGGTTGCGGCCCTCGATCTTCAGAAGGGCGAGGTCGGACGTGTCGTCCCGGCCGACGATGCGCGCTGGATATTCCTTGCGGTCGGTGGTGATGACGGTGACGGTGTCCACCGTGCCGGTCCCGGTCAGCCCCTGGATCAGGTGGTTGTTGGTGACGACATAGCCGTCCGGCGAGATGACGAAGCCGGAGCCGAGCGACCCGGCCTCCCGCGTCCGAGGCTGCGCGCCGCCGCTATTGTCGGTGCCGCCCTGCGGCTGGGTCGGGTCGAAGCGCCGAAAGAACTCCTCAAACGGGTCCGTCTGGGCCTTCACCGGCACGCGCTGCTTGGTCGAAATATTGACCACCGCCGGCTGCAGCCGGGCGGCGAGGTCGGCGAAGGACATCGGCGCGCCGGGCCGTGGGGCGAGCGCGGACGGCTCGTTCTGCGCGACCTGCGCACCGGCCTGCCCAGTGGCGAGCGAAAATGCCGTTCCCCCAAGAAGCAGGGCCATTGCAACCCCGTAGGCGTAGCGCACTTTTCCAGACTCCTTCGACTTCATCGATACTCCATCAATATGGGTGGGACGCAAGGGCGCTAATGTCCCCGCGGCATGAACCGCATTTGAACGCTTAAGTTCACCTCGGGCGTCCAGTGAATTCCTTCAAATAGTCATTTTGCGGCGACAAAATGATGTTCGTCGCGGCGGGCTTTTCCTGACCGTCGCCGACGAACGTCGTCTGATAGCTCTGCATCGCGCGATAGAAATCGTAGAAGTCCGGATCCTTGCCGAAGCTCGCCGCGTAGGTTTGCGCGGCTTCCGCGTCGGCCTCGGCACGGATGATCTGCGCCTGCTTGGCACCCTGGGCGCGGATCGAGCGGGCTTCCTGCTCGCGCGCGGTGCGCATGCGGTCGAACGCAGCGGCGAGCGGGGTCCCGTCGGGAAGGTCGGTGCGCTTGATGCGGACGTCCAGCACTTCCACGCCATATTGGCGCGCGATCCGGTTGAGCGAGGTGCGGACGCTGTCCATGATCCCCTGGCGCTCGGGCGTCAGGAGCTGCGCGAACTCGATCCGGCCGAGCTCGTTGCGCACCTCGGAGCCGAGGATCGGCCGCAGCTGATCGGTCAGCTGCTGCTCGTTGCCGGCGCGAATGTACATCAGCAGCGGGTCGACGATGCGGTAGCGCGCGAACGCGTCGACCTCGAGCCGGCGCTGGTCGGTCGACAACACCTGCTGGCGCTGCATGTCGACATCCTGGACTCGCTTGTCGATCCACACGATCTGGTCGAGGAACGGAATGCGCCAGGAAATGCCCGCGCCGGGCGATCCGATCGGATGCCCGGGCTGATAACGGTTGAGGATCCGCACCGGCTTGCCGAAGCGGACGACCACCGCCTGCTTGGTTTCGGGCACGATCGGGACGCTGCCGAGCAGGACGATCAGCAGAACGAAGCCGACGACCGCCGAGAGCAACGGACGGGCGCGAATGGCGTCGATCATTGCTGCCGCTCCTGCGGCTGCGACTTCTGGACCTGCGGCAGCGGCAGATAGGGGGTCACTCCGGGCGCTTCGACGATCGTCTTGTCGACCTTGGAAAGGACCTGTTCCATCGTCTCGTAATACATCCGGCGCCGAGTGACTTCGGGCGCGAGCTTGTACTGCGCATAGACCTTGTCGAACGCCGTCGCCTCGCCCTGCGCCTTCTGCCGCAGCTGCAGCGAGTAGGCATTGGCGTTGTTGATATAGGTCTGCGCGTCCTGCTGCGCCGCGGTGACCTGCTTGAACGCGTCGTTGACCGCGTCGGGCGGGTCGGCCTGCTTGATCGCTATTCCCTGCACCTGGATGCCGGAATGGTAGGAGTCGAGGATGCGCTGCATCAGCTGCGCGACGCGAAACTCGATGTCGGCGCGCCGGTCGCCCATTGCATCGTTCAACGTCACCTGGCTGACGACTGCGCGCATCGCGCTTTCGGCGACTTCGTGGATGGTCTCGTCCGGCTGCGCCATCTCGAACAGGTAAAGTTCCGGCGTGCGGATGTTCCAGCGGACCGAATAGGCTAGGTCGAGCAGATTCTGGTCGCCGGTCAGCATCAGATCGTCGGCGCTCGCGGAGCCGAGGTCGATGGTGCGGATCGTCTCGACGTCGATCTTTTTGACGCGGTCGATGGGGGACGGGAGCGTCCAGCTCAGGCCCGGCGGAAGGGTAGAGCTGTAGCGGCCGAAGCGGGTGACGACTCCCCGCTGCCCCGGCGAGATCGAATGCATGCTGGTGAACACCAGCCAGATCACAACGAAGCCGAGCACGGCCCACAGGATCAGCGAGCGGTCGGGGCGACCCGGAAGTCCGCCGCCGCCGCCCCCGAAACGGGCGCGGCTGCGGCGCACCAGCTCTTCGAGGGCGGACACATTGGTCCCGCCGCCGAAGCTGGAACGACGGCCGCCGCGCGGCGCTTCGCCCCAGGGACCGTTGGCGTGGCCGCCATCGTCGCCCGAGGGCGGCTCTCCGCCGCCGTCGTTGCCGCTCGGGCCCCACGGCCCCTTGGTATCGGTGAACAGGCCGCGGACGCGGTCGCCCCACCCGGAAATCATCGTCATCGTCCGCTGACTATAGGGAGCGCGCGCGACGAAAAACAGTGGCAAGCGGCGCACCTGTTCCTATGTGCCGGTCATGGACCACCCCGCCGACCCGCTGACCGGACTGCCGCACGACGAGCGGATACGCGCGCGCAAGTTGGCCGGCGGGGTGGTGACGATCATCGCCGACGCGACTGGCCTCAGCGAGACCGAACGCCTCGGCCTCGAGCAAGAGCTGCACTCAGCGGCGCTGGCGATCCCCGGCGTCACCGAGGCGCGGATCGCGATGACCGCAGCGCAGACGGCGCGGACGCTGATCGCGATTTGCAGCGGCAAGGGCGGCGTCGGCAAGTCGACGGTCTCGGCGAATCTCGCCATCGCGCTTGCAAAGGCGGGCAAGAAGGTCGGCTTGATCGACGCCGACGTCTATGGGCCCTCGCAGCCGACATTGCTCGGGAGCCATGCGAAACCGGAAGCCGAGAACGACAAGCTCCTGCCGGTCAAGGCGCATGGCATCCGCTTCCTCTCGCTCGGGCAGCTGGTCTCGCCCGGCCATGCGCTCGCCTGGCGCGGGCCGATGGCGACCGGCGCGCTGGCCAATCTCGTCGAGGCCGAATGGGGTGACGTGGAGCTGCTGCTGGTCGATCTTCCGCCTGGAACCGGCGACGTGCAGCTGTCGCTGATCCAGCGCTCGCGGCCGGCGGGCGCAGTGATCGTCTCGACCCCGCAGGACCTGTCGCTGATCGATGCCCGCCGCGCGGTCGACCTGTTCAACAAGACCAAGGTCCCGGTGATCGGCATTATCGAGAATATGGCGACGTATAACTGCCCGCATTGCGGCGAGGCCTCGCATCCGTTCGGAAGCGGCGGCGCCGAAGCGGCCGCGGCGGAGATGGGAGTGCCGTTCCTGGGCCGGCTGCCGCTGTCGCTCGCAATTCGCGAAGCATCCGATGCGGGGCAGCCGCCCGCCGCCGGTGAGGGACCCGAATCCGAGGCGTTCGCCGACATCGCCGCGAAACTGTTGGCGGCGCTGGCGCATTGAGCCCGTTGGAAGGAACCCAGCCATGCCGCTGACCCGCGACCAGGATATATTCGACCTGCTGGCCAATGCGCGGACGATCGCCATGGTCGGCGCGTCGGACCGGCCGAGCCGGGCATCCTACGGCGTCATGAAGTTCCTCAAGGATTGGGGCTACCGGGTGCTTCCCGTGAACCCGCAGATCACTGGGGAACATGTCCACGGCGAGTTCGTGTGGCGCGAGCTTGCGCAGATCGGGGTGCCGATCGACATCGTCGATATCTTTCGGCGGCCCGAGGCGGCCGGCGAAGCGGTCGACCAGGCGATCTTCGTCGGCGCCAAAGCGGTGTGGATGCAGCTCGGCGTGATCAACGACGAAGCCGCGGCCAAGGCCGAGGCCGCCGGGCTGAAGGTGGTGATGGACCGCTGCCCGAAGATCGAGATCCCGCGGCTCGGCGTGCCGAGGGTGACTCAGCCCGCTTGAGTCGTCATTTCGACCCGTAGCCAAGTGATCCAGATGGCGGCGCAGCTGGATTGCTTCGTCGCTCGCGCTCCTCGCAATGACGGTTAGGCGGCGCCGACCGTCATCTCGGGTATCAGCACCGTCGGCGCGTCGATGCCGCGGCGGAATTCGAGGTCGAACGCGGGCTCGAGCGTGGCGAACATGTCGATGAGGTTCGAGGCGACGGTGATCTCGGCAAGCGGCTCGGCGATCTCGCCATTGCGCACCATGAAGCCGGCCGCGCCGCGGCTGTAGTCGCCGGTCACGGGGTTCACGCCCTGCCCGATCAGCTCGATGATCAGCACGGCCTCGGGGAAGGCGGCGAAGAGCTGTTCGCGGCTTCGGGCCCCCCGCTCCATGTAGAGGTTGCTGGGGGACGCGCCCGGTGCGCCGCCGACGCCGCGCGCCGCGTGACCGGTCGGCGCGATGCCGAGCTGCCGCGCCGAGGCGCTCTCCGCAATCCAGCTTGTGAGCACGCCGCCCGCCACCAGCTCCCGCCGCGAGACGCCGAGGCCCTCGCTGTCGAACGGGCGGGAGCGCAGGCCGCGCAGGCGAAGCGGATCGTCGACGACGGCGACGCCGGGCGCGAACACAGACGCGCCCAGCTTCTCCTGGAGGAAGCTGGTGCGCCTTGCGATCGCAGCGCCGCTGATCGCACCGGCGAAATGGCCGAGAAGGGTTGAGGAAACGCGCGGATCAAACAGCACCGGATATCTGCCGGGCTTGGGACGCCCGGGGTTGAGCCGTGCAACCGCCCGCTGCCCGGCGCGGCGGCCGATGTCGGCGGCGCCTTCAAGATCTTCGAGGTGGTGGGCGCTGTGCCAGGAGTGGTCCCGCTGCATCGTCGCGCCTTCCCCGGCGATGACCGAAGCCGAGCAGCCGTGGCCGGTCGTGCGATAAGCACCGGAAAAGCCGCCCGAGGTGGCGAGCGCGATGGTGGAGGCCGAGGCGCTGGCGTCCGCGCCGTTCGAATTGGTGACGCCGGCAACGCCGAGCGCCGAACTCTCCGCCTCGAGCGCGCGCGCCCGGAGCGCAATCGGGTCGGGCTCAAAAGGATCGTCGGCGTCGAGGAATGGAAGGTCGCCGTGGTGGAGCAGCCCGGCGGGCGCAAGTCCGGCGAACGCATCTTCGGGCGCCTCGCGGGCCATCGCCAGGCAGCGCTCGACCAGCAATGCGAGCGCCTCGTCCGACAGGTCGGAAGAAGCGACCGTCGCCGAGCGCTGGCCGGCGAACAGCCGGAGGCCGATCTCCTCACCTTCGGAGCGGCTGACGTTGTCGATCTCACCCAAGCGCACCTGCACGCCCGACGAGCGGTGACCGGCGTAAAGCGCGTCGGCGGCGCTCGCCCCGGCGGCGATTCCGCGTTCGACGAGGGCTTCGGCCAGGCGGCAGGCAGCTTCGGGCGATTGCATCGGCGCCCAGTTAGTGAGTGGAGAGGCCGACGACCAGCATCGCCAGAAACACCAGCAGCCCGGCGGTGCGGTTGGAGCGAAACAGCTTGAGCGCGAGGTCGCCGTCACGAGGATCGGCGCGCATCGCCTGGTCGGTAAGGTGCAAGGCCGCCGGGATGAGCGTCAGCACGGCGAGCCATTCCGGCCGAACCGTCCAGATGGCGGCGCCCCACAGAAGGACGGCGAGCGCGTAGCAGAGCGCGATTCCGAGCGGCGCCTTGTCACCCAGCCGGCGCGCCGAGGATTTGACGCCGACCAGCGCGTCATCCTCGACATCCTGGATCGCATAGAGGGTGTCGTAGCCGACGACCCAGGCGATGCTCCCGAACCACAGGAGGAGGGCGGGCCGCTCGAGGCTTCCGCTCACCGCGGGCCAGCCTACCAATGCGCCCCACGAGAAGACCA
>JBJMVJ010000138.1:0-21076 GCA_045810685.1 Sphingomonas sp.
GGCTGATCACCCGCACCGGACTGCTCACCCGCCGCGGCCACGACATCCCGATGAACCGGATCAGCGACATTGAGTACGAGAAGGGCCTCCTCGACCGGATCTTCGGCTGCGGCACCCTGATCATCTCCGACGCCAGCGAGCAGGGACGGGTGCAGCTCCACGACATCCCCAACGTCGAACAGGCCCAGCTGCGGGTGAGCGACGAGCTCTTCCACGGGGCCCGCAAGGCTGATGACGGCGCCTGAGGACCTCGAACGAGCGATTCTCGGAGCCGTCCCTGAGCTGACCGGCGAAGAGGTGGCTGCCACCGCTGGACTCACCGTCGACCAGGCGCAGCGGCTCTGGCGCGCGCTCGGCTTCCCGGGCGCCGACGACCTTGGCAACATGTTCCAATACAAGCGCGACTTTCCCCGCGAGTTCCAATCCCCGAGATCCGTTGAATCCACTCGCGCGCTCAACCCGCAGCTCCAGTCATTTTCAACCTGGGCGACGAGGAACGCCAGTCGCGTTCCGATCAACGGCTGAAGCGCGGCCCTAAATGCACGGTCGATTGAACACGACCAGCCTTACCAAGGGCTCCTAGCGGGACTTTCCGGCCTTGCCGCGCGGGCTGTCCTCGCCTGCGAGCGTGTCGAGAGTCCGGCGTCCGATATCCAACGCCATATCCCACATCGCGCTTCCCTGCTTGGCGTTGGTCTTGGCCATCTTGCCGAGCTCATCGCTCGCCTGATCGGCGAGCTTGCGTGCCTTGTCCGTGTCTTTGAGCGCCGATGCCATGGCAACCAGCGCGGCGGCGACGACGTCGGCGACGATCGGATTCTGGGTCAGAGCCTGGAGGCTCCTCGCCGCTTTCTTCGAGCCTTTGGCGACGGCCGCGGTGGTCCCGCTCCTGCCGTTCTTCTTGCGCTTCTTGCCCTTATCGTCCTTGACCTTTTTCTTCTTGTCCTTGGGCACGGCCTTCCCCCTGCGGTCACTGCGGCGGGCACTCATACCATTATCCGTCACTTCTCTGTAATACGGCTCTGTTTCAGTTCGGCTACATGCAGTGGATCACAAAGCGCGCCTCCCCTCCCCTCGTGATGAGCTGATGGACAGCGCTTCGGACGCTGTGATGACGGCCGTCTCCACGGCGCAGTCCGCCGAGCAGCCGCCGGCCGAAGCTCGCTATTTCAATCGCGAGCTCTCCTGGCTCGCATTCAACCGGCGTGTGCTCGAGGAAGCCAGCAACCCGCGGCATCCGCTGCTCGAGCGGGTCCGGTTCCTGTCCATCTCGGCCAACAACCTCGACGAATTCTTCATGGTCCGCGTTGCCGGTCTCAAGGCGCACCAGACGCTGGGCGTCGAGGAGCAATCGCTGGATGGACTGACCGTCGGCCAGCAGCTCGCCGCGATCACAGCCCAGGCCGACCGCCTGGTCACCAGCCAGCACGAGGTCTGGGCCGAGCTCCAGACCTTGCTCGACGAATCCGGCATGCACGTGGTTGGCGAAGAACAGCTCGACGCCGAGGCGGAGGCCTGGCTCGACGTCCACTTCCGCGAGCAGATCTTTCCGGTACTGACGCCGCAGGCGATCGATCCCGCCCACCCGTTCCCGTTCATCCCGAATAAGGGCCTCAGCATGATCTTCGAGCTGAGGAAGGGGAAAACCACCGTTCGCGAGCTGATCATGGGTCCGCAGGCACTGCCGCGGTTCTTCCGCATACCGGGGCCAACCGCGCGTTATATCGCGCTCGAGACGCTGGTCCGGCGCAAGACCGATTATCTGTTCCCCAGATATGAGCTGGTGCGCGGCGGCGCGTTCCGGGTCATCCGCGACAGCGATATCGAGGTCGAGGAGGAAGCGGAGGACCTGGTCCGCTACTTCCGCACCGCCATCAAGCGCCGCCGGCGCGGCCGCGTCGTCCGGCTCGAGCTCGAACCGGACATGCCCGAGAGTCTGGTCCGTGAGGTCATCGATGGGCTCGACGCGGGCAGCGCGATCATTTCCGAAAGCCGCGGTTTCCTCGGCATGACCGACCTCTCCCAACTCGTCGACGAGGACCGGCCGGACCTCAAGTTCATTCCGTTCAACCCGCGCTTCCCCGAGCGCATCCGCGAGCATGGCGGCGACTGCTTCGCGGCGATCCGCGAAAAGGACCTCCTGGTCCACCACCCGTACGAGAGCTTCGAGGTGGTGGTCGAATTCATCCAGCAGGCCGCGACCGATCCCGATGTCATCGCGATCAAGCAAACCTTGTACCGCGCGGGCAAGCAGTCGGCGATCATCAAGGCGCTGATCGACGCCGCCGAGGCCGGCAAGTCGGTGACCGCCGTGATCGAACTCAAGGCCCGTTTCGATGAAGAGCAGAACCTCGCCTGGGCCAACGCCCTCGAACGCGCCGGCGTGCAGGTCGTCTACGGCTTCATCGAGTGGAAAACCCACGCCAAGGTCTCGATGGTGGTGCGCCGCGAAGAGAAAGGCTACCGCACCTACTGTCACTTCGGGACCGGCAATTATCACCCGGTGACCGCGCGCATCTACACCGACGTCAGCTACTTCACCGCCAATCCACAGATCGGCCGCGATGTCGCCAAGCTGTTCAATTACATCACCGGCTATCTCGAGCCCAAGAACCTCAAACAATTGGTCATTTCACCGATTCAGCTCCGCGCCGAGCTGCTTCGGCTGATTGATGCAGAGATCGCGAATGCGAAGTCAGGGAAGCCGTCGGGCCTCTGGGCCAAGATGAATTCGCTGGTCGACCCGGCGATCATCGACAAGCTTTACGAGGCGAGTGCCGCGGGGGTTCAGATCGACCTCGTCATCCGCGGCATCTGCTGCCTTCGCCCCGGAGTGCCGAGGATAAGCGAGAACATCTATGTGAAGTCGATCGTTGGGCGTTTTCTGGAACATGCGCGGCTATGGTGCTTCGCCAACGGTCATGAGTTGCCGCACCCGCAGGCCAAGGTCTACATCAGCTCGGCGGACTGGATGCCTCGGAACTTCGACCGGCGGATCGAATATATGCTTCCGATCGAGAACCCCACCGTCCATGCCCAGCTGCTCGATCAGGTGATGGTGGCCAACCTCATCGACAATGAGCAGAGCTGGCGACTGAAGCCGGACGGCAGCTACAGGCGGCTGGCGGCCAAGCCGGGACAGGAATTCAACCTGCACGACTATTTCATGTCGAATCCGAGCCTGTCGGGCCGCGGGCAGGCCCTGAAGAAGGGCCGCGGGGTGCCCAAGCTGCGCTTCCACCGCGGACGATAAGCGCTGAAGCAGGCCGAGCCCGTCGGGATCATCGACATCGGGTCGAACTCGGTGCGGCTGGTCGTCTATGCCGGCCCGCCGCGAGTTCCGACCCCGATCTTCAATGAGAAGGTGCTCGCCGGCCTAGGCTCCGGACTGGACCGCTCGGGGGCGCTCCCGGCCGGCGCTCGCGAGAAGGCGCTGGGCGCGCTGATGCGCTTCAAGCTGCTGCTCGACCATATGAAGGTCAAGCGGACGCGGGTGGTGGCAACCGCCGCGATCCGCGATGCCGCCGACGGTGCGGCGTTCGTCGACGAGGTCGAGCGGATCGGCTTCAGCTGCGACATCCTGCCGGCCGAGGAGGAAGCGCGGCTGGCCGGCGAAGGCGTGTTATCGGGAATCCCCGAGGCCGACGGGATCGCCGGCGATCTCGGCGGCGGAAGCCTCGAACTGGTCGATGTCGCCAAAGGAAACGCGAGCAACGGCATTTCCCTGCCGCTTGGCGTCCTTCGCCTTCAGTCGACGCCAGACGGGGAGCGCGAAGCGCGTAAACTATTGAAGGCCGCGCTCAAGAAATCGCCACTCAAGGAGCAGGCGCGGGGCCGCGGTTTCTACATGGTCGGCGGGTCGTGGCGCACGCTGGCCCGGATCGATATGCTCGCGACCGATTTCCCGCTCCCAATCACGCACCAGTACCGAATGAAGCCGGCGCGGGCGAAGGAGCTGAGGAAACTGGTGAGCGCGGTCGATCCTCGGCTTGCGGGCGTGGCAGCGCCACCGCGCCTTGCCACATCGCCCATCGCGGCAATGATGCTCGAGTTGCTCGCCGACGAGCTGGAACCGTCGCAGCTCACCGTCTCGACCTACGGCATCCGCGAGGGCCTCATCTACTCGGGACTGAAGCCGAGCCTGCGGCGGGTCGATCCGTTGATCGAGGAGGCGCGGCATGCCGGCGGCGGCGAGCATCGTTTCGGCGAGCACGGCGACTTGCTCGACGCGTGGATCGCGCCCCTGTTCGACGACGAGCCGGCCATGCGGCGACTACGCCTCGCCGCGTGCCTGCTCGCCGACGTCGCATGGCAGGCCAACCCGGGATTCCGGGCCGACCGCGGCATCGAGATGGCCCTCCATGGGAATTGGGTCGCGGTGAACCCCGCGGGGCGCGTGATCATGGCGCAGGCGCTGGCAGCGAACTTCGGTCGCGACCGTCTTCCTGACGCGCGCGTGACCCAATTGTGCGAGGACGAGCAATTGAAGCGCGCGCATATATGGGGGTTCGCGATGCGGCTCGGGCAGCGGCTTTCGGGCGGCGTCGGGTCGGTGCTCAAGCGGACCAGCCTGAGGGGCGTCAATGGAGCGGTTGAGCTCAGCGTCAGGCGCGGCGAGGAAGCCCTGGTCGGCGACGCCGTCTGGCGGCGTCTCGTGCGCCTCGCCGAGCTGCTCGGCCGCAAGCCGGTGATCGCCACGATCTAGCGGTGTGGCGTTCCGCCAGCAGCACCGCTACAGCCGCGGCCATGGCTGTATTATCGTCGAGCGAGCGCGCGGTCGTCGAACGTGCGGGCGCCGAGCCGATGCTCGATCAGGTGCTGGACTGGGCGGCGGTCAACAGTGGCTCGCGCAATCTCGCCGGACTCGAGCGAATGGCCGACCTGCTCATCGACGCCTTCTCCGCGCTTCCCGGTATCGTGCGCCTCGATGATCCGGCGCCGGTCGAGGCGGTCGATGGATCGGGCAGGACGGTGAAGATCGACCATGGCCGGCACTTGCATTTGACGGTGCGGGCGACGGCGCCGGTGCAGCTGCTGCTGACCGGCCACATGGACACAGTCTATGCCGCCGACCATCCGTTCCAGGAGACGCGCTGGATCGAGGAGGGGGTGCTCAACGGCCCGGGTGTTGCCGACATGAAGGGCGGCGTCGCGGTGATGCTCGCGGCCTTGAAAGCCATCGAGCACAGCCCGGCCGCCGACCGCGTCGGCTACGAAGTGGTGATCAACAGCGACGAGGAGGTCGGCTCGCTCGCCTCAGCCGCGCTGCTCGCGCGCGCGGCCCAGGGCAAAGCGGCGGCGCTGACCTACGAGCCGGCCGCGCTGCCTGACGGCACGCTCGCCGGCGCGCGGCCGGGTAGCGGCAACTTCTCGTTCGTGGTCAAGGGCCGCTCCGCCCACGCGGGCCGCAATCCGGAAGAGGGCCGCAACGCGGTCGTCGCCGCGGCCGAGCTGGCGCTGCGCCTGGCGATGTCGAAGACCCCGGGACTTTCGGTCAATCCGGCGCGGATCGAGGGCGGGTCGCCGAGCAACGTTGTCCCCGATCTTGCGATCCTGCGCGTCAACATGCGTCCGCGCACGACCGACGACCAGGAGATCGCGGGGCGGCTGATCGCCAGAGCGCTCGACGAAACCGCCGCGGCGCACGACGTTTATATCGAGGCGCACGGCGGCTTCGGCCGCCCGCCCAAGCCGCTGACCGAGGAAGCCGAGGCTTTGTTCGAACTGGTCAGGCGCGCCGGG
Organism: Sphingomonas sp.; assembly: GCA_045810685.1. Classification (GTDB taxonomy): domain Bacteria; phylum Pseudomonadota; class Alphaproteobacteria; order Sphingomonadales; family Sphingomonadaceae; genus Sphingomicrobium. Next base: position 5,743 of record JBJMVJ010000138.1, read on the forward strand.
GCCGACCTCGGGCAGACGATCGGCTGGCAGCCTTCCGGCGGCGTGTGCGACGGCAACAATATCGCGGCGTGTGGGGTGCCCGTGGTCGACACGATGGGCGTGCGCGGCGGCAAGATCCACAGTCAGGAGGAGTATCTGATCGCCGATAGCCTCGCCGAGCGCGCGGCGTTGAGCGCGCTCACCATCCTCCGGCTCGCGGAGGCGGCATGAGCTTTCGCGTCCGCCCCGCGACCGGCGAGGATTTCCGCGCCATCTACCAGATGGCCAAGCTTACGGGCGGCGGCTTCACCAACCTGCCCGCGAGCCGCGACACGATCGTCGAAAAGCTCGCGAGGTCGCAGGCGTCGTTCAGCCGCACCGACGACAGCGCCGGCGGCGATCTCTACATTTTCGTGCTGGAGGATCCGACGACCGGCAAGATCCGCGGCACTTGCCAGGTGTTCGGGCGGATCGGCGTTGATCAGCCCTTCTACAGCTACCATGTCAGCACGCTGACCCAGTCGAGCCCCGAGCTCGGCAAGACCTTCCGCAACCAGATGCTGAGCCTGACCAACGATCTGGAGGGCTCGTCCGAGGTCGGCGGCCTGTTCCTCCACCCCGAGACGCGCGCCGGCGGCTGGGGCGCCCTGCTCGCACGCAGCCGCTATCTGTTCATGAAGCTGCACCGTGCCCGCTTCGGTGACCGCACGCTGGCCGAGCTCCGCGGGGTGATGGACGAGGGCGGAAACGCGCCGTTCTGGGACGCGCTCGCCGGTCGGTTCTTCGGCATGACCTTCCCCGAGGCCGACGAGTTCAACGCCGTCCACGGCACCAAATTCATCGCCGATTTGATGCCGAGGACGCCGATCTACGTTGCGCTGCTGGCAGAGGGCGCCAAGGCGGTAATGGGCCTGCCGCACCCGAGCGGGCGGGCAGCGCTCAGAATGCTCGAGCAGGAAGGCTTCGTGTTCGACCGCTACATCGACATTTTCGATGGCGGGCCGACGGTCATTGCCGCGACCGACCAGATCCGCACCATTCGCGAAGCGCGTGTCGAGACGGTGTGCGACATTGTCGATGGCGGCCCGAACAAGGTGCTGGCGGCGGCGGGCCGGCTCGGCGACTTCCGCGCCTGCTGCGCGTCGATCAAGCGCGTTCCGAAGAAGGGCATTTGCATCGACCAGGACGCCGCGCGGCTGCTCGAGATCGAGGTAGGCGACCAAGTCGCAGTCGCGCCGCGCTGATGGCCCTCCGGGAGATCAATTTCGATGGAATAGTGGGGCCGACCCACAATTACGCCGGCCTCAGCCTCGGCAATCTCGCCTCTGCCCGCAGCGCCGGGCAGGTGTCGCAGCCGCGGGCCGCTGCGCTCCAGGGGATCGACAAGATGCGCGCCTGCCTCGCACTTGGCCTGGCCCAGGGAATGTTCCTGCCCCACCCGCGGCCCGACCGCGACTGGCTGAAGCGGCTCGGCACGACCATCGAACAAGCCGATCCGGTGCTCGCATCCAACGCGATGTCGGCCTCCGCGATGTGGGCGGCCAATGCAGCCACCGTATCGCCGGCACCCGACAGCGGCGACGGCAAGTGCCACCTGACAGTCGCCAATCTCCGCACCATGCCGCACCGCAGCCACGAATGGCCCGCGACGCTGGCGCAGCTGAAGGTCGCCTTCGCGGCCGACGCCTTCGCGGTGCACGACCCGGTCCCGCCGGCGTTCGGCGACGAGGGCGCGGCCAATCACATGCGGTTGTCGGCGGCGCACGGCGAACCCGGGGTAGAGATTTTCGTCTACGGCGTATCGGACGGCGCTTTCCCGGCCCGGCAGCACCTGGAGGCCTCAAAAGCGATCGCGCGGCTGCACCGGCTCGAGACGGACCGCGCGGTGTTCGCCCGGCAGTCGGACGAAGCGATCGCCGCCGGCGCCTTCCACAATGACGTGGTCGCCGTCGCCAACGAACGCGTTCTGTTCGCGCACGAGCAGGCCTTTGCCGAGAAGGAGGCGATCCTCGCCGCGTGCGAACGGTTGGTGCCGGGCTTCGATTATGTCGAGGTGCCCGCATCCGAGGTGCCGCTGGCCGACGCAGTGCGCTCCTACCTGTTCAACGCGCAGCTGGTGACGAGCCCGGATGGCCAGCCGACACTCGTCGTGCCGACCGAAGCGCGCGAGACGGCCTCGGTGTGGCGCTGGCTCGAGCGCCACGTCGCGGGAAATGGTCCGATCCGCCGCGTCGAAATCGTCGACGTGCGCCAGTCGATGGCCAATGGCGGCGGCCCCGCGTGCCTGCGGCTGCGCGTCGTCGCCGATCCGGCCGCCGTCGATCCGCGATTCATGGCCGACAATGCCCCGCTCGACAGGGTCGTCGACGTCATTCGCCGCCAGTGGCCCGAACAAATCCACCACGACGACCTGCAAAGTCCGGCGCTGATCGCCGACGTCGAACGCGCCCGCGCCGCGTTGCTCGAGGCGCTCGATCTGTCCGAGCTTGGGTGAAAAGGTCTTGTCCCAAAATGGGGCAGCCCCTTACCCCTAGTTAACTCTTTGCATTAGGAAATTTGTGGCTCAAAACGGCGAAAGCGACGTTGGGGCGTTAACGAATAGCGATGCTGCGCAAGATCGGCCGCCTTTTCCAAATCAGGACGCGCTTTGAGGCGTGGCTGGTGATCTATGCCATCGCGCTTGGCGCGGTCGGTCGCGGTCGCCTTTACCTTGAGACTTATCCCGGCTGGGGCGGCTGGCTACTGGCGCTCGCCTGCACCGCCGTCGTGTTCGTGGCCGGAGGCAAGCTGCTCGATTCGGTGCGGGCGCCGGTCCCCGCGCTCGCGGCTGGGCCTTATCGAGCGCCCGTCAAGCGCCGGCTGATTAATGGTCGTAGTCGACCCACGCGCCTGCCGATCCGTCGCGGTTCAGGGTCACGGATTTCACGGCGCACAGATTGACGTCGGCCCAGGTGGCGGGCCCGGAGCCTGCCACATTGGCGCGGATATCGAACGCGCAATCGGGATCGCTGAAGCTGATCGAGCTGCGTGCGCCTGCCGACGGCGCAGTCCCAAGCGGTTTCCACTCCTGAGTTCCGGCACGCCGGATCGACAGGTCGGCAAGCGCCGCGCCGGTGCCATTGACCAGCATGAAATTTGAGGCACCGGCGGCAAAGGCTGGCGAGGCGGAGGCGGCCAACGCCGCAAGGATCGCGAGTCGCGTCATCATGCGCGCGAGCATAAGCCCGCGCGCATCAAGCGAAAATCGGAAAAAATGCCGTCAGGCCGCGAGGTCGGCGTAGGTCGGGCGGGTGCCGCTCCAGAACACCGGCGCCGGCGCCGGGCCGTGGGTCAGCGCTTCCTTCAACGGCAGCGCTGTCGAGCAGAAGGCACACTCGGCCGACATCCGGCCGATGATCCAGTGCGTGCGCCCGCAACCCGGGCAATGGTTGACCTCACCGTCGTGATAGACCGCGTGATATCCCCGCGCGCTCGGGTTGAACGCGGTGCGCTGGGCTTCGATCGAACTACGCATGGTGCTTTCCTTTGAAACCATGTTTTGACCCATCCAACGAGCGGCGAGTCGTTAGGTTTCACCGATGATCGGTGTTTGCGGCCCGGGTGTCACCGCGTCGACACGCTGCTGTTCCAGCGCGGGACAAAGCACGGGGAACCGTTCTGAGGCTGCGCCGAATTGGAGGGGCCGCTGTGGATATTAACTATCCCTTAGCCCTTCACAGGTGATGGTCGATTCGTCTCGGAGCGGAGGGGACAAGTGGAATCGAACCAGCGTTATTACAGCCGCCGCGCGATCGAGGAGCGGATGGCTGCACAGCGAGCGGTGACGGAAACGGCGCGCGCGTGGCACAGCAAACTGGCCCAGGATTTCGCGGAGCGGGCAAGCGCCTGCACCGCTGCAATCTGCGGCACCGCAGTCCTCAACGGCTGATCGGACCAGGCTGATCAGCGCGCGCCGGGGTAACCGGCGCGGGCCTAATGTTCCGCTTGCGCCTCCTCGATCGCATCGAGCACCGCCTCCGGCGCGACCCTCTGCTTCATTTCCTCGATCTCCTGATGTTCGGCCGCCGGCACGTTCATCCGCTCGGCAATGTCCGACACCAATTCGACCAGCTTGGTGATCTCGGCCTCAGCGAGCAGGCTGATCTGAACGTCGAGCTCGGCTCGGCGCTCGGCAGCCAGCGCCATCCGGTTCTGGGTGATGAGGATGAAGGTCGACAGGAAGATCGCTTCGACGGATGCGATCATCGCGAGGATCACGAAGCTCGGGTCCCACGCCCTTACGCCGGGAATCCAGCCCAGGTTGGCGACAATCCACGACCCGTAAAGGGCCACGTGCAGGTAAACGAAGCGCATGCTGCCGGCGAAGCGCGTGACTGCTGCAGCCACGCGCTCGTTCGCGGCCGCGTGGGATTCCTCCTGCTCGCGCCGGCGCCGCAGGGTTTCGATATTGCGCCGCAGCGAGCTGTTGAGGGAGCCATTCTCCGCCATGCCCGGCGGCCAACGAGCCGCATAGCCCGCCGTTCCTACGGCTGATCCGCCGGCCACCTTTCCGAAAGTTAAGGAAACAGCACCGGTTTCGGTGAGTTTGGGTCATGGGGCCTGAACGGGAGCCGGCAATGAGCGAGAACGAAGTGCGGCGCGCACGCGCGGTCGGCAGGCCGATCATGGCCATCATCGTCGGACTGTTGGGCCTGTGGCTGCTCGGTTTCGGCGGCTATCTCGCCGTCTTGGGCGGCAGCATTTATTACGTGCTCGCCGGTGCGGCACTGATCGCAACCGCCGTGCTGCTCTTCCGGGGACGCTCGGAAGCTCTCGTCGTCTACGCCGCGCTGCTGACCATCACGATCATTTGGGCATTATGGGAGGTGGGGCTCGACTTCTGGCAGCTGGCGCCGCGCGGCGACCTGCTCGCACCGATCGGCGTCCTGCTGCTGTTGCCGTGGGTGGCGCGCGGGCTCGACCCGGCGGTGCGGCTGCGCACGGGGGCTGGGCTGGCGCTGTCGATAGCGCTGATCTTTTCCGCCACTACCGCGGTCGCCGCGCTCCTCCAGAACCCGCACGACCGGCCCGGACAGCTGCCGATGCGCTCGCCAACGGCGGTCGGTTATGCCGCCGCGCAGGGCGATTGGCCGGCCTATGCCGGCACGTCCGCTGGCCTCAAATGGTCCCCGCTCAACCAGATCACGCCAGCCAATGTGAAGCAACTGAAGGTCGCCTGGCATATCCACACCGGCGACCTCAAGCGGCCGAGCGACCCGGGCGAGTTCACCTACGAAATGACGCCGATCAAGGTCGGTGACCTCGTCTATCTGTGTACCCCGCACGACATCGTCATCGCGCTCGACCCCGTCACCGGCCACACCCGCTGGCGCTTCGACCCGCAGGTTCGGGTCACAGGCACCCAGCACATGAGCTGCCGCGGAGTCTCATATTACGATTCCAATGCGGCGCCGGGCGCGCCGCCCATGCCGCCGCGCGCGAGCGACTGCAGCACGCGGATCTTCGTCGCGACCAACGATGCGCGGCTGATCGCGCTTGACGCGGCGAGCGGGCGGCCGTGCGCCGGCTTCGGCAACAAGGGCCAGATCAACACCTGGCCGGGAATGCCTTTCTACAAGGAGGGCTGGTACCAGTTCACGTCGGCGCCGCTGGTCACGCGCGGCCTCGTCGTGCTCGCCGGCAGCATCTATGACAATATGTCCGACAAGATGCCCTCGGGCGTCGTCCGCGCGTTCGATGCCAAGTCCGGCCGCCTGGTGTGGAACTTCGATCCTGGCAATCCAACCCAAACGGCGCCGATCGGCCCGGGCCAGCATTACAGCCTGTCGTCGCCGAACAGCTGGAGCACGTCCGCTGCGGACGAGAAGCTCGGGCTGATTTACGTTCCATTCGGCATGGGTGCGGTCGATGAGTGGGGCGGCAACCGGCCGCCCACAACCGAGAAGCTCGCGACCACCATCGTCGCGCTCGACAGCGCGACCGGAAAGCTGAGGTGGGCCTACCAGACCGTCCATCATGACCTGTGGGACATGGACGTCCCCGCCCAGCCGGCGCTGATCGACCTGCCGATCGGCGGGGCGAGCGTTCCAGCGCTGGTGCAGACGACCAAGACCGGCAACATTTTCGTGCTCGACCGCCGCACGGGTCGGCCGATCGTCGCGGTCGACGAACGGCCGGTCCCAGGCGGCCCTGCGCCCGGCGACCATCTGTCGCCGACGCAGCCGTTCTCGCGGCTGTCGCTGATGCCGCAGGGCCGTGTCCGTGAAGCGGACATGTGGGGGGCGACGATGCTCGACCAGCTCGGCTGCCGGATCACGCTCCGCAAGCTGCGCAACGACGGCCCGTTCACGCCGCCTTCGCTCAAAGGAACGCTCGTCTTCCCCGGCAATTTCGGGGTCATGGACTGGGGCGGCATGGCCTATGATCCCGCTCGGGGCCTCGCCTTCGCCAATCCGGACTACATGGCGTTCGTCGACCAGCTGACGACCAACAAGGCGAAATGGAGCCCGCGCGAAACCAACCGCGGGCTCAACGCGAACACCGGCGCGCCATTTGCAGTCTATCTCAACCCGTTCCTGTCGTCGCTCAAACTGCCGTGCCAGGCGCCGCCGTGGGGCTATGTCGCCGGGCTCGACCTCGTCACCGGCAAGCTTGGCTGGGAGCACAAGAATGGGACCATCCGGGACAAGAGCCCGCTGCCGCTTCCGTTCAAGCTCGGAGTTCCCTCGCTCGGCGGCCCGATCCTGACCGCCGGCGGCCTCGCGTTCATGAGTTCGGCGCTCGACGATTATGTCCGCTCCTACGACGAGGCCACCGGGCGCGTGCTGTGGCAGGCGCGGCTGCCGGCCGGCGGCCAGGCGACGCCGATGAGCTATCTCGGCCGCGACGGGCGGCAATATGTGGTCGTCGTCGCCGGCGGCCACGGCACACTCGGCACCAAGCCCGGCGACGACGTCATCGCCTACGCGCTGCCGCGCCGTGCATGAGGGTTGCGCCTACCGGCTCGTCCCCTTATGTCGCGCCCTCCCGCTCCTAGCGAGGACGCGCGCCCGTAGCTCAGCTGGATAGAGCACCAGACTACGAATCTGGGGGCCGGAGGTTCGAATCCTTCCGGGCGCGCCATTTTGCCCTTACAGCCGGCGTTATGCGATACGCGCTGCTGCTGACCATGTTCTTGCTGTGCGCCTGCTCCGCGCCCGGTGGGCCTTATCCATCGCTTCGGCCCCGCGCGGCCGAGGAGATCGACCCGCGCGTTCCCGTCGTGCGCCCGGTAAACGACCGTCCCGTCGCGCCGGCGCTGAGCGCGCAACTTGCCGCGCTGATCAGCCAGGCACGGAGCGGCACCGCGGCGTTCGATGCGGCCGTGTCAGAGGCCGAGCGCCTCGCCGCGGCCGCAGGCGCGCGACAGAGCGAGAGCTGGATCGCGGCTCAGGAAGCGCTGACGGCGGCAATTGGCGCGCGCAAGCCGATCGCCGACGCGCTCGGCGATATTGACGAGCTCGCCGCCAGCGCTCTCCAGACGCACGGCGGAATCGCGCCCAACGACCTCGCCGCAATTAAGCGCGCGCAAGCCGAGCTCGGCGCGCTCGACGCGCGGCAGGCCGAGCGCGTCCATGCGCTGCAACGGCGCCTCGGCACCTAGAAGGTAATCAGCGGCAGCACGCTCCCATAGTCGTCGGTCCAGGTCCTGAACCCCCGCCGCGCATGCAATGCCGTCCATGTCCCGCCGCCGCTCCGAACCAAACGGTTCAAGGTGTCGCTCGATTGCGAAAGCGCGATCCAGTCCGACCCGGATTCGTTCAACATGGCCCCGCGACGATCCGGCCGGTACTGGCGAAAGCGGGTCTGCCAACCGCCTGCTGAAGCCGCGGCCGCGACAACCGGCGCGAGGTCCAGGTGGCGGTTCGAAATGTGGACCATCAGCAACCCGCGATCGGTGAGCAGCCGGCGATAATCGGCGAAGGCTTCGCGCGTCAGGAGGTGCATCGGCACCGAGTCCGATGAGAAGGCGTCGACCACCAGGACGTCCGCCGCCTTTGCCGGCTCGTGTTCGATCAGGAGGCGCGCGTCACCGACCTTGATCCGCGCGGTCGGCGCGCAACGCGACAGGAAGGTGAAACGTCCAGGGTCGCGGGCGATGCGAACGACCGCAGGATCGATCTCATAGAAGGTCCACTGCTGCCCCGCGCGGGCATAACAGGCAAGGGTACCCGCGCCCAGGCCGACGATCGCCACGCGGGCGCTTTCGCCGAACAGCTGCGGCGTGGCTTGCATCGCGAGGCCAACGCCCGAGGAGCGCGCGTAATAGCTTGTCGCCATCTGCTCGCGTGCGGGTGACCCGAGGTTCTGAATCCCATGAACGGTGGTCCCGTGGACCAGCATGCGCGCCTGGTGCTCGGCCGGCCGGATTGAATAGATGCCGAAGAAGCTGCGGGTCATCTTGCCGGGGGTTGCGCTCAGATCCAGCTGCTTCCACCCGCCAGCGGCAAGCAGCAGCGCGGCGACCGCGGCCGCGTAAAGCACGCGGTTGCCAATCGCGGCGACCGCAACGGCGAGGATAGCCACAATCGCGATGCGCGTGACGATCGGCGAGGTCGCCGGGCCCAGCGGAATGGTGACGGCAAGCGCCAGAAGCGCGACGAGAGCGACGCCGCTGATCGTCACGCGCAGCCGCTGCCGCGCGTCGCCGTCCCACACACGCGCGAATAACGCGAATGGAGCAGCGCTTCGCATCAGCAGGGCTGCGGCGATCAGCAGCAGCAAATGCTCGTAGGTCCAATCGAACACGAGCGGCGCGACCAATGCGCAGAAAAGCCCGCCCAGCGCCCCGCCGATGGCCATTGCAAAATAGAACAACGTGAGATGCCGCGTCGCGGGCCGGGCTTCGAACAGTCGGCTGTGCAGTGCGACCGAGACCGTGAACAGATTGAGGATCGAGACCGCGCACAGGACGACCGCCATCCAGCTTTCGTCCATGAACAGCGCGAGGCAGGCGAACAACAGCACCAGCGGCGCAAAGCGGATGACCAAATCGGCGGCCGTCCTTCGCGACGCGAACGCGACCGTGAAGCTCAACAAATAAACGCCGAGCGGAAGGACCCACAGCAGCGGCATTGCGACCAGATCTGTGGTGATGTGCAGGGTCGTCGACAGGATGAGCCCCGACGGCACCAATGCAAGCACGATCCATCGGCCGATCTCACGACGGGTCGGCGCGGGTTCGGAGTCGGTGCTTGCGGCAGGATCCGACGACACCCGTGGAAGGCCCAGCACGCAAGAGCCGACCAGCACGACAAGCAGGCCGTAGCCAACGGTCCACAGCCAGCGCTGCTCGCCCAGCGGAAGCAGAGGCTCGACCACCAGCGGATAGGCGATCAGCCCGCCGAAACTGCCGAGGTTCGATGCGGCATAGAGCGGGTAAGGGTCGCCTCCCTCGGTCAGCGCGAACCAGCGCTGGAGCAGCGGCGCCTGCGCTGAAACGACGAAGAACAGCGGACCGACGGACACCAGGAGGAGCCACGGGACCCAAAGGAACGGATTTGCGTCGGGCGGCGGCACCGCCGACACGAGCCCGAGCGGCAACATGAGCGCGGCCAGCGCGAGCAATGCCAGGTGGACCTGCCCCTGAACGCGCGGGCGCAAGCGGCCGAGCCAATGGGCATAGGCATAGCCGGCGAGCAGCAACGCCTGATAGACGAGCATCGCCGAGTTCCACACGCTCGGCGCTCCGCCGAGGCGCGGCAGCGCCATCCGCGCAATCATCGGCTGAACCAGGAAAAGGAGGAACGAACCGACGAAGATCGTAACCACGATCGGCGCCCGCGCCCGCACTGCGGCGCGTTCGACCTCGATAGCGCTTGTCCCCATGAACACTCCCCGTCCCCGCCTCGTCATCTAGCCGCGAGTGATGGGTTTTGGGTTAACAATCAGAGCGTCAGCTCAGCCGTGGATCAGCCGCGCGGCGTCGAGCGCGTGATAGGTCAGGACACCGGTTGCGCCAGCGCGCTTGAACGCGAGCAACGTCTCCAGGATCAGGTCGTCGCGGTCGGCGGCGCCGGCCGCCGCGGCATGCTCGATCATCGCATATTCTCCGCTCACCTGGTAGACGAAGGTGGGAACGCCGAATGCGTCTTTCACCCGAGCGACAACGTCGAGATAGGGCAGCCCCGGCTTGACCATGACGAAGTCGGCGCCCTCGGCAAGGTCGAGCTCGACCTCGCGCAACGCTTCCTCGATATTGGCCGGGTCCATCTGGTAGCCGCGCTTGTCGCCCTTGAGGCGCCCGCGCGAACCGACCGCGTCGCGAAACGGGCCGTAGAAGGCCGAGGCATATTTGGCCGCATAGGCCATGATCGCGACATTCTGGTGGCCGGCGGATTCCAGCGCCTGGCGGATCGCGGCGACGCGGCCGTCCATCATGTCCGAGGGAGCGACGATATCGGCGCCCGCAGCGGCCTGGACCAGCGCCTGCTCAACGAGGATCGAGACGGTGTCATCGTTGACGACATTGCCGGCAACGTCGACGAGCCCGTCGTGGCCATGCGCGGTGTAGGGGTCGAGCGCGACATCGGTGAGGACGCCGATTTCCGGCCCTGCGTCCTTGATCGCGCGGATCGCGCGGCAGATGAGATTGTCCGGGTTGAGCGCTTCCTCCGCGCGTTCGGTGCGCAGGTCTTCGGGCGTGTTGGGGAAGAGCGCGACGCACGGGATGCCGAGCTCGGCCGCTTCCCGCGCCTTCGCACCAATGCGGTCGACACTCCAGCGGCTGACGCCTGGGAGCGAGCCGACCGGCTCTTCGCAGCTCCTGCCCTCGCAAATGAACAGCGGCCAGATGAAGTCCGACGGGTGCAGGCGGTTCTCGGCGAGCATCGCGCGCATCCACGGGCTCGAGCGGCCGCGGCGCATGCGCAGGTAAGGGAAGGAAGCGGACATGGACGCGCCCTATAGCGTCATTGCGAGCGAAGCGAAGCAATCCAGTCTGGATTGCCGCGTCGCGCTTGGGTGGCTCGTTCCATCCAAGCCAACCAAACGAGCGCGCTCCTCGCGATGACGACGATTACCCGGCGGGATTGAGCGCGCCACCGGGTTCGCGCGTGGCGAGCGCTTCCTCTGTGCATTCGTCGTCGTCGGGCCGGGTCTCGATGGTCATCCGCGCCTTTCGCCAGCCGCCGTGGAAATAAAATGCGGTCGCGAGCGACAGGTTGATGAGCGAGGTAACCGGAAAACTGGTCCAGATCGCGTCGGCGCCGAGCCAGCGATACGTGGCAAAAATGTAGCCGAAGCGAACCGGGATCAGGCCGACGGTGAGCACGATCAGCGGTATCCACACCGCGCCGTTCGCGCGGACCGTCGCGAACAATACCATCATGACGCCGAACAGCAGGAAATTCCACGTCGCCAGCAGATGGATATGGCGCGCGATGGGCAGCGCCGGACTAGCGGCCCCCATGAACAGCGCGAGGACCGTCCGGTCGGCAAGCGTCAAGACAACGATCAGGCCGCCGGTGATGAGCAGGGCCTGGATGATGCCGACGCGGGTGACCTGGCCCACGCGGTCCCAATGGCCGGCGCCGATATTCTGCGCGACCATCGCGCTGACCGCGGCACCAAGCGCCATCGCCGGCATCTGGACGTAGGTCCACAGCTGCATCGCCACTCCGAAGGCGGCGGTCGTGTCCACGCCCTCGCGGTTGACCAATCCGACCAACGTCAGGGCCGACACCGAGATGACGATCATCTGGACGCCCATCGGGAAGCCCTTCACGACGATCGTCTTCAGGATCCCGGCGGCCGGCACCAAATAGCTCAGCTCGCGACCGCGCAGCCTGAGCGGCAGGTCCTTGAGATAGATGTACCCGATCAGCGCAAACAGCGCGGTGTAATTGGCGATCAGCGTCGCGGTCGCCGAGCCGGCGATGCCGAGCCGCGGCGCCGGGCCGAGGCCGAGGATGAACACCGGGTTGAGCCCACTGTCGAGGATCACCGCGACAACCATGAACCACAAAGGCGTGAGGCTGTCCCCCGAGCCGCGCAGCGCCATCATCATCAGCGTCAGGAGCAGGATCGGGGGCATCGCGAGGAAAATCACACGCAGATATGCGAGCGCCAGCGGCGCCGCCGCGCCGGGTGTTCCGAGCAAGCGCAGGATCGCGGGCGACAGGAAATAGCCGGCAAGCCCGATGAGGATCGTGACCAGCAGGAACGAGCCGCCGGCGCTGCCGAACACGCGCCGCGCCTGGTCAACGTCCCTCCGGCCCCACGCTTGGCCGATCAGGATCGTCGAGGCCATGCCGAAGCCGAACACAAACGACATCAGCAGGAACATGACCATGTTGGCGTTGGACGTCGCCGCGAGTGCGCCTTCGCCGAGGAAGCGGCCAACCCAGATCGCGTTGATCGTGCCGTTCAGCGACTGGAGGATCGAGGAAGCGAGCGTCGGCAGCGCGAATTTGAGCAAGGTTGGGGCGATCGCGCCCTGCGTGAGGTCGCCGCGTCCGCGCGGGCCCGGCCGTGCTGCTGCGTCTGCCATGCTCACTCCGTTACCGCGTCATTGCGAGCGCAGCGAAGCAATCCACTGTGGATTGCGGCGTCGCCTTCGGCTCCTCGCAATGACGGCCGAGTTCAACCGAGCCGTTCCAACGCAGCACGCAGCCGTTCGGCCTCGGCGGCCTTTGCGTCATGATCAGCTCGCGCCTTTTCGACTGCCTCGGGCTTGGCGCGTTCGGTGAAGTTCGAGTTCGCGAGGCGCTGAGCGAGACTGTCCCGTTCTTTCTCGGCGGCGGATGCAGCTCTTGATAACCGATCCTTCTCCGCCCCCACATCGATGACGCCTTCGAGTGGGATCACGATGGTTGCGTCAACAACGGCTACGGATGCGCGTGCGCCAGCGGGCGGTGCGCCAATCGCGATGCTTTTGAGTCTGGCGAGCGTGCCAATCATCGGACCTTGAGCCGAGACGCCTTCACGAGCTCGCTCGCCAGCGTCGGTAACGATCGCTTCCAGGCGAATAGAGGGCGGAATGTTCAGCGCCGTCCGTGCAGAGCGAATTTCCCGAACGGCTTCGATCAGCCACTCGATTTCGCCTTTGGCGCGCGGGTCCGCTTGGGCTTCTGGCTCCGGCCATTTGGCGACGATCAGGTCGTAGGGCCTGCTCCCCATCGCGTGCCACAGCTCCTCGGTGATGAACGGCATCAATGGGTGAAGCATGACGAGGATCTGGTCGAACGCCCAGGCGGCGACGCGCTTGGTTTCTTCGTCGAACGCGCCCTTCACCAGCTCGACATACCAGTCGCAGAAGGTGCCCCAGACGAAACGATAGATGGCGTCGGCCATTTCGTCATAGCGCAGCTCGTCGAACGCGCGGTCGAGCTTGGCCAGCGTGTCGACCACCTCGCCGATGATCCACCGGTTGACCGGAAGGTCGGCGGGGGGGGCGGCAATAGTGTCGCTGGCGCCGACGACGTTGATCTGCAGGAAGCGCGCGGCGTTCCACAGCTTGGTCGCGAAGTTGCGGTAACCCTCGACGCGTTTCTCATCGAGCTTGATGTCGCGGCCCTGGCTTTCCATCGCCGCCAGCGTGAAGCGGAGAGCATCGGCGCCATATTTGTCGATGAGGCCAAGCGGGTCGACTGTGTTGCCCTTCGACTTCGACATCTTCTGGCCAGCCGCGTCCCGCACGAGCCCGTGGAGGTAGAGCGTGCGCCACGGCGCTTCTCCCATGAGCTCAATGCCCTGCATCGCCATGCGCGCATCCCAGAAGAACAATATGTCGAAGCCGGAGATGAGCACGTCATTGGGATAGTGGCGGCGGAGGTCCTCGCCTTCGTCGGGCCAGCCGAGCGTGGCGAACGGCCACAGCGCCGATGAGAACCAGGTGTCGAGGACGTCCTCGTCCTGCCGCAGCGGCTGGTCGCCGGCTTCCTTGCGCGCCCCTTCCTCGCTTTCGGCGACGAAGACGTGACCGTCCTCGGCATACCAGGCGGGGATGCGATGACCCCACCAAAGCTGGCGCGAGACACACCAGGGCTGGATATTCTCGAGCCAGTTGAACCAGGTCTTGGCCCAGGTCTCGGGGACGATCCTGATGTCGCCCTTCTTCACCGCCTGAAGCGCCGGGAGCGCGAGCTTGACGGCGTCGACATACCATTGGTCGGTGAGCCACGGCTCGATTGTCACGCCCGAGCGGTCACCGAACGGAGTCGGGATCACTCGGTCCTCGACGTGGACCAAGGCCCCTTCGTCCTCGAGCTTGGCGACAACCGCCTTGCGCGCTTCCTCGCGTGTAAGCCCGAGCAGCTCCTGCGGAATTAGGCCGTCCTGCGTCTGGACGACATAGGCTTCGGCGTCGAACATGTTGAGCATGTCGGCGGGCCTGATGCCGGCCCGCTTGCCGACCTCGTAGTCGTTGAAGTCATGGCCGGGGGTGATCTTCACCGCACCGCTGCCAAGCTCCGGATCGGCATGCTCGTCGGAGATGATCGGGATCAGCCGGCCGGTGATCGGGTGCTTGATTTGTTTGCCGATCAGCGCGCGATACCGCTCGTCGCCGGGATGTACCGCGACGGCCATGTCGGCGAGCATGGTCTCGGGCCGCGTGGTCGCGACCTGGATCGCGCCGCTGTCGTCCGCCAGAGGGTAGCTCAGCGTGTAGAACTTGCCCTGGACGTCGCGGGTCTCGACTTCGAGGTCGCTGATGGCGGTCTGGAACCTGGGGTCCCAATTCACCAGGCGCTTGTCCCGATAGACGAGGCCGCGCTTGTACAGCTCGACGAAGGTGTGGGTGACGGCGCGCTGGTAGCGCTCGTCCATGGTGAAGCGCTCGTGCGCCCAGTCGCAGCTCGCCCCAAGGCGGCGGAGCTGGCCGGTGATCGCGCCGCCCGACTGCGCCTTCCACTCCCAGACATGCTCGAGGAAGGCCTCGCGGCCGATCTCGGCGCGCTTGACGCCCTGGCTCTCAAGGTTGCGCTCGACCACCATCTGTGTCGCAATCCCGGCATGGTCGGTGCCGACCACCCAGAGCGCGTCCTTGCCGAGCATGCGCTCGCGACGGGTGAGCACGTCCTGGAGCGTGATGTCGAGCGCGTGGCCGATGTGCAGCGACCCGGTGACGTTGGGGGGCGGCATGACGATCGTCCACGCCGTGGCATCGCCGCGGTCGGGCCGAAACAGCCCTTTGGACTCCCAATGCGCGTACCACCGATCCTCGATCGCCTTGGGTTCGAAGGGCTTGGGAAGCTCGCTCATGCTTCAGGCGCGACTAGCGATGCCGCGCTGCAGCATCAACCCGACGAGCTTGCCGAACTAGAGCGTGCGCCCGGTGATCCGCGAAATCTCACGCTTCACATGCTCATCGACC
>JBJMVJ010000139.1:0-3612 GCA_045810685.1 Sphingomonas sp.
ATCTGCGCCTGCGCGCGTCCGAGCTCGGCTTCGGCCAGCGTTTCCGCGGTCGCGGCAAGCACCTCGCGCGCAAGCTGCATCGATTCCGCAGCCTGGCGGCGGTCCGCCGCACAGCCTATTCCGACGAGGCCCGTGTCCGCAAATGCCTGGTTCCAGGCGTAGATCGAATAAGCGAGGCCGCGCTCCTCGCGCAGCTCCTGGAACAGGCGCGAGGAGGTGCCGCCGCCGAGCGCCTGGACGAACAAAGCCAAGGCCGCATGGGCGGGGTCGGCCGCTCCCTTGCCTGGAAAGGCTAGGCACCAATGCGCCTGCTCGAAGGTTCGGCGATCGTTGCGGACCCCGCCAGTGAAGCGCGCCGGCTCCACGGCGGGTTCAGGACGCGCTTCCATGTCGCCGAACAGCCGCTCACCGAGCTTCAGGACGTCGCCCGGTTCGACCCGGCCGCTTGCCGCCAGAACCAGCCGCGCGGGCACGAATTGCTGCGCTAGCCACGCGCAGCAATCACGCCGCGTGACCGCGAGGACGCTCTCCGCGCGCCCGAGCACCGGGCGACCGATCGCCTGCCGCTCGAAGGCCGCCTCGAACAGATGGTCGTGGACGAGGTCGTCTGGCGAATCCACGCTCTCGCCGAGCTCCGACAGGATCACCTGCTTCTCGCGCTCGAGATGGTCCTCGTTGAAATGCGGCGAGCGCACGAGATCGGCGATCAGCTCGGCGACAAGCGGCAGGTCGCGGGCCAGCGCACGGCCGTGGAACACCGTCTGATCGCGCGCGGTCCAGGCGTTGAGCGAGCCACCGACGTCCTCGATCACCTCGGCCAGGGCGCGGGTGTCGCGGCCGCCCGCTCCCTTGAAAACCATGTGCTCGACCAAATGGGCGAGGCCGCTCAGCGGCTCCGGCTCGGAGCGTGATCCGACACTGGCATAGACGCCAAAAGCCACCGACTCCGCTCCCGGGAGCGGGTCGACGGCGACGGTTACGCCGTTCGCCAGCACATGCTGCTCGGCGCTCATCTCGGTTCTCTCAGGCGCTTACGCACTGCCAGAGCATAAATGATCAACGCGATTCCCGCGAAGGCGAACCATTGCAGCGCATAACTCCGGTGGTTGTTGGGGATGCTGGCAAGCGACGGCGGAGCGCTCGGCTCGAGCCCGGGCGGGGCGCTCGCCGCCACCAGCCGCATGCGCATGCGCCGATCGGGCGCGATCACGCCGCTGACCGGCCCGCCGCTCCAGTTGACCTTGGCATTGGGGTCTCTGGACCAGCCGACCTCGACGCTCATCCCCGGGCCTTCCGCGCCGGTCGTACAATCGACGATATGGGCATAGCCGGGCTCCCCAGCGCGGTTCTCGCCGGCCGCGGCACGCTGGCCCACCACGCGCAGGCAGACGCCGGTCGCGCGGCGGAACAATGGCAGTTGGTCGCTGCGCAGCGGCGCGGTCGGGAATGCGATCGGCGGTAGCGTCTGCGCGCGGCTATATTGCGCGAGCAGCCCGTCCTTCCACTTGGCCCGCTGCAGCTGCCAGATACCGAGTCCGATCATCAGCGCGACGGCGGCAAGCACGACAATGGTCGCGACGATCGGCAGACGTCGGATCATTCGACGATCCGCCCCTGGCGCGCCCGGTGCCGATATTCCTGCGCGAGCAGCCACGCCTTGGATAGGCGCAAGCCCCCGATCGTCAGCGCGGCGGCGACCGGGATCCAGACCAGGTGCACCCACCATGGCGGCGTGAACGCCGCATCGACGACCAGCGCCGCCACCACCGTGATCGTGCCAACGATGAAGATCAGGAAAGCCGCCGGTCCGTCGCCGACATTGAAGCCGGAGAAATCGAGTCCGCAGGCGCGACATTTGTGTGCAAACTTGACCCAGCCGGCGAACAATGTGTGCGCCCCGCATTTGGGGCAATTGCCGGCGAGCGCCGTCGCCAGCGACGAGGGCTCACCCGGTGCGTCAGGGGTCACCCGGCGTGCGGCGCGCCCCAGCCGCCCCAGACGTAGATCGACGTGAACAGGAACAGCCACACGACATCGACGAAATGCCAGTACCAGGCGGCCGCCTCGAAGCCGAAATGTTGGCGCGGCGTGAAGTCGCCCTTGGTGGCGCGGATCAGGCAAACCGTCAGGAAGATCGTTCCGACGATGACGTGAAACCCGTGGAAGCCGGTCGCCATGAAGAAGGTCGAGCCGTAGATGCTGCCTTTGAACGCGAACGGCGCGTGCGCGTACTCATAGGCCTGGACGCTGGTGAAGGTCAGCCCGAGCAGGATCGTCAGCAGCAGCCCGAGCTTGAGCCCGTTGCGATCGCCGTGGATCAGCGAATGGTGGGCCCACGTGACGGTCGTGCCCGAGCACAAGAGGATCATCGTGTTGAGCAGCGGGAAGCCCCACGGATCGAGCACTTCGACGCCCTTGGGCGGCCACACTCCGCCGATCGCCGCAGCCGGGAAGATCGAACTGTCGAAGAAGGCCCAGAACCACGCGAGGAAGAACATCACTTCCGAAGCGATGAACAGGATCATCCCATATCGCAGGTGAAGCTGGACGACGGGCGTCTGATACCCTTCGTGCGCCTCGCGGATCGTGTTCGACCACCAATTGTACATGGTGACGAGGACTCCCGCGACGCCAAGCGCGAACACGAACTTGCCGTAGGGATTGGCGTGCCACCACATGACGAGGCCGCTGAACAGCAGGCCGCCGCAGATTGCACCGATGATCGGCCACGGATCGGGATCGACCAGATGGTAATCGTGGTTCTTCGTCGCGGCCATGATCGTCGGGCTTCCTCTTGTCGCTGACCGGCCTCTAGCGGGCGGTCTGGACGGTTTCCACAGGATAAAATGTGTAGCTGAGCGTGATCTCGTCGATGTCCCTGGTATCGGGATCGTCCTTGATCTTCGGATCGACGAAAAAGACCACGGGCATATCGACCGTCTGACCGGCTTTGAGGGTCTGCTCGGTGAAGCAGAAACATTGGATTTTCTTGAAATATTTTCCGACCTGATCCGGCGACACATTGTACGCGGCCTGGCCGGTCCACGAGCGGGCACTGAGGTTCTGCGCGCGGTACAGAATTTTCGTCTGCGCGCCCGGCTTGATTTCGACGCGCTGCTGTTCGGGCTCAAAACGCCATGGCAGGCCCGGGTGGATGTTCGCATCGAAGCGGACGCTGACCTGGCCGGCCACAGGCCCCGGCGCCCGTTCGGCCCTGAGCGGTGTCCCGCCGAACCCGGTCAGCGAGCAGAAGGTGCGGTAGATCGGCGGGGAGGCGAAGGCGAGGCCGATCATCGCGGCCGCGACCAATGCCATCGACAACGCTGTCCGGCGGTTCTTCTGGGCAACCGCGGTGTTCACCAGTTCATTCCGGTCTTGGCGATGGTGATTAAGAACAGCAGCACCACGAACCCGCCAAGCAGCAAGGCCGTGATCCTCGCGCGTTCGCGCTGGCGCTTGCGGATGACTTCCTCTTCCACCCTCACGACGACAGCCACCGATCGGCCACCAGCACCGCGAACAGAGCGAACAGGTAGAAGACCGAATAAGCGAACAAATGCTTCTCCGCGTCCATGTCCTTTGGCTCCGTCGCCCGATTGCCCGCAACGCGCG
>JBJMVJ010000140.1:0-4658 GCA_045810685.1 Sphingomonas sp.
AAGATGTATTTCACCGCGGCGACGATGATCATCGCCGTGCCCACCGGAGTGAAGATCTTCAGCTGGATCGCGACCATGTGGGGCGGCTCGATCACCTTCGAAACGCCGATGCTGTGGGCGATCGGCTTCATCTTCCTGTTCACCGTCGGCGGCGTGACCGGGGTGGTGCTCGCGAACGGCGGCGTCGATAACTACATGCACGACACTTACTACGTGGTCGCGCATTTCCACTATGTGCTGAGCCTTGGCGCGGTGTTCGGAATATTCGGCGGGTTCTATTACTGGTTCCCGAAGATGAGCGGCCGCATGTACAATGAGCTGCTCGGCAAAATTCACTTCTTCCTGATGTTCATCGGAGTGAACGTGGTGTTCTTCCCGATGCACTTCCTCGGACTCGACGGAATGCCGCGGCGCATCCCGGATTACACGCCCGCATTCACCTATTGGAACCAGGTCGCGACCTATGGCTACATGATCACGATCGCCGGCGTCGCCGTCTTCTTCGTCAACATCTTCTGGTCGCTCGCGGCGGGCAAGAAGGCCCCGAACAATCCGTGGGGCGAAGGCGCGACCACGCTCGAGTGGACCCTGCCTAGCCCACCGCCGTTCCACCAATATTCGACGCTGCCGCATATCGACTGATGGCCGCCCGCGCGGATTCGGACATTTCCGTTGGCTGATGTTATGGAGGCTCCGGCTTCAACAGGGTGAACGACGGGAGATACCATGCCCCAGTTCGTGATTGAGAGGGAAATGCCGGGCGCCGGTTCGCTGGGCCCGGAGGATTTGAAGCTTGCGTCTCAAACCTCCTGCTCCGTCCTGCGCGACCTCGGCCCGCAGATTCAATGGGTTCACAGCTACGTCACGGACAACAAGATCTATTGTGTCTACCGGGCACCCAACGAAGACATGATTCGCGAGCATGCGCAGCGCGGCGGCTTTCCAGCCAACAAGATTTCCCAGGTCCGAAGCACGATAGATCCGACGACGGCCGAATAGGCGCGACTTCATGTCGCACGTCTTCATCTCCTATGCGCGTGCCGACGAGCCGCTGGCGCGGATGATCGCGGAGTTGCTGAGGGAGGGCGGCTTCGATGTGTGGCGTGACGACGAGCTCCCCGCCCACCGCGCTTACGCCGAAGTGATCGAGGAGCGGGTCAATGGCGCCGCTGCGCTCGTGGTGTTGTGGTCCGCTGAAGCGGTGAAATCGCAATGGGTGCGGGCTGAGGCTGACGCCGCGCGAAAGGCGCTGACGCTGATCCAGGCGACACTCGATGGCACGATCCCTCCGCTGCCGTTCAACCAGATCCAGTGCGCCGACCTACAGGCCTGGGACGGGCAAAGGACCGCACCCGGCTGGTGCAAGCTGGTGTCAAGCGTGACCGCCCTCGTTGGGTCCCCCGAAGGCGCCGAGCCGAGCGGGCGGACGGCGTCGCGCGACGTATCGGTGTGCGTGCTGCCGTTCCAGAACATGAGCGGTGATCCCGAGCAGGAATATTTCAGCGACGGGATTTCGGAAGACATCACGACCGATCTGTCGAAAATCTCCGCGCTCGAGGTGATCGCCCGCAACACCGCATTCACGTTCAAGGGCCAGTCGGTGAACGTGTGCGAGGTCGCCAAGAAGCTCGCGGTGACCCATGTGCTCGAAGGCAGTGTCCGCAAGGTCGGAAACCAGGTCCGGATCACGGCGCAGCTGATCCACGGCGGCACAGGCGGTCACGTCTGGGCCGACCGATTCGATCGCGATCTCACCGACATCTTCACCATTCAGGACGAGATTTCGAAATCGATCGTCCGAGCGCTGAAGCTGAAGCTCCTGCCGGAGGAGAAGAAAGCGCTCGAGAAGCGCGGAACCAGCAACGCCGAGGCTTACAACCTCTACCTGCTGGCGCGGCAATATTGGGTAACCGGCAACCACGGGGACGTCCGGCGGGAGGAGCGGGTGATGCGCATCTGCAGCCGCGCCGTGGAGATCGACCCTTATTATGCGGAAGCGTGGGCCTTGCTGGCGCTCGCCCAGTCGAGTTTGCGCTATGCCTTTGGGCAACAGGTCGACGACGGCTATGTCGCTGCGCACACCGCGCTCGCGATCGATCCGACAATCGCGCAGGCGCGCCTGCCGATGGTCAAGCGCCTCGAGGAGCGGGGGCGGTTCGACGACGCCGCTCGGGAAATGGAGGCGGCGATCGGCCTTGGTCGCGAATCATGGGAGGTGAACAAGGCGGCGGGCCGTTATTACTTGCTGCAGCGCGACGTTCCGGCGGCGACACGCCATTATGAGCAAGCGGTCGAGCTCATGGAGAGCGATTTCCACGCCTGGGGCATGCTTGCGAGCTGCTACCAGGCTCTTCGGAACAAGCCCAAGCTCCGTGAGGCGGCGAAGATGATGGTGTCGGAAGCCCAGCGCGCCGTTCAGCAGGACCCCAGCAACGGTGCTGCGCTCGGCATTCTCGCCGGCGGTTACGCGATTTTGGGAGAGGAGGAACGAACGCGCGAATGGATCGACCGTGCGCTGTTGGTGGATCCTGAAAATATCACCATGCGATACAATTTCGCCTGCATCCTCGCCACCCAGCTGGGAGACAAGGACGGGGCAATCAAGTTGCTCCAGAGCACTTTGCCGCTGGCTCCTGAATATACAATCAGGACCGCCGATACGGACACCGACCTGGACGCCATCCGGGATGACCCGCGCTTCCAGAAGGTCCTCGCTGAGGCCAAGCGGCGCCTCAGGATCGAACCGGCGGCGCAAGCACCCAAGGCTACTTCAATCGCGCAGCCTTGAGGATCTTGATCGGCGGATCGAGCATCTCACCCTTCATCGCGCCTTCGCCCTTGGTTGGAGAGACCGGCGCTTCGAAGATCTTCTTCACGACATCCATGCCCTCGGTAACGTGGCCGAAGGCAGCGAAGCCGGTCGCGTCGCCGCCAGGACCGCCCGCGTCGAACGCCGGCACGTCGGACAGCAGGATGAAGAAGTCCGCTCGCGCGGTTCCCGGACCCGAGTTGGCCATCGAGATGGCCCCGGCAACATTATGAAGTCCGGTCTGATTGGTCGGCTCGTGCGCGATCGGCGGGTAAAGCTTGCGGATGTCGGATCGAACCCCGCCCTGGATCAGGTTGCTCGTCTCGCTGTGCATCGCCCGGTAGAACGTCTCGCCATCCAGACGGTGAGTGTCGACATAATGGAGGAAGTTGTTGGTGGTGACCGGCGCACGGGCCTTGTCGAGCGCGACGACGATCCGGCCGAGGCTGGTGTCGATCGCGACTGAGACTAGGCCTCCCGTCGGGCCGGCAGGCGGCGCCTGAGCCAGTGCCGGAACGGCAACGAAGGCGGCGAGTATTAGCGCGATTCGGGTGAGCATGGGCTGGTCTTACAAGTCGGCGGACCCGACGGGGAGAGGGGTTTTCGAGGCACCGGCAAGCCCTTATAGCCGCCCCGGATGCCCGCCATCGAGATGACCAAGACAGCCGCGGTTCCGGCCGACTGGCGCGATTTCGTCGCTCTGACCAAGCCGCGCGTGATGAGCCTGGTGGTCTTCTCCGGCCTGTGTGGGCTGCTGGTTGCGCCGGTCCAGCTGCCGCTTGTGCTCGGCTTCACCGCGATCCTCTGCATCGCACTCGCCGCCGGCGCGTGCGGCGCGCTCAACCAATGGTATGAGGCCGAGATCGACGCCAAGATGAGGCGGACCGCCAAGCGGCCGCTGCCGGCGGGCCGGATGGACCGCCAGTCGGCGCTCCACTTCGGGGTCGGCCTCGGGAGTTTCTCGGTGCTCCTGATGGGGCTCGCGGCCAACTGGTTCGCCGCCATTTTGCTGGCGGTCTCGATCCTGTTCTACGTGATCGTCTACACAGTCTGGCTGAAGCCGCGAACTGCGCAGAACATCGTCATCGGCGGGGCCGCCGGCGCCTTCCCGCCGCTGATCGGCTGGGTCGCCGCGACCGGCCATCTCGCCCCCCTGCCGCTGCTCCTGTTCGCGATCATCTTCCTCTGGACGCCACCGCATTTCTGGGCGCTGTCGCTGTTCGTCCGTTCTGATTATGCCGCGGCCGGAATCCCTATGCTGCCGGTGGTCGCCGGCTTTGAGGCCACTCGCCGCCAGATCCTGCTCTACAGCCTGCCGATGGCCGGCGCCGCCGTCGCGCCATGGCAGCTTGGTCTGACCGGAGCGGTCTACGGCACTTGCGCAGGAGTGCTGAGCTTCGTCTTCGTCGTGCTTGCGGCGCGCGTTGCGGGCAATCGGGCGACGGAGCCAAAGGACATGGACGCGGAGAAGCATTTGTTCGCTTATTCGGTCTTCTACCTGTTCGCTCTGTTCGCGGTGCTGGTGGCCGATCGGTGGCTGTCGTCGTGAGGGTGGAAGAGGAAGTCATCCGCAAGCGCCAGCGCGAACGCGCGAGGATCACGGCCTTGCTGCTCGGCGGGTTCGTGGTGCTGCTGTTCTTCATCACCATCGCCAAGACCGGAATGAACTGGTGAACACCGCGGTTGCCCAGAAGAACCGCCGGACAGCCTTGTCGATGGCATTGGTCGCGGCCGCGATGATTGGCCTCGCCTTCGCCTCCCCGCCGATCTACCGCACCTTCTGCTCGCTGACCGGGTTCGGCGGGACACCGCTCAGGGCCGAACGGGCGCCGGGGCCTGTGGCCGGCCA
>JBJMVJ010000141.1:0-19530 GCA_045810685.1 Sphingomonas sp.
ACAAAATTACAAAACACAACTAAATTCAGAACAACCACTAGTTCGCAAAAGTCCCCTTTTCGCCGGCCTTCACCACGGGCTCGTTAAATACGAAGACGAGAAGCAACATCACAATGGCGGCCGCGACCACGCCCACAATGATCCAGCGTCGCATTTTCGTTCACCCCTCCACGTGGGTTCGGCCACCCTGCGCTGGGATCCCAAAGCGCTCCTTCGCGGACGCAAGCATCATTCTGAAGCGGGCGTCATCGCGCAAATTGTCGAGGTTGGGATCGTTGGCAGCCAGCGTAATGATATTCGCGCCAGCATGCGCCATGACCGGGCGGAGCATTTCGATTGCCGAGTCGGGGTCATCGAAAATCCTGTTGAGACCCCAAGCAAGATTGTACCGCATCATCAGGTTGTCGGGATCCACCAGCAAGCTCCGCTCGATCCACTCGCGTGCGCGATCCAGCTTACCAAGCGCCGCGAAACTCATTGCGCCAAACGCAAGCGCCGCCCCGTTGTCCGGGTCGCCAGCAAGCACCTTTTGAACCTGTTCGATCGTCCTTTCGGCCGTTCGGCGCGCCCCTTCGGCGTCTCCTTTGGCATTATAGTAAGCGAACAACATGCCCAGGCCGTGATAGTCGGACTCCATCACCTTCGTGGCTTTCTCCAAATGCCGAGCCGCGTCGTCTGGTCTTCGCTGGCGGTAGAATAGCCGGGCCGATTCCTTGTTCACTTCCCAAGAATCCGGGCTGAGCTCGAGGGCAATGGCGAGCTCCGCATTGGCTTCGTCGTGCCGTCCCTGTTCGGCGAACCGCCACGCTTTCGGCAGATGGGCCTCGGCAATATGCGGATCGAGCGCGAGCGCCCGCTCCGCCGCCGCCACCCCGTCATCAATGGCGTCCTGGCCGGCAAATCCGTGGTGGAGGTTCGTCTGGGCCAGCCCCAGCAGCGCCCAAGCTTGAGCGTAATCCGGATCTATTTCGATCGAGCGCTTGCAAATCCGGATCACCTTTTCTTCGCGCCGGCGATCGCCGAAATCGCCCGTGATCCAATACTGCCGCGCCATCAGATACAAATTGTACGCATCTGCGTTTGTTGTGCCGCGTTGCTCGATCGCTTTTTTCTCTTCAGGCAGAAGCTTGAGCTTGAGCGCGGCCACGATCGCCTTCGAAATCTCGTCCTGGATGGCGAAGATGTCGGTGATGTCCCGGTCGTAGCGCTGGGCCCATATATGCCCACCGCTGCTTCCCTCGATCAGCTGCGCCGTGATGCGAACTCGGGCGCCGGCCTTGCGCACGCTGCCTTCGAGGACATGGCTGACGCCGAGCTTCTTCGCGACGTCGGAAATGTCGACCGACTTGCCCTTGAACTGGAACGCGGTGTTGCGTGCAATCACCTCGAGCGCCGACACCTGGGACAGGTCCGTGGTGATGTCCTCGCTTATCCCGTCGCTGAAATATTCCTGTTCGGCTTCGCCGCTCATGTTCACGAACGGCAGGACGCAAACCGAAACTTCCCGGCGTGACAGTCGCGCGGACTTTCGCTCCCCGCTGCCTGGCGCGAGCCCGGCAAGCGTAGCGACGCTCGCGGCGAGCTTGCGCCAGCCGGCATTGTCCAATTCTCCATTCCATTGCTTCAGGTCGGCGCATTGGATCTGGTTGAATGGCAGCGGCGGGACCGTGCCATCAATGCTCGCCTGAATTAGCGTCCCGACACAGCGCGCCGCGTCCGCCTCGGCCCGCACCCATTGCGATTTGGCCGCATCTGCCGACCACAGCACGACGACCGCCTTCGCATCCTTGAGCCGCTCCTCGATGACGTCTGCGTAGGCGCGGTGGGCGGGGAGCTCGTCGTCGCGCCAGACGCGATAACCCGCGGATCGCAGCGCATCCGCCACACGGTTCGCGTGCATTTCGTCGGACCGTGCGTACGAAACGAAGACGTCCGGCATCCAAGGGCCCTCTTCTGCCTTGGCTATCAGGACTCTGTGGGTGAGTCATGGTGCGACGGATGAATGTGTCAGGCACACCCAACGTCGGCTTTGGGTGGAAAGCGGACATTCACGGCATTCGATCAAGATAGGCACGCACTCGCCCTTTCGATGCGATTGCGGGTCCGCCGAGCGGCGTGCGGCTGAGATATTTGAGCTGCCCCCACAAGGCAAAATCGCAAATGTACGGCGTCCCGCCGAGGACGTACGGGCCCGGCGCCAGCAGTTGCTCGACCGCGTCGAGATTTCGTTCAAGGTCACGTGCGACATGCTGCGGTGTCTTGCGCAAAGTTCCTTGACCGCGCAGCTGACGGAGGATGCGCCGCAGGTAGAAACGATAAGCCAAACGGCCCTTCAGAGACGCTCCGAACACAGCGGCCACCGGCTTGCGGCCCTCGGCTTCAAACCAGCGGTAATAGAGCCCAATGAAGTAGAGCGATTCATCCGCCCATTCCTCGATCGCGTGTGCCAAGCCTCGCTCGTGCGCAGCACTCGGAAGAAGCGGCGGGTCCGGGAAACGCTTCTCCAGCGCATAGGCGATATCCGTTGAGTCGGTGATGAAGTCGCCGTCGATATCGACTGCCGGCACTTTGCCGGTGCCACGGCGATTGAGGATTGTGCGCGCAGCCAACGGGTTCACACGCTGATACTGCAGATGCTTGTAATCGAGAATCGCCCGCACCTTCATGCAGAAGGGTGAGTAAGGCCAATCATAGAAGAGGATTTTGTTATCCATCCCTCGACCTCTGGCGCGTCCAGTTAACAAGCCATCCCTAATGTCCCCTTTGGGTGGAAAGCGGACATTCGCGTCGGAAGCAGCACGGAGCGCGTGCGCCGCTCGTTTCCGTGGCTCAGCGCAACGCTCGAAATGTCTCGCGCATGTCTTGGGTGAGCAGCTGCGGCTGCTCCCACGCCGCGAAATGCGTGCCCTTGTCGTGCGCCCGATAGAAGACGAGGTGCGGATAGGCTGCTCGTGCCCAGCTCTCCGGCGCCTGGTAGATCTCGTGCCGGAAAGCACTCACGCCGGTGGGCAGCGGCACGGCGCGCGGGTCGAAGAAACCCGCCTTGCTGTTGCGCATCTCCCAATAGAGGCGCGCTGACGAAACGGCGGTGTTGGTGAGCCAGTAGAGCGTGACATTGTCCAGAATGTCGTCGCGCGTAAGCCCTTCCTGTGCGCCGTCGAACACGCGGGCGATGAGGTCGTAACTCTGGATGTCGTGGTCGAGCATCCACGCCGCGAGGCCGATCGGCGAATCCGCGACGGCGTAGAGCGACTGAGGCCGCTGGTTCATCTCGAGCGCGTAGCCGAGGCCATGCGTGTAGAAGTTCGTAAGCTGATCCCAGGCATGTTGCTCGTCGGCGGAAAGCCCGGCCGGCGGCGGACCGCCCGGCAGCGCCTT
Organism: Sphingomonas sp.; assembly: GCA_045810685.1. Lineage (GTDB taxonomy): Bacteria > Pseudomonadota > Alphaproteobacteria > Sphingomonadales > Sphingomonadaceae > Sphingomicrobium. The sequence goes on from JBJMVJ010000141.1 coordinate 3,379, forward strand.
GCGGATCGCTTCGGGGAGCGTCGCCGACATGTTGGTATGGATGGCGAGGAGGCCGGCGGGCTGCTGCAGCGCCATCACCTCGCTGATCGCATTGCCCCAGTCCCCGCCTTGCGCGACGTAGCGCGTGTAGCCCAGCCGCTTCATCAGGACATCCCACGCCTTCGCTATGCGCGGAACGACCCATCCCGGTTCAGTCGTCTTTCCCGAAAAGCCGTAGCCCGGGAGCGAGGGGATGACGACGTCGAACGCGTCAGCGGCGGTGCCGCCGTACGCCGTCGGATCGGTCAGAGGCCCGATGATCTTGAGCTGCTCGATGATCGAGCCGGGCCAGCCGTGGGTTATGATCACCGGCAGCGCGCCGGCATGCTTCGACTTCACGTGGATGAAGTGGATGTCGAGCCCGTCGATGTTGGTGATGAAGTTGGGGTAGGAGAACAGCTGCGCTTCGGCGCGGCGCCAGTCGTGGTGATTGGCCCAATGTTCGGCGAGCTTGCGCATTGTCGCGAGCTGCACGCCCTGGGTCGTGTCGTCGACCGTTTCGCGCTCCGGCCAGCGCGTCGCCGAGACCCGCCGCTTGAGGTCCGCCAGTTCCTCATCGGTCGCGCGATAGTGGAACGGCCGGATCGAGCTATCGCCGCTTGCCTCCGCGGCCTCGACGGTTGCGACGAGCATGGCGCTGGAGATTGCGGCCTCTGAAGCACTGGTCATTGGAGTCTGCGTGAGCGTCTGGGTGTCCGCCGGAGGCGGCGGCGCGGTTCCCGCATGCGCTGCGGCCGGCATGATCAGCCCGGCTGTTCCGAGGAACGCGGACGTGATCAGGAAATGGCGGCGGCCCATCATCGAATGCTGTGCAGACATGCTCTCTCTCCCGGTCCTGAGAAGGGACGTGCGGCACGCGTCACTGGACCGTGGAAAAAGCGAGGGCAGCTGATACCCAGGCGGCCAAGCGCGGCCCTGCGCCTCAGGGGCGCATCGGTCAATCGCTTTAACCTAGGTTGGTTTGGTCGGACTGCGCCATTGTCGTTCCCAGCATCTACGCAAGTCCCGTCGTCCGAAGCAGCATTCCGATTGCAGCGCAGCCGCCGAGGACGGCAAGCATGTTCCATCGAAAGCGGAAGACCGCCACCGCGGCGGCGAGGGTCAGGAATAGCGCAGCGAAATTGACCGACTGCCAGACGGGCAGGTCTATCGTGGCCAACCAGAATCGATGCTCGTGCACTTGTGCGAACAGCGCGTGAATCGAGAACCACACCGCAAGGTTGAGGATCACCCCAACCACTGCCGCGGTAATGCCGGCAAGCGCCGCGGACAAGGCCTGGTTGCCGCGCAGCCGCTCGATGAAGGGCGCTCCGAGGAATATCCAGAGGAAGCACGGGACGAAGGTCACCCATGTGGTGAGGATTGCGCCGAGCGTTGCCGCGAGGAGCGGGTTGAGTGCTCCCCCGCTTCTGTAAGCTCCAAGGAAGCCGACGAACTGCGTCACCATGATCAGCGGTCCAGGCGTGGTCTCGGCCATGCCAAGGCCGTCGAGCATCTCGCGCGGGCTCAGCCAGTGATAGGATTGCACCGCCTGCTGCGCGACATAGGCGAGGACGGCATAGGCGCCCCCGAACGTGACCACGGCCATTTCGCTGAAGAAAAAGCCGATGCGGCTGAACACGTTGTGCGGACCGGCGAACACGAGGAGCGCAGCCAAGGGGCCAAGCCACAGCATCACGAACACGGCCGAGATCAGAAGCGACCAGCGAGCGTTCGCCTTGGCGTGCTCGGGCAGATCTTCGCCGAGCAGCGTGTCCCTGTCACGCACCAGCGACGCCGAGCTCGACCCGTGCGCTCCGCCCCCGCGAAAGGCGGCGAGGCCGGCGCGGCCGGCGAAGAAGCCGATCAGTCCTGCGGTCAGCACAATCGCGGGGAACGGCACGCGCAGGAAGAAGATCGCCACAAAGGCCGCAGCAGCCAGTGCGCGCAATGCGTTGTTCCTGAGCGCCCGTGAACCAACCCGCACCACAGCCTGGATCACGATCGCCAGAACCGCAGCCTTCAACCCGAAGAACAGACCTTCGATGAGAGGCAGCCGCCCAAGAAGCACATAGAGGTAGCTGAGCGCCAAAATGGCGACGAAGCCGGGCAGGACGAAAAGCGTTCCTGCGACCAAGCCGCCGCGGGTCTTGTGAAGCAGCCAGCCGATATAGATGGCAAGCTGCTGAGCTTCGGGCCCGGGAAGCAGCACGCAGTAATTGAGAGCGTGCAGAAACCGCTCTTCACCGATCCAGCGCTTCTCATCCACCAAGATGCGATGCATCACGGCGATTTGGCCGGCGGGTCCACCGAAGGACAGTGCCGCGATACGCGCCCACACCTTCACCGCTTCTCGAAAAGGAAGGGCCACGCGCGAGTCCGGGCCCTCCTGGGCGGCCGGGGCTCGAGTGTTCATTGGAATCCCCGCGGCGATTATGGCACCAGCCGCCGCATACAGGAGCAGTGCCATGCGAACCAGCAGCACCAAGCGTTCACTTCGGCTCGGCCTTTTCGCTTCCTTCCTTCTCGCAGCTCCGCAGCTTTCGGCGCAGCCTGCGCCGGCAGCCTGGACGGCAGTCGATCAGGCGCTCGGCCGCGCCGGCACCACTCAAGCTGATGGCGTGCGCCGCTACGGTTTTCCGCGTTCCGACCTGCAGGTTCAGCTCGACGGCGTGACGATCAAGTCGGCGCTCGCGCTCGGCTCATGGCTCGCGTTCCAGCCGATGGGGACGAGCAGCGTCGTCATGGGCGATCTCGTGCTCACTCCCGAGGAAGTGAACCCGGTGATGAGCGCGCTGCTCGAGGGCGGCATTCACGTCACCGCCGTGCACAACCACCTGCTCCGGTCGTCCCCGCAAACCATCTACATGCATGTGCGCGGCCAAGGCGATCCTGCGCGGCTCGCCGCGACGCTGCGTTCGGCGCTGGCGCTGTCCCGCACGCCGCTTATGGCTCCGGCAGCGGCGGCTCCCCAGCCCCGGCTCGACCTCGACACGGCCGCGATTGACCGCATCATCGGCCGTCAGGGCAAAGCCAATGGCGGCGTCTACCAGTTCACCATTCCGCGTGCCGAGAAGATCGTCGAAGACGGCATGGCGGAGCCGGCGTCGATGGGCACCGGCACCGGGATCAACTTCCAGCCTGTCGGTGGCGGCAAAGCGGCAGTCACCGGCGACTTCGTGCTTGTGGCGAGCGAGGTTGACCCGGTGATGCGCGCGCTGCGCTCCGGCGGAATCGAAGTGGCCGCGCTCCACAGCCACATGCTGGGCGAACAGCCGACGCTTTATTTCATGCACTTCTGGGCAGTGGGAAGCGCTGCACAACTTGCCACTGCCCTGCGCGGAGCCGTGGATTTGACGAACGTGCAAGGCCGCTCTGCCGCAGGTTCGCCAAGAGCCGAACGCGCCGATTAGCTAAATCGGGCGACGATCGTCCACAAAGCTTCGTGGGCAAGAAGGCCGCCGAACAGCAGAGATTGGAACTTGCGCTGGCGGACGAAGGCAAGAGCGCCGCCAAGCGCAACAGGAACCACGAAGATCGCTCCCATCCTGAAGCTGAACGGCTGTCGCTCGGCGATCGCGAAGTAAAGACCATGGGCGGCCCACATCAAAGTGAACAGCAGGAACAGGCGCCACAGATAGATGCTATTCCTCTGCTGGAATGCGCGGAGGTCCACCCGCCCCTGGGTGACGTCGTCCTCGTCGGGCAGCGAGGAGGCAGCGATCAGGAAGAGCACGAAGTTCTCGGCGATGATGCCACTGAAGAAGAATAGTCCGGTCACACCGGGGAACCCGCGGATCGACCATACCTGGTACCAGAAGCGGATGATGACGAAGGCCACGTAACCGGCAATCGCGAGCGTCAGCCAATCCCACTGCACATTGGAGCGCCGCTTCAGCAGATGGTGGAGGCTCACTCCCATGTCGGAAAGCGCAAGGCCCGTGATGATCGAAAGCAGGCCAACAACATAGCCGAACTGATCCATCGCACCCCCCGATCAGCAGTTGCAGTAGCGGATATGCCGCGGTCGTGCATGTCTTCGGATCCCGGCCCCTTCGTTAAGCGAGAACTACTGGATAAGTGCCTGTAATGCGTGGAAGCCGGACATCACGTTCAGGTGGCACAGTCCTTTCGCCAGACCATCTTATCGCCTAGCTGTGTTACGCAATTGATACACCCAACGGGTTGGCGTATGAGGAGCCCTGGAGGCTCCAATGAACCAACGGTCAGAACCAGCTCGGCGCATCAGCGACAGCGCTTTCATCGGAGGCGCAATCGTCGCGGCTGCACTCATTGTGTCGTGGGGCATGTCGGGCAATGGCCCTAAATACCAACTGGCGGGCTCGGCTGGCGGGGTGGTCCGAATGGACAGCGACAGCGGCGAGATGATTTCCTGCGACAAGCAAGGCTGTGTTGAGGTCCAGGAGCCAGACCGCGCCAAGATGGCGGAGGCGCTTGGATTGAAGCAGCCGACGATCGCCAACCGCGCGCTGCCGAAATCGGATCAGCCGAAGTAGATCGGCAGAGCAGGCATCCGCGGCGATGGTGCCATTAAGCTAGTGTCCGCTTCGGGCCGAACGCAGACCTAAGCCGCCAATACGCCTGCGCGGCCTATTGCCGCCTAATGCCGTGCGCCGGTGAAGCGGGGGGTGAGCATTCCTACCTGACCCCGGTACTCCGTGTAGCGAGCGCCGAACAAATCGGTCAAATCGCGTTCCTCGAGCCGGATCGCGAAGAGCATGTAGGCCGACATCGCGAGCGCCAGCAGAAGATGACCCGCCGTCATCGTCGGTGTTGACCAGAACGCCAGGAAGAAACCGGCGTACAGCGGATGCGCCACCCACCGATAGAAAAGCGGCTGGCGCAATTCAGGCGCGGCTGCCTGGCGTTGACGGAGGTTGAACCAGGCTTGCTGCAGGCCAAACAGTTCGAAGTGATTGATCAGGAAGGTACTGATCAGCACGATCGTGAATCCGAGAGCGAATAGGCCCCACAGGATGACGCGAAGCCATGTCATCGAAGCGGGGACATTCCAGATTGACGCTTCGATCGGCTGCCACAGCAGAAACAGCACAATCAGCGCGAGGCTTGCGAACAGGACGTAGATGCTCCGCTCGATCGCGGGCGAGACGACGCGGGTCCAGGCCCGCTTAAATCCTTGCCGGGCCATGCTGCTGTGCTGAAGCCCGAACAGCGCGACGAGCGCGAGATCGATCAGCCCCGCCACTGCCGGCGCAAGATTACTCGGCGGCGCATCGACCGTCCTGGGCATGTAGGGGAGATTCCCAACGAAGCCGATCAGGTACAGAAATGTGGCGAAGAATATCCCATAGGCAACCACGGCAAAGAGAAGGCTGAGAGCACGTGACATGGACCGATCCCCTTCGGCTGTGACGTGGCGCTGCTCTAGCAGAAAACGTGGTGCGCACCTAATGTCCGCAGTGGGTCGAAAGCGGGCGTTGCGGATGGCAAGTTATGCCGATGGAGGGGGCAATGCGGCGTTTCCTGATGATCGTCTTTTACGTGACGATTACGCTGGTGGTCCTCTCAGAGGCGAGAACCGTGTGGCTCGCTCTCGCCGAACGCCAACGTTTCATCGATTATCTTCCGCCGGTGGCCGGCGCCTCCTTGCCGGTATTCGTCGCGACGTCGGCAGCCGCGGGATTGAACGCCGTGCTGGTCGGCGCACGGGTGCGCTGGGCCGTTTGGCTGAATATCGCCATCGGCGTCTGGTCGATCTTCCTCCTCGAGATCATCGGCGCGCCGCAGGCCAATGCGTGGATCGTTGCAATCGCCTGCGCGGTGACAGCCGGCGTCCCATTCCTGACCTGGATGCGTGATCCAAGGGAGACGCACGATTAGCCCGTCGGCCCGAGGAGCACGCCGTTCAGTAGAACCGGCAAAGGCGATCGCAGTGCCGGCATGGTCATGATCGCGGCGCTGCAGACGCAGGAAACGGGTGAAGCGTGGACGTGAGCGACGGTGTCACCTATCGGCTGCTTGGACCAGACGACGAGCCCGTGCTCCACGATGTTGCGGAAGGCGTATTCGACCGACCGGTTGACGAGGCGCTGGCCCACGCATTTTTGGTCGACCCGCGGCACCATCTCGCAGTTGCCCTGCACGGCAACGTTGTCGTCGGTTTTGTTTCTGCCGTCGATTATGTCCATCCCGACAAGGCGCGACAGCTGTGGATCAACGAGGTTGGTGTCGCAGCCCGGTACCGTCGAAAAGGAGTGGCACGGAAGCTTATGCAGCTCATTCTCGACCATGCCCGCGAGTTGGGATGCAGCGAAGCCTGGGTGCTCACCGACGCCGAGAATGTACCGGCCAATGCGCTTTACCAATCGGTCGTGTCCCCGCTCAAAGCGGACTTCGAGCCCCAAAGATTGTATTCATTTCAGCTGCGCTAATGTCTGCTGTCGCTGGAAAGCGGACATTCCGATCAGGGCCTCGCCCCAGAGGTCAGTAGAAGCTCCGCGCTTGCCTACACATTACAGGCAGTTTAATCGCAAATTAACAGACGGAGGGGTCGCATCATGCGGAAACTCGCACTCACGCTCGCGGTCGCATTCATCGTCGCCGCAGCTCCATTCCCGGCCTTGGCAGGTGTCGTGTTCACGGCCGGTAACAATCCGCAAGCCGGCGAGGAGAACATCCTCTTCGCCAACCAGGGCCCCGCCGGGACCGTCACGGGCACCAGCACCGCCGATGCCTCGCATTCGCTGACGCTCACCGGGACGACGACGGCGGGCACGGACTTCACAGTCGTCAGCAATATCATAGACCCCAGCAGCGGGCTCATCACGTCGCTGTCGATCACGCCGAGCTCCGCCCTCAGCGCGCTCATCCTCGACCCGGTGATCCTGACCGGCGCTGCGACCGGAACCACGCTCGACTATGTCGTCACCACGACCGACAGCCAGAGTTTCCTTTTCAATATAGCGCTCGGAAACGGCAACAACTTCCTCACGATCACGACGGATGGAGGGCAGAGCATCGCGAACGTCTCGCTGTCGGACTCGAGCGGGTTCAGCAACCTCCAGAGCGTCCATGCGGTATTCCTTTCCGCGACGGCTGCGCTTCCCGAACCGGCCACCTGGGCGATGATGCTGCTCGGCTTCGCCGGGATCGGGCTTGCGGCGCGGCGGCGTGAGCGGAGCCTATCCGCGATCTAGCGCCGGCTCTCGTCATATGGGGCGTGTTGTTTATCCGTTTGCAAGGGCGCATAACCTAGATTAGGGGCACGGCCCCCGTGTAAGCGGTCGCCGCCCACGCATTCCCGTGTCGGGGAAAACGCCATGTCCGATTATAGCTCCGACTTCTCGATCCGGAGATTGTGGGTCGTTTTTGGCGCGTCCATGGTGATCATGTTCGGCGCTCTGCTGTTCTTCGGTTTTCAGATCTACCAATCCAAACCGCCAATCCCGGGCGCGGTCCGAACGGCTTCCGGCCAGATCCTCTATACCAGCGCAGACATCCAGCGCGGCCAGAGCGTGTGGCAATCGATGGGCGGGATGCAGCAAGGATCGATCTGGGGCCACGGCAGCTATGTCGCGCCCGACTGGAGCGCCGATTGGCTGCACCGCGAGGCGGTCGCGCTGCGCGACGGCATCGCCGGCACCGGTCCGCGCAACCCGTTCGAAGCCCTGCCGGAGCCCGAGCAGGCGCGGTTCGGTTCGATCCTCAAGCGCGAGATGCGCACCAACAGCTACGATCCGCACACGACCGAAATCACGGTGACCGACCAGCGGGGCGCCGCGATCATTGCGACCGCGGCGCACTATAGCGACCTGTTCACCAATCGAACGCCTGCCGACCAGCAATTGCGCGAGCTTTACGCGATGCCGCGCAACGCCGTGCTTTCGACCGATGAAGCGCATGCGCTAAACGGCTTCTTCTTCTGGACCGCCTGGGCGGCGACGACCCAACGGCCCGGCGATACCATCACATACACCAGCAACTGGCCGCACGAGCCACTGGTTGGCAACGCCGCGACAGGATCGATCTTCCTGTGGACATTCATTTCGATCTTCGTGCTGCTCGGGGGGATCGGCGGGCTCGTCTGGTATTATGCCCGCGAGTTCGACGTGTGGCGGCGCGACATCGAGCCGACCGAGGGGTTTGCCGTGGCCGACGTGCTCGCCGGCGCGACGATTACCCCCTCGATGCGAGCGACCGCGAAATACTTCTTCGTCGTCACCGCCCTGTTCTTCGCCCAGGTCCTGCTCGGCATCGTCACGGCGCACTACGCCGTTGAAGGCCAGGGTCTCTACGGCCTGCCGATGGCCGAATATTTCCCCTACGCGGTTACCCGTACGTGGCACACGCAGCTCGCGGTGCTGTGGATTGCAACCGCGTGGCTCGCCACCGGACTCTACGTCGCGCCACTACTCGGCGGAAGGGAACCCAAGTTCCAGCGGCTCGGCGTGAACTTCCTGTTCGTCAGCCTGCTGGTCATCGTCGTCGGCTCCTTCGCGGGCGAATGGCTGGCGATCAACCGCCGCATGGGCATTGGCAGCATGAACTTCTGGTTCGGCGACCAAGGCTATGAATATCTCGATCTCGGCCGCTTCTGGCAGATCTATTTGTTCATCGGCCTGGTGCTGTGGACCGGATTGGTGCTGCGCGGGCTGTGGCCGGCTCTCCAGCAAAAAGGCGGACGCTCGCTGGTTTATCTGGTCGTCATTGCCACCGTATCCATCGGACTGCTGTTCGGCACCGGCCTGTTCTACGGGCAGCACGCGCACATCTCGGTCATGGAATATTGGCGCTGGTGGGTCGTCCATCTGTGGGTCGAAGGCATTTTCGAGGTCTTCGCCACCGCGATCGTCGCCGCGCTGTTCGTCAAAATGGGGCTCGTGCGGGCATCGGTCGCAGCGACGTCAGTCCTGCTGGCGACGATCATCTTCCTTGGCGGCGGAGTGCTTGGCACGTTCCACCACCTCTATTTCAGCGGAACGCCGATTTCGGTGATCGCCCTCGGCGCGGTATTTTCGGCGCTCGAGGTGGTGCCGCTGATGGTCGTGGGCTTCGAGGCCTACAACCGCTCGAAGGTCGAGCACCAGCAGGAATGGCAGGCGGTCTACAAATGGCCGTTCGCCTTCTTCGCCAGCGTGCTGGTGTGGAATTTGGTCGGCGCCGGATTGATCGGCTTCTTCATCAATCCGCCGCTCGCCCTCTATTACATGCAAGGCCTGAATACGACCGCCACCCATGCGCACGCTGCCCTGTTCGGGGTTTATGGCATGCTTGGGATCGGCCTCACCTTGTTCTGCATGCGCGGACTGTCCGATCCCTCGCGGTGGAGCGACAAGCTGCTCAAGACGTCATTCTGGTGCCTCAATGGCGGCCTGGCGATGATGGTCTTCTTGTCGCTGTTCCCGCAGGGGCTGTTCCAAGCCTACCAGAGCTTCACCCATGACTATGCTTATGCGCGCAGCGCCGAGGTCATCCATAGTCCGGTGATGCAAGCGCTGGTTTGGGCGCGTGTGCCGGGCGACCTCGTGTTTACCGTCGGCGTAGTGGCGTTCAGCCTGTTCATGGTGCGGGCATTGTTTGCGGGCGGCAGGCCGCTCGTCATTCCCGTGCCGGACCTGATGCCAGAACCGGCGCCCGCCTAGGTTCAGGCGGGCGTCACGTCTGCCGCGCCGGTCCCGCCGTCCGCGCCCGGCTCCGGCCTCTTGTCGAACACCTCGTCGATGATTCCGAACGCCTTCGCCTCGTCCGACTCGAGGAACTTGTCCCGGTCCATGGCTTTCTCGATCTCCTCGAGCTTCTGGCCGGTATATTTCGCGTAGAGCTCGTTGAGGCGCTGGCGCATGCGCAGGATCTCGCGCGCCTGGATCTCGATGTCGGCGGCCATGCCCTGCGCGCCGCCCGAGGGCTGGTGGACCATGATTCGGCTGTTGGTCAGCGCAACCCGCATGCCCGGCTCACCGGCGGCGAGGAGGAAGCTGCCCATCGAGGCGGCCTGGCCGATGCACACGGTGCTGATCTTGGGCCGGATGTATTGCATCGTGTCGTGGATCGCGAGGCCGGCCGTCACCACGCCGCCAGGCGAATTGATGTACATGAAGATGTCCTTCTTCGGGTTCTCGGACTCGAGGAAGAGCAGCTGGGCGGTGACGAGGCTCGCCATATGGTCCTCGATCGCGCCAGTTATGAACACGATCCGCTCGCGCAGCAGCCGCGAATAAATGTCGAAGCTGCGCTCGCCCCGGTTCGATTGCTCGATGACGATGGGAACGAGCTGCGAGGCGATGTCCTGATGGTCGATCACGGGGTGACGGTCCTTTATTGCTGATGGTGCCTACATCGGGCCGATGAGCGAAAGGTTCAAGCGGGTGCGCGGCGGCGCCGTGAAGAGGCCCCTCCGCCAGCCGGCGCCTGCGGCTTTGGCTGGTTCCGCTCGCCGAGCGAGCCTGGGGCGGAGTGTGACAGATAAGCGAGGCGGCGGACCTCGCGGCGGCCGCGGGTGACCGTGTCGAGGATGAGGCCGGTGAAGAAGCACAGCACCGCGACGATGGTCATTCCGGTGACCAGGATCGCGGTCGGCACGCGGGGCACCAGGCCGGTCGTCACATAGGTCACGACCAGCGGCACCGACAGGATGAGCGCCAGGGCGAGCAGCAGCGCGCCGATCGCGCCGTAGAACAGGACCGGGCGCTCGACCCGGTAGAGGGTGACAATGCTCTTGAGGATCCGCCACCCGTCCGAATAGGTCGAGAGCTTGGACTGCGAGCCTTCGAGGCGGGCGGCATAAGCGGTCTCAAGCTCGCCGACCGGCATTCGCAGCTCGAGCGCGTGGACGCTCATCTCGGTCTCGATCTCGAAGCCCGAGGAGAGCACCGGGAAGCTCTTGACGAAACGCCGCGAGAACACGCGGTAGCCCGAAAAGATGTCGCTGAAGCTGCGCCCGAACAAGCCGGAGAGGAGGCCGGTGAACAGCCTGTTGCCGACCGCGTGGCCGCGGCGGTACGCCTCCTTCTCGTCGTGGCGGCGGGTGCCGACGACCATGTCGAGCTGGTCGGCCAGCAGCAGGTCGACCATCGCGGGCGCGGCCCGCGCGTCGTAAGTCAGATCGCCGTCGGCCATCAAATAGACGTCGGCGTCGACGTCGGCGAACATCCGCCGCACGACATGGCCCTTGCCCTGCTGGCGCTCGGTGCGGACGATCGCGCCGGCCCTCGCGGCGACCTCGCGGGTGCGGTCGGTGCTGTTGTTGTCGTAGACGTAGACGGCGGCGCCGGGCAGCGTCTCGCGGAACGCGTTCACCGTGGCGCCGATCGCCGCTTCCTCATTGTAGCACGGCAGGAGGACCGCGATGTTCGGCGACGCAATCGTGCTCAAGCGGACCCCCTCGGCTGACCTCACAGCTATAGAGGCCATCACGCGGCGGCGTCGAGCCGTGCCGTGGTGACGTGCAGCAGGCTGAAGTCGGAGCTGAGAGCGGTCAGGTGCCAAGGTTCGCCGGGCGGGATGACGAAGACGTCGGCGGGGCCGAGGTCGAAGCCGCGATCGAGGTGCGCGGTCCCCTCGAGCAGGAAGCCGAACACCAGCTCGCCGTCGTGCGCGGGGAAGGCGATCGCATCGGCCCGACCGGGTCGGACGATGCGGACCTGGGCGATGCCGCCGGTCGCCGAGCGCATTCCGGTCTCCTGCGCCTCGGCGGCGTTGAACGGCGTCCACGGCGTCTCGGCAGCGCTGTGGCGGAGGAAATGCTGGCCAGCGAAGTCGGGCTGGCGCTTGCCGGTCGGGAGCTCGAGCTCATGATCGGCGAAGGTCGGGTGAAGCGCCGGCGCTCCGATCTCGATCACCTCAAGCGCGGGCGAGCTTTCGAGCACGCGGTGGCGGATCAGCGGCGGCTGAAGCACGATGTCGCCGGCATGCATCACGAACGGTTCGCCCTGGTCCTCATAGACCAGCCGCACCCAGCCGCGTCGGACGACGATCATCTGCACAACGATATCGTGATAATGGACCCAGTCGGCGACCGGCCCGCCGGCGGGAATAGTGATGTGCGAGGCGATGTAGCGCCCGCCGAGCCGCCCGGGGATGAGGTCGCGGTAGAGCATGCCCGCGCGCCCCTGCCCCGGCTGAGCGCCGGCGCGGGTCAGCACGAACTCGGGGGCGAAGGGCGGCAGCGCGGTTGCAATCGGCGCCGCGCCGGGCAGATGCACGCGCACCGTCTCGCCGCCGCGGCTGAGGACTGCGGCGGCCGGATCGTCGGCGGGGTAGATGAGATCGAGACGGAAGCCCTCGCGCCGCAGATCGCCGATCGCGACGTCGAGGTCGGCGCAGACGATCTCCCGCCCGCTCAAGCCTTTTTGGCCGGCGCCTTCTTCGCCTTGGCGGCAGGCTTTGCTTGCGCCTTCGGCTGCGGCGCCTTGGCGGCAGCTTTTGCTTCCGCCTTCGGCTGTGGCGCCTTGCGCCCGGGCTCGTCCTTCACCGGCTTCGCGGGCGTGGGCTTGGCCGAGGCCTTTTCGACCGGTCCCTTGGCTGGCTCGTTGAGCACTAGGCGGTCCTCGTCCTTGGTTGCAGCCTTCACCTTGGGCTTGGCCGCGGCTTTCTTCGCCTTCGGCTTGTCGTGCGCGTGGTCGTGCCCGCAATCGGGGCCGTGGACATGGCCTTGCTCAGATTCGAGGTCGGCCTCGAGCTCGGCGCGGGTCGCCTTGCGGTCGCTGATCTCGGCATTGGCGAACAGGAAGTCGACGACCTTGTCCTCATAGAGCGGCGCGCGGAGCTGCGCGGCCGCCATCGGCTCCTGCTGGACGTAGCGGATGAAGTTGTCGCGGTCCTTGCCCTGGTATTGCGACGCCGCCTGGGCGATCAGCCGATTCATCTCCTGCTCGGTAACGGTCACGCCGTTCGCGGCGCCGATCTCCGACAGCAGCAGTCCGAGGCGCACGCGGCGCTCGGCGATCCGACGGTAGTCGGCGGCCTCGTCCTCAATCTCCTTGAGCGCGGCGTCGGGATCCTCCTCATGGTTCGCCTCGTGGCGAAGCTGCCCGAGGATGTTCTGAAATTCCGCGTCGACCATCGATTCGGGCACGCCGAAATCGTGCCGCTCGGCGAGGACATCGAGCAGCTGGCGCTTCATGTGGGTGCGGGTGAGGCCGTTCAGCTCCTGCACCTGCTGGTCGCGGATGAGGCCGCGCAATTGCTCAAGGTCCTTGAGGCCCATCGAGGTCGCGAGCTCGTCGTCGATCTTGGTGGCGCCTGCCGTCTTCACCGCCTTGACGGTCACGGCGAAGATCGCGTCCCTGCCCTTGAGCGTCTCGACGGGATAATCGGCCGGAAAGGTCACCTTGACCTCGCGGCTGTCGCCCGCCTTGGCGCCGACCAGCTGCTCCTCGAACCCGGGGATCAGCCGGCCCGAGCCGAGCTCGACCGACATGTCCTCGCCCTTGCCGCCCTCGAAGGGCGTGCCGTCGACCGTGCCGGCGAAGTCGATGACGACGAGATCGCCGCTCGCGGCCGCATGTTTCTTGGGCGCATCCACCCAGCGCTTGTTCTGGCCCGCGAGCTGCCTCAGCTGCTCGTCGACCGCGGCTTCGTCGGGGTCGACGGTGAGGCGGTCGAGCTTGAGCCCCTCGATCGAGGGCGCCGGAACGTCGGGCAGCGCCTCGAGGCTGACGCGCACCTCTGCGTCCTGGCCCGGCTGGTAGCCCTCGTCGAGCTCGACCTGCGGCTGGAGCGCCGGTCGGATCTTCTGCTCACTCAGCAGCTGCTGGACGCTGTCCTGCACCGCGCCCTGGAGCGCGTCGCCGCGCAGCGCTTCGCCGTGCATCTTGCGGATGAGGTTGGGCGGCACCTTGCCGGGGCGGAAGCCCGGCATCCGCACCTGGGGCGCGATGCGCTTCACTTCCTGGTCGACCCGCGCCTCGATGTCCTCGGCGGGGATGGTCAGCATGAAGGCGCGCTTCAGGCCCTCGTTCTCGGTCTCGACAGTCTTGATGGTCACGGTTCTAATCCCAAACAAAATACCGGCGGCGACTTCGGTGATTACCGTGCTCGCCTGTCCCCCGCATGTCTCGGCGAGCACCATGCCCGCCAGTACCCCGGACTGGCTGCGCCTGGTGGTGGTGCGGGCGGAGGGACTCGAACCCCCACGGTCTCCCACTTGGACCTAAACCAAGCGCGTCTACCAATTTCGCCACGCCCGCGCGGACGCCTGAAAGGATGCGGGCCTATAGCAAGGACAGGCTGTGGAGCAAGCCGCGGCGCGAGCAACCCTTCGGACGCGAGCGGCGTTGCGCGTTCAAAGGAGCCCGTCAATGCAACAGCTTCCGCCGATCCCGGAGGAGCCCCGGCCGGACCTGCCGCAGCCCTCGCATCCCGGCCAGCCGACCCCCGTCCCGCCGGAAACGCCGACCCGTTCGCCCAATATCGACGTCCCCTCGCCGGGCACGCAACCGCCAGGGGCTCCGGTCTCGCCGGTCGGCCAGGCTCAGCAGCGCGCGCCCGGGACCTCGGCCAAGCAATGGCCGGTCAAGCCGGGCTGAAGCGGCACGCCGACCATGCTCGCCAGCGTGGGCGACACGTCGGCCCTGTCAACCGCGCGTTCGACCGTCGTCGCTGCCATCCCTGTCCGCCAGAACAGGAGCGGCACGCGCTGCGACCCGGTGCCCGTCAAGGAAATGGCATAATCGATCCGGCGGCTTTCCAGCAGCGACAGGAAATCGCCGAGCTCGCGGTCAAGCTCGATCAGCTGCAGGCACATGCCCTCCCCGACCACACCATGGGTTCGTGCGACATTGCCCGTCGCAGCCAGATTGATCGTCAGCAGATCGGGAGCGGCGCGACGTCCAAGCTGCAGCTCGTCGACCAGGCCGGCGGCGAGCGCCAGCGTGTCGCCGTCGAGCTCGGGCGAAGCTTCGAGCGCCGCGGCGTCCCCCGCGCCGCGGCCAAGCTGGCCGCCGACCTCACCGGGCAGCGCCTTCGATTCGCAGAAGGGCGTCGGCTGCAGGGGCGGCCGCGGCCGCGCCAGGGCAGCCGCGATCGCAGCATTCACTTTGGGAACAACCCGCGGCAGCGGGGCGCTCGCCCGGTCGGCCTCGAACTTCTTCCCGGTCCAAGTCCAGCGCTGGTCCGGTCCTTGCACGGTCGTCACGGCCTGACTGCCGGACACGATCACATCGCGGCTCGCGGGCCAGCGCGATTTTACCAGCTGGCCGAGCGTTTGCGTTGCCGGCGGCCCGGCGGCGTTGCGGAACACCGTGCCGCTCGCCAGGCGCGCGAAGCCGCCCGTGAACTGCGGCCGGTATTGGTCGAAAAGGTCCTCCGAGAGCTGGTCGACTGAGATGACGACGAGCAGCTTAGGCGCCGGCGGCGTCTGGGCTGCGGACTGGGTGGCGAGCAGCCCCGCAGCGGCGGCAAGGATGAGGTTTCGCATCAGCGAACTTTCGTCATTGCGAGCGGAGCGAAGCAATCCCGCTCGATTGCCGCGTCGCTGACGCTCCTCGCAATGACGGGATCACGACAGCTTGGCCCGCAGCCGTTCGTTGACCAGCTGCGGGTTCGCCTTGCCCGCCATCGCCTTCATCACCTGTCCGACGAAGAAGCCGAACAGCGCCTGCTTACCGGCTTTATACTCGGCGACCTTGTCGGCGTTGGCGGCGAGGACCTTGTCGACCTCGGCGTCGATCGCGTCGGTGTCGCTGGTCTGCCGCAGGCCGCGCTCCTCGACGATCGCGGAAGCGCGCTGCCCGCTCTCGAGCATGATCTCGAACACCTGCTTGGCGATGGTCCCGGAGATGGTGCCATCGGCGACCAGGCCGAGAAGCTCGGCGGCCGCGGCCGGCGAGACGGGACTCGCCTCGATGCTCTCGCCGCGGCGGTTGAGCGCCCCGAACAGCTCGGCGACGACCCAGTTGGCGCCCTGCTTCGGCTCGGCGCCCGCTTTGAGCAATGCATCGAACCAGCGCGCGGTCTCGACTTCGGCTGTGAGCACGCTCGCGTTGTACGGAGTGATCCCCAGCCCTTCGAAGCGCTTGCGCTTGGCGTCGGGCAGCTCGGGGAGCGAAGCGTGGCATTCGGCGAGAAAGGCTTCGTCGAGCTCCAGCGGGAGCAGATCGGGATCGGGGAAATAGTGGTAATCGTGCGCCTCTTCCTTCGAGCGCATCGACCGAG
>JBJMVJ010000142.1:0-9888 GCA_045810685.1 Sphingomonas sp.
CCAGCAACGAACGGCCGCGGGCGAGGCGCGACATGACGGTCCCGACCGGAACGCCCGTCACCTCGGCGATCTCGGCATAGGACAGGTCCTCGAGATTGCGCAGCACGACGGCTTCGCGGAACGGCTCGGGCATCGCCTCGATCGCGGCGCGCATGCGGTGGACCTCGGTCTTGCGGATGACTTCCTCTTCGGGCGTCGGCGAGGGATCGGGGTGCTCGTTGAGCATCGCCGCGGCCTCTTCGCCGAGGCTGGCTTCGTGGATAACGAGTCCGAGCATGCCGGTTTGCCGCGACTGGGCTGTGCGGCAGCAGTTGCGGACGATGGCGAACAGCCAGGCCCGCGCCGAGTTGCCGCGGAACTGGGCGAACGCGCGGAAAGCGCGGACGAAGG
This sequence comes from Sphingomonas sp., assembly GCA_045810685.1. Lineage (GTDB taxonomy): Bacteria > Pseudomonadota > Alphaproteobacteria > Sphingomonadales > Sphingomonadaceae > Sphingomicrobium. Next base: position 391 of record JBJMVJ010000142.1, read on the forward strand.
CGTCCTGGACGATATCCTGGCTGAGCACGGGATCGCGCGTCAGGTAGCAGGCGAGATTATAAGCGCCGTCGAGATGCGGGAGGACGAGCTGGTTGAATCCGCCGGCAAGGCCGGCGCCGGGTGACACTAGACCCGGCGCCGTGCCGCCAGTCGCGAGGCGGGGACTGAAGAAGTCGGGGGCAGATTTCTTCACGGCCTCACGACCAGTTCCCCTGCCTCAAGCCTTAACGATGACTTGGCCCGTCATGTGCGGGTGCAGGGAACAGAAATAGCCGAATTGTCCGGGCTTGGCGAACGTGAAGGTAAAGCGGTCGCCGGTGTCGAGCACCTTCGACTTGAACACGCCGTCCTTCGACACGACGGTGTGAGGGATGTCGTCGCCGTTGGTCCAGGTGACAGTGGTTCCGACCTTCACCGTCACGACCGGGTTCTTGAAGGTGAAATTACCGATTTGAACTGCGGCTGCTGCGGGCGCCGGAACGGCCTGCGCCATGCCGGCGATGACCGACAATAAGAGCGCGCCGGTGACGAGGGCGGCAGCCTGAAACGAGATAATTCTGATCGCGCGGGTCATGGGATTTCCTTTTGTGTCAGGAGACGAGGGTGGAATCGATCAGCGCGATCCGGTCTTTGCCGCGGACGAAGATCGCGTCGGTGATACCGAGCATCGAATGGAGCTGTTCGGGCGGGACCTTGAGCGGCCCCGGCGAGGGTGCAGTGCCGGGGGCCGGCTGGGGGAAGGCGGTCGAGCGCGCCGTGTGGAAAGCGATATGCCCCTCCACCTTCTGGGTGATCTGGTGAATGTGGCCGTTGAGCACGGTCACCGACCCGAACCGCGCGAGCAGCTTCAGCGCTTCGGCGGCATCATCGGTGCCCCAGCCCCACTCAGCATAGACGGTCCACAAAGGAATGTGGGCGAACACGACGATCGGGGTCGACGATGGGCGGCCGGCGAGATCGGCCTTTAGCCATTTGAGCTGCTCCGTCCCGAGATTGCCCATGCCGCCTGGCTTCAGGTCGGCGACGTTGACGAGTGCGACGAAATGGACGCCCTTATGGTCGAAGCTGTACCAGCCGGCGCCCAGCGAACCCTTGCCGAAACGATTGAGGAACGCCTTGCCGCCGTCGGGATCGAGCATGTCGTGCTCGCCCGGGACGAAGAAGACCGGCAGGCCGGTCTCTTTCAGCATCTGCTCGGCGTCGTCGAACTCCTGGTCGCGCGAGAGCTGCGACACGTCGCCCGTGTGGATGATGAAGTCCGGCGCGCTGGGCAGCGCCTTCACCTTGGCGATGGCCTCGCGGAAAGTGGCGCGGGCATCGGCGTTGGGCGGCTTGTTGAAGCCGATGTGGCTGTCGCTCAGCTGAAGGAAGGTGAAGGCCTTGGCCGCGGCGGCGGGGCGCAGCGGGGCGCCGATCGCCGCGTCGAGCCCGATCGAGGTCGGAATGCCGCCGCCGATCGCGAACAAAGCGCCGGTCCCGGCCCACGCCATGCATTTGAGGAAGTCGCGGCGTTCGTCGTGAATGGTGTCGTCGGGCATTGCATCGGCCTTCCGTTGAAGAAGCGTCGATGCCCATGACCGCGGCTGCGGCGGCTTTATTCCCGCATCACGAAATTAATTTGGTGTCGGCCGATCAAGCAGCGGCAAGTTGCGCCTTGCGCGAGCTCGGCTCGAGATTGAGACGCGTGACGTGCGGCAGAGCGGCCCACCACCAGATCGCGCCGAAAGCGACGATCGCCGCCGATACGACGAAAGCTGCCATGTACGAACCGGTCTCCTGGATGAGCACGCCGGTCAATATGGGCCCGACGATCCCAGACGTGTTGCCGACGCCGTTCATCACTCCGACCCACGTGCCCGCCGCCTCGGGCCCCGCGTAGATTTGTGAAATTGCATACGGATTCGTGCCCCCTATGCCGCTGAACGCCGAGCCAAGCACCAGCCACGCCAGCATTGCCGGCGCCGAGGTTGAAAAGCCGACCCCGAGAATCGCCGCCGCATAGACCAGGTGATATCCGCACAGCAGGCCCTTGCGCAGTCGGCCTTCTTCCCACCCGCGCTTGACGAAATGGTCGGACAGCCAGCCCCAGCCGATCGCGCCAAAGCCTTGAATGACATAAGCGCTGGTTATCATTCCGGTCATTTCGAGGATCGGCAGCCCGCGAACCTTCACGAGGAACAAGGGCAGCCACGCGAGCAGGAAATAGAATCCGTAGGTGTTGCTGAAGTGGCCGATGCCCATCGCCCGCACGGTGCGGTTGCGCATGACCATAGTGACTGGGACGTTATGGCCGCTGCCGTGCTCATAAGCGCGCCATTGCGGCTTGGAGACAAGCAGCCACGGCACGAGCCAAAGCAAGGTGATCAATCCGAAAGTGATGAAGATTGGCCGCCATCCGAAATAGCGCAGGATGAGGCCGCCGGCCAGGATCCCGACTGCGGGTCCCCAGGCAAGCGAAACGGCAAGGGCGCTATTCGCAAGCCCCCGCCGCTCAGCCGTCACATGGCGCGCGATGATCTTCGAGGCTGAGGGGAAAGCGACACCTTCGCCAACGCCCAACATCACGCGCAGCGCGACGAGCATTGCAAAACCGTTGGCGAAGCCGGTGAGAAGCGTCGCGAGCGCCCACAGTGCGAGCCCGGCCGCGATCATCCGGTAGACGCAGAAGCGGTCCGACAGCCAGCCGACGGCGAATTGCGCCGGCGCATAGATCCAGGAGAATGCCGAGACGACGACGCCGAACGCAGCCGCCGAGAGCATCAACTCATCCTTGAGCTTCGGCGCTGCGATCCCGACCGCGCCGCGATCGACATAATTGAGCAGCACCATCGCCGCGAGGAGCAGGGTCAGCCACAGGCCGGCGCGCTGGCCTCGTGTGTCCCGCGATGCTGCGTCCATAACGCTCCCCCAACCGTGCCGTAGCACGCCGAAAGCTCGTCCGTCAGTAGTTGGAGCGCAGTGCCGACATCAGCCGCCCGATCATGCCCCTGGCCGCGGGCTGGCGGATCACCGCCCCGGCGATGTCGCGGATATCGCCGCGCCCGCTGGCGGCGAGGAGGGCGAGACCGACCAGGGTCGAGAAAGCGGGCCCGCTGTGCGCATCAGGAAGGCCGGTGATCTGCCGCGGACGGCCGACGCGCACGGCGCGGCCGAGCACGCCCTGCATATAATCCGCGATATTCTTGAGCTCTGCGCCGCCGCCGGTCAGCACCACCTGGCGCCCGACTGGGCCAGTGAAGCCGAGCGCCTTGAGCGCCGTCTCGACCTCGCCGGTCAGCTCCTCGACGCGCTGGCGGATGACCATCATCAGCTGCGCGCGGGTCATCTTCATCGGTTCGGCGCCAGGCTCGGCGCCGATCTGCGTTGCCTCGATGATCTCGTGATTGTCGCGTGGGGAGGTCATCGCCGAGCCGTAGAAGCATTTGAGCCGCTCGGCGTCGCGGCGCTGGACGGCGAAGGCGCCGGCAATGTCATTGGTGATGTCGCACGCGCCAAGCGGGATGGAGCGCAGGCCAACGAGCATGCCGCCGAGATGAACGGAGACGTTGGTCACCTCGGCACCCATCTCCACCAAGGCGACGCCGAGCTCGCGCTCTTCGTCGCTCAGGCAGGCGAGCGCCGCGGCGATCGGCGACGCGACGATCGCGCGCACCCCGAGATGCGCCCGGCGAATGACCGTGTCGATGTTCCTCAGCGGCGACGGCTCGGCCGCGATGACGTGGATGTCGACTCCGAGGCGGTTGGCATGAAGCCCGATCGGCTGCTGAACGCCCTGCGCCCGGTCGATCGTGTAGAGCGCCGGATGGGCGTGGAGCACGACCTGCCCGTTCTTGTCGATCGCTTCCTTTCCAGCGTTCATCAGCTGGTCGATGTCGGCCTGCTCGATCGGATGGCCGCCGAGCTCGACCTCAACGTTGGCGACGTCGCTGACGAGGCCGCCGGCGCCGTAGCTCGCCCACACCTCCTCGACCGTGACACCCGACATGCGCTCGGCCAGCTCCACCGCCTCGCGCACTGCGAATTCGCTTGCCGCCATGTCAGTGATGAAGCCGCGCTTGACGCCGCGGCTTTCGCGCTGGCCGGTGCCGAGCACGGTCAGGCGCCCGTCGTCGTCCGGCCGGGCGATGATCGCGCTCACCTTGGAGGAGCCGATATCGAGCGCGGCGATCAACGGTCGGTCCTGGGGCTGGGCCATCAGCCCTCCTGCTTGGGCGCAGGCACAATCGGCTCGCCGGGTGCGCGCGGCAGTCGCACGATCATCTTGCCTGGCACGCGCAAGTCAAAGCGGACGAGACCATGGCCGAGCATCCCGCTTTCCTTGTCGAGGCGGGCGAATTTGATCAGCGCGGCCTTGGCCGGGTCCTCGCCTTCAGGGAGCGCGAGAGTCTCGCCCGACTGGAAGCTGAGGTCCCACCGGCGCCCGCCGACCCAGGTCGCCGACGCGAGCTGGGGCCGCAGCGTCGGCACATCGGCCATCAGGCGGGTGAGCTGCTGCTCCTGGCTATTGGCGCCGGGCCCTATGAGGAGCGGCAGGTCGGGCATCTTGTCGACGGCGACGCGATCGAGCACCACGCCGTCGGCATCGATGAGTGCGAGCCGGCCCTCGCTCTGCCACAAAGCCGCCGGCGTTCGCTCGACGATGTCGATGGCCAGGCTGTCCGGAAGCCGGCGCGAAACGCGCGCATCCTTGACCCAGCCATAACCGAGCAGGCGGCGGCGGATGCCGACGACGTCGACCAGCGCCTGCGGCGCCTTGTCGGAGCCCGCTTCGGCAGCGGCGCGGTGAAGCTCGTCGGTGACGACCGCGTCCACGAAGGCGCGGTTCATGTGGTTGAGCCCGACGATTTGATAGCCGCTGACCTTGAAGCCCGCCTCGCCGACGGCGGCGCCCGCCGCGCGCTCGGCCCTGGCCGGGATGTCGAGCGCGACCAGGACGACTAATCCGACAGCGAGCAGGAAGGCGCCGAATACGAGCGCGGCGACCTGGTTTGCGCGCGCCTGGTCGACCGGGAGGCGCTTGGCGATTTTCTTCGGCACCGCAACCTTGGCCGGCTTTCGCGCCCTGGCCCGGCCGGAACCGCCGCGACGGACGTGCGCAGCGCTCATTGAAGCGCCTCCGCGATCAGCCGCTCGACCAGCTCGCCGTAGCTAATGCCCTTGAGCTTCGCCTGCTCCGGAACGAGGCTCAACGGAGTCATGCCGGGCTGCGTGTTGACCTCGAGCAAATAGATTCCGGCTTCGCCGAGTTCGTCGTCCCACCGGAAGTCCGACCGCGATGCGCCCTTGCAGCCAAGCAGCTGATGCGCGTCGGCGGCCATGTCCATCATCGCCCGCCCAATTTCGAAAGGGATTTCGGCCGGGCAGACGTGCTGCGTCAGGCCATCGGTATATTTCGCGTCATAATCGTAGAAACCAGCCTTGGGCTTGAGCTCGGTCACCGCCAGGGCTTCGCTGCCGAGCACTGCGACGGTTAGCTCGCGCCCCTTGATGAATGGCTCGGCGAGGAGCTCGTCGAAATGATGCCACGGACCCTCGACGTCGCGGCCGATGGGATTGCCGGTATTGCCGTCGGCGGTGACGATGGCAACTCCGACCGACGAGCCTTCGTTGACCGGCTTCACGACATAGGGCCGTTCGATCGGGTCCTCTTGAAACAGGCTCTCGCTCGACACGACCCTGCCCGCCGGCATGCGAATGCCGTGCGGAACCAGCACCAACTTGGTCAGCTCCTTGTCGATGGCGATGACGGAGGTTTCCAGCCCGCTGTGCGTGTAGCGCAAGCCCATGAGGTCCATCATCCCCTGAACCGTGCCGTCCTCGCCCGGCGTGCCATGGAGCGCGTTGAAGACGATGTCCGGCCTCAGCTCGGCCAGGCGGCCGGCGACGTCCCGCTCCATGTCGAGTTCGGTGACGTTCGACCAGCCGCGCTCACGAAGTGCCGCGGCAACGCCCTTGCCGCTGGTCAGCGAGACTTCGCGCTCGGCCGACCAGCCGCCCATCAGGACGACGACGTGAAGGTCCTTGTTCAACGCTCGACCCCCACGCGCTGGATTTCCCATTCGAGGCTGATGTGGCTCTTGGCTTCGACGCGGCGCCGCACTTCCTCGCCCAGCGCTTCGATCTCCGCGCTTGTCGCGCTACCGAGATTGAGCAGGAAATTGCAATGCTTTTCCGAGACTTGGGCACTGCCGATCGTGAGACCGCGGCAGCCCGCCGCGTCGATCAGCGCCCACGCCTTGTGACCCGGCGGGTTCTTGAACGTCGAACCGCCGGTGCGGCTGCGCAGCGGCTGCGATTCCTCCCGCGCCCTGGCGATCGCATCCATCTCGGCGCCGATAGCCTGCGGATCGCCGGGCGTTCCGCGGAACGTTGCTTCGACGACGATTGCGCCGTCCGGCACGTCGCTGTGGCGGTAGGTGTAGCCAAGCTTGTCCACCGGCCATTCGACAAGCTCGCCCGAACGCAGCACGAGCCGAGCCGAGACGAGCACGTCCTTCACTTCTCGGCCGTAGGCGCCGCCATTCATGCGGACGAAGCCGCCCACGGTGCCCGGGATGCCGCGCAGGAACTCGAGCCCTGCGATGCCCGCGTCGCGCGCGCTCGAGGAGACGAGGATTCCGCTCGCGCCGCCGCCGCAGCGGAGCGTCGTTTCACCCGCTCGCTCGATTTTCGCGAAGGCCTTGCCGAGGCGCACAACGACGCCTCGCACGCCGCCGTCGCGCACGATCAGGTTCGACCCAAGCCCAAGCGCCATCACCGGAACGTCACGATCGAGAACGCGCAGCAAGTCGACGAGGTCGTCCTCGTCGGCCGGCTCGAACAGCCATTCGGCGTTGCCGCCGCTCTTGAACCACACGAGCGGCGCGAGCGGGGCGTTCGGCGTCAAGCGGCCGCGCACCTGCGGCATGGTCGTGACGGCGCTCATTTGCTCGCCCTAGCTTCCGAAATGGCCTCCGGAAGCGCGGCCGCCCACTTGGTGATGTCACCGGCGCCCATGCAGATGACCATGTCGCCCTCAGCGGCGAGATCGCGCAGCTCGCGGCACAGCTCATCCTGGTCGGCGACGGCGCGGACCATCCGGTGACCGTGCGCCCGCAGGCCCTCGGCCAGCGCGGCGGAATCGATCCCCTCGATCGGCTCTTCGCCAGCAGCATAGACGGGGGTCACGAAGACCACGTCTGCGTCGTTGAACGCGTTCTGGAACTCGTCCATCAACGACGCGAGCCGAGTGTAGCGGTGCGGCTGCATGACCGCGATGACGCGCCCCTCGGCCCCCTCCCGCGCAGCGGCGAGCACCGCGCGGATCTCGGTCGGATGGTGGGCATAATCATCGATGATCACGGCGCCGCTGACTTCGCCGACCCGGGTGAAGCGGCGCTTGACCCCTTCGAACCGCTCGAAGCCCGCGGCAATCGCTTGGTCCGACAAGCCGAGCTCGAGCGCGACGGCGATAGCTGCAAGCGCGTTCTGAACATTGTGGCGCCCGGGGATCGACAGCTGCACGCCGTCGATCGTTCGGCGTTCGCCCTCCCTGCCGAGGATCACCGCGTCGAAGCGGCTGCCGCCGGGCACCGGGGTGACATTGTCCGCGCGGACGTCGGCGAGGGCGGAGAAGCCATAGGTGACGATCCGCCGGTCGCGGATGCGGCCGATGATGTTCTGCACCTCGGGATGATCGACGCACAGCACGGCGAGGCCGTAGAAGGGCACGTTCTCGACGAACTCGACGAACGCGTCCTTGACCCGCTCGAAGCTCCCGTAATGTTCGAGGTGCTCGGGATCGATGTTGGTGACGACGACGACGGTCCCGTCGAGGCGGAGGAAGCTGCCGTCGCTCTCGTCGGCCTCGATCACCCACCAGTCGCTCTTTCCGAGCCGCGCGTTGGAGCCGTAGCGGTTGATGATGCCGCCGTTGATCACGGTCGGGTCGAGGCCGCCGGAATCGAGCAATGCGGCGACCATCGACGTGGTCGTCGTCTTGCCGTGCGTCCCCGCAACGGCGACCGTCTTTTGCATGCGCATCAGCTCGGCGAGCATCTCGGCCCGCTTGACGCGCGGCAGGCGACGCTCGGCCGCGGCGGTAAGCTCGGGATTGCCGTCCTTGATCGCCGTCGAGCAGACGACCACGGCGGCGTCGCCCAGATTGTCGGGCGAATGGCCGATCGCGACGGGGATTCCCTCCTTGCGCAGCTTCTCGACGATGTAACCGTCGGCCGCGTCCGAGCCCTGAACCTTATAGCCGAGCTGGTGCATCACCTCGGCAATACCCGACATGCCGATGCCGCCGATGCCGACGAAGTGGATCGTCCCGATATCGGTCCCCATCGCCTTCATCATGCGGGCATGCCATTCACCGCAGAGCTGGTCGTGACGCGGGGCGAAAGCGCCGGCCCCACGATCACCGGAGCGACACCGTTGCCGACCCGCTCGACGAGATCGGCGAGATCGCGCGCGGCGTGCGGCCGACCGACCGACAGCGCGCGCGCCGCGGCATTGTTGAGCGCGACCGGGTCCACCGCCAGCGCCTCGATCTGCCGCGCCAGCACCGGCGGCGTGAAGTTCGACTGCTGGATCGCGCGAGCGCCGCCCGCCTTGACGATCTCGCGCGCGTTGGCGGTCTGATGGTCGTCGGTCGCGGCAGCGAAGGGGATGAGGATGGCGGGCCGCCCCGCCGCGGTCAGCTCGGCAACGGTTGAAGCGCCGGCGCGGCCGATCATCAGATGCGCGTCGGCAAGCTTTTCGGCCATGTCCTCGATATAGGTCGTGAGCTCGGCGGGAATGCCGAGATCGGCATATTGCTTGCGCACGCGCTCGATGTCGTCGGGGCGGCATTGCTGGACGATCTGGAGGCGGCGGCGGAGCGACGGCTCGAGCATGCCGAGACCGGCCGGAACGACCTCTCCGAGGACGCTCGCGCCCTGGCTGCCGCCGGTGACGAGGATCTTCAAGGGCGCGAACTCGTCGAAGGCCGGGAACGGCAGCTCGCCGAGACGGGCGATCTCCTCGCGCACCGGATTGCCGACGAGCACGGTCTTGCCCTTGAACCTCGGCTTCAGGCGATCGATCTGCTCGTAAGCCGTGCCGATCGCGGCCGCTTCGCCGGCAAGCAGGCGATTGACGCGGCCCATCACCGCATTCTGCTCGTGGAGCACGGTCGGCACCCGCATCGCGCTCGCGGCGAGCAGCGCGGGAAAGGCTGGGTAGCCGCCGAAACCGACCGCGGCATCGGGCCGGTGCTCGCGGTAGAGCCGCTTGGCCTGCGCGCGACCCTTGGCGACGGCGCCGAGCGCCTTGAGCCAACCGATCGGCCCGCCGCCAAGACGGCCCGCGGGGAGGATGTGGACGGGCACATTGTCGAACAGGCCCGGGAAGCGCGCACCGCGATCATCGGTGATCAGGAGCACGCCGTGCCCGCGGCTCCTGAGCTCCGCGGCCAGCGCGTGGGCCGGGATCATGTGACCGCCGGTCCCTCCAGCCGCCAATACGAAATTCATGCCG
>JBJMVJ010000143.1:0-6404 GCA_045810685.1 Sphingomonas sp.
CACCCGAACCGAATCCGACAGCTTCGGCCCGATCGAGGTCCCGGCGGACGCCTATTGGGGCGCCCAGACCGAGCGCTCGATCGAGAATTTCCCGTTCGGGCCGAAGGAGCAGATGCCGGCCGAGATCGTCCACGCGCTCGGCTTCATCAAGCAGGCGGCGGCGCGGGTGAATGCGCGGATCGGCGGCCTCGACCCGAAGATCGCCGAGGTCATCCAGCAGGCGGCGGGCGAGGTCGCGCGCGGCGACCTCGACAACCAGTTCCCGCTCGTCATCTGGCAGACCGGGTCGGGCACGCAGTCGAACATGAACGCCAACGAGGTGATCGCCGGGCGGGCGAACGAGATCCTCAGCGGCAAGCGCGGCGGAAAGGCGCCGGTCCACCCGAACGATCAGGTCAACAAGAGCCAGTCGTCGAACGACAGCTTCCCGACGGCGATGCACGTCGCCGCGGCACGCGCGGTCCACATGCGGCTTCTGCCGGCGCTCCGCACGATGCACGCACGGCTGGCGGACCAGGCCAAGCGCTGGGACGGGATCGTCAAGATCGGCCGGACCCATTTGCAGGACGCGACGCCGCTGACCCTCGGCCAGGAATTCTCCGGCTATGCGGCGCAGATCGAAGATTGCATCGCGCGGGTCGAGGGCGTGCTGCCGCGGCTCATGCGCCTCGCCCAGGGCGGCACCGCGGTCGGCACGGGGCTCAACGCGCCCAAGGGCTTCGCCGAGCAGTTCGCCAAGGAAATCTCCAACCTCACCCAGCTGCCGTTCACTTCGGCGGCGAACAAGTTCGCGGAGCTCGCCTCGCACGACACGCTGGTCGAGCTGTCGGGCGTGCTCAACGTCATCGCGGTGGCGCTGACCAAGATCGCCAACGACATCAGGCTATTGGGCTCGGGACCGCGCTGCGGCCTCGGCGAATTGAAGCTGCCGGAGAACGAGCCGGGAAGCTCGATCATGCCGGGCAAGGTCAACCCGACCCAGGCCGAGATGCTGACGATGGTCGCGGCGCAGGTGATGGGCAATCATGTCGCGGTGACGGTCGGCGGAATGCAGGGCCATCTCGAGCTCAACGTGTTCAAGCCGCTGATCGGCGCCAACGTGATCCGCTCGATCAACCTCTTGTCGAGCGGCATGGAGAGCTTCACCGAGCGGCTGCTCGACGGAACGCAGCCGGACGAGAAGCGCATCGCAGAGCTGATGAACCGGTCGCTGATGCTGGTCACCGCGCTGGCGCCCGAGATCGGCTATGACAATGCCGCGGCGATCGCCAAGCATGCGCTCAAGACGGGCAAGACGCTGAAGGAAGCGGGGATCGAGCTCGGCCTGGTCGACGAAGCGACCTTCGATCGGGTGGTCAAGGCCGAGGAGATGATCGGCCGCTAGAGGCTTGTCGCCCTCGTTACAGTGCCAGGTTCACCCGCACCCCGAGATTGTCGATCCCGGGGTTCTCCTTGCCCTCCAATTGCGCGTGACTCATGTGGACCCAACTCGCCTCGATGCTGAGGCGGTTGTTGAGGCGGGCGCCGATCCCGAGCTCAGGCTCGAACAGCACGCGGCTGCCGAAGGCGATCCTGTCGGATCGAAAAAATTTCCCGGCCGAGCCGTTGTGGATCGCGAGCCCCAGGCCGGGACGGACGTACCAGCGGTGGCCGAGCGCGATGCGCGCCGACAGGCCGGCCGCGGCGTAGTCGGTGTTTCCCGCCGTATTCAGCGCGCCGAACACATAAGGTTGAAGAAAGCTGTGGAACAGGCCGCCGCCGCGGTAGCCGAGCGACACGTCGAGCCCGCTTTCGAGCCCGCTTTCGTCGAGCGGAGTCTTGACGTCGTGGATGAACAGCCCGCCGAACAACTCGCCGGCGGACGCGGGCGCCGATTGAATCGCGGCCGTGGCGGCGATTGCGGTCCAAAAGAGTTTCATCGGTGTCATAAAATGTTTCCCGCCGGTAATCGTGCCATCAGCCCTTAGCCAGACCCGAAAACAGCCAAGTCTCGTTCTCGGACAGGCATTGCTTTTCACAACCAGTCATTGCAGCCTGCGCTCCTGACGACCGCGTCAAATCCTGGGGAGGGAGGTCGCACGATGAAGTTCCGAAGCTCTGGGCTGACTGCAGCGGTGGCCGCGGCCGGCTTGCTGCTCAGCGCATGCGATGGCGGCGGCGGGGGCGGGTCGAGCACGCCTACCCCGACCCCCACGCCGACTCCGACGCCAACCCCGACTCCAACCCCGACGCTCCAGGCGCTTGCCAACCAGCCGCCGGTGCCGGTGTTCCTGGCGATGCTGCTGACCGACGGCTCGGTGCTGGTCCAGGCCAATCCCAATCCGCCGACGGTCAGCGCGGGCGATTTCTACCGGCTGACCCCCGACATCAACGGCAATTACGCCAACGGGACCTGGCACAAGATCACATCGCCCCCGGCCGGCTATTCGCCGTGGGCGACCGGCGAAGCGGTGCTTTCCGATGGGCGCCTGCTGCTTGCGGGCGGCGAATATAATCACGACGAATATCAGATCTCCCCGTTCGCGCCGTCGGCGCTGACCAACATGTCGGCGGTCTACAACGCGGTCACCGACCAATGGACGATGATCCCGGCGCCCGCCGGCATGGACTATATGGGCGACCCCGCGGGGGTGACCCTGCCCGACGGGCGCTACGTCATCGGCGACAAGCTGTTCAAGAAGATGTGGGCATTCGACCCGGCGGCGAACAGCTGGAGCGCCCTCGCCTTCACCGGTTATCCCGCGAACGACTTCGCGGAGATGGGCTTCACCCTGTTGCCGACCGGCGCCGTGCTGTCGGTCGACGTCCGCAACAGTCCGCAATCCTATCATTTCATCCCTTCGACCGGCACCTGGGTGCAGGACGCGCCGACCCCAATCTCGCTGGTGCAGACGACCGGCCACGGCATCGGTTATGGCCCCGCCCCCCAGCAGACCGTCGGCGGCGTGACCTATGGGCCGGGACCGACCGGCACCTATGTCGCCCCTGGAGAGATCGGACCCTCGATCCTGCGGCCCGACGGCACCGTCTTCTGGATCGGAGCGGCCACGGCGACAGGCGCAGCGCCGCACAGCGCGATCTATCACCCCGGCGCATCGCCGGCCGTGGCGGGCAGCTGGACGGCCGGACCCGACCTGCCGGCCGGCGAGGATGCCGACGACGCCAGTGCCGCCTTGCTGGTCAACGGCAATGTCTTGCTCGCGGGCAAGAGCGACGCGCTCTACGAGTTCAACGGCACCACCTTCACGCGGACCGTCGCGCCTCCGGCGACGGCGTTCGGCACCTTCGTCCTGCCGCTGCCGAGCGGGCAAGTGCTGGTGCTGACTCCGGGCCAGGCGGCGCGCGCCAAGGTCTACACGCCAGTGGGCGGACCGCAGGCCGGCTGGGCGCCGACGATCACCACCGTCCCGACGGCGCTGACCCGCGGCCAGACCTATGCGCTGACCGGCACCCAGCTCAACGGGCTCAGCGAAGCTTCGTCCTATGGCGACGAATTGAACTCGCCGACCAATTATCCGCTGGTGCGAATCACCAATAGCGCGACCGGCCACGTGTTCTATGCGCGGACCCACGGCCATCCGATGGGAGTAGCGACGGGCGCGACTCCGGTGACCACCAATTTCGACGTTCCGGCCAATGCCGAAACCGGCGCGTCGACACTGGTCGTGGTCGCCAACGGAATCGCTTCGGCGCCGGTAAACGTGACCGTCAGCTAGGGTTCAGCCGGCCTGCCACGCCTGGATCGCGTGATTGGGGGCAATGAGCGCGAGCAGGTTGAGCGTCAGATTGTCGCGGATCACATAAAGCGGCACCAGCTCCAGCAGGATCAGGAGCAGGACCGTCGTGCGGACGGGCAGCTTGCGCGCGATCAGGAAACCCACGGCCATCATCGCAATGTCGGACAGCGAATTGATCACGCTGTCGCCGGTGTAGCCGAGCGCCGCGGTCGTCGCGCGATAACGGTCGATGACCATCGGCGTGTTCTCGGTCACTTCCCAGCTGGCCTCGACCAGCAATGCGATCAGAAAGCGCCACTCGACCGGCCAGCGCCGGGCGACCAGCCAGAGCGCGGCGTAGAACAACAAACCGTGGACGATGTGGCTGAGGCTGTACCAGTCGGCCAGCATCTGGCTGGTCGTGGCGCTGTCGCGGGCGCCGACCCACAAATCCACGGCGCCGCAGGTGCAGATGGGATTGCGGCCCATCGCCAGTTCGATGGCGGCGACAGCGCCGAAAATCGCCAGGGCAAGGAACCAGGTGCGGCGCGACATCTGCAAGGCTTAGCAGAGGCGGGCGCCTTGCAAAGATCGGCAATCGGTACGAACAACCACAGCCATGTTGCGCACCTACGGACCCGCCTGCGACGGAAGCCTGATCTAACCCGCCATGCTGCGAACCTACGGCCCCAATTGCGACGGACATGCGATCGACGCGACAATCGAGCGCATCCCCGGCGACGCGACCTGGATCGACATGGAATCGCCGACCCGCGAGGAAGAAGAGCTGGTCGAGCGCTGCATCGAGGTCGATGTGCCGACCCAAGCCGAAATGTCGGAGATCGAGCCCTCGAGCCGGCTCTATGAACGGAACGGCGCGCTGTACATGACGGTGAGCGCACTGCGCGGCGTCGACGACGAGCATCCCTCGACCACGCCGATCGGCTTCGTACTTGCAGGGAACCGGTTGGTCACGGTGCGCTATGCGACGCCCAAGCCGGTCCGGACCTTCGAGAGTCACGCCAAGCGCGATCCCCAGCTGGTGATCGACGGCCCGACCGCGCTGATGCGGCTGCTCGATGCGATCATCGACCGGCTCGCCGACGAGATCGAGAATGCGAGCGCGGGTATCGAGCAATTATCGCACGAGATCTTCCAGAGCAGCCATGACGAACGGCGAATTCCGGCCGCGAGGCTGACCGCGCTGCTGACTCGGATCGGGCGGATGCAGACGCTGCTGACCAAAATCCGATATTCGGCGGTGAGCACGCTTCGAATGCTGGCATTCCTCGGCGGATCGAACCGCATGCGCGAGGAGGCGGCAACCGAGCGGCGGCATCACCTCGCCAGCCTGACCACCGACGTCACCTCGCTCAGCGAGCATGCGAGCTTCCTGTCGGACACCGTCACCTTCCTGCTCGACGCGTCGCTCGGCCTGATCAGCATCGAGCAGAACGCAGCGATGAAGCTGTTCTCCTGGGCCGCAGTGGTGTTCCTGCCGCCGACGCTGATCGCGGGCATCTTCGGAATGAACTTCCGCTATATCCCCGAACTCGGGTCGCGGAACGGATTTGCGATTTCGGTCGCGCTCATGTTGGCGAGCGCGGTCGGGCCCTATCTCTATTTCAGGCGGCGCGGCTGGATCTAGGCCGGCTGATCGAGCGGGATTGCGGGCGTTTCCTCGGCAGCCAGCGCGGCGGCCGCGCGGCGGCGGGCAAGAGCCGCATAAGCCAGCGCCAGCTCGCCCGCGATCTCGGCCTGCTGCGGCTCGTCCTTGGAGCAGGCAGCATCGCGCGCTTCAGCGGCGCGGCGGCGGAAATAATCGGGATCCTGGGTCACGCCTGAAAGCCTTCCTGCTTCTTTGTTCACCATATTTATTGCGCCTGCGTCATCAAAGCGAGAGCCGCGGGAGCCGTCCGGCGCGGCGGCTGTTCATCCTGGCGCAAGATTCCATCAACCGCCCGGCGGTTTGCGGCCTCCCCGGCAGGTTGCTAAGCGCGCGGCGGCTCCCATCTTGAACGCAGCCCCAGAAGGACAGCGATGATCCCCACCGGCCAGGACAGCCTCGGCACCCGCTCGACTCTCGAAGTCGAGGGCAAGACCTACGCTTATTATTCGCTGAGCAAGGCCGCCGCGGCGCTCGGGGACGTCTCGCGGCTGCCCTATTCGATGAAGGTGCTGCTGGAGAATTTGCTCCGCTTCGAGGACGGCCAGACCGTCACCCGCGACGACCTCCAGGCGATGGCCGACTGGCTCAAGGAGCGGCGGATCAACCGCGAGATCCAGTACCGGCCGGCGCGCGTGCTGATGCAGGACTTCACCGGGGTGCCGGCGGTGGTCGATCTCGCCGCGATGCGCGACGCCATGCGCCAGCTCGCGGGCGACCCGCAGAAGATCAATCCCCTGGTCCCCGTCCACCTCATCATCGACCATAGCGTGATGGTCGACGAATTCGGCAATCCGCGTGCGTTCGAGAAGAACGTCGAGTTCGAATATGAGCGCAACGGCGAGCGCTACGAGTTCCTCAAATGGGGTAGCCACGCATTCGACAATTTCCAGGTGGTGCCGCCGGGTACGGGCATCTGTCACCAGGTGAACCTCGAATATGTCGCGCAGTGCGTCTGGACCGGCGAGGACCAGGACGGCGAAACAGTCGCTTATCCGGACACGCTGGTCGGCACCGACAGC
>JBJMVJ010000144.1:0-6141 GCA_045810685.1 Sphingomonas sp.
CTTACGCGCGGTGAGCGGTTCGAGGTCGCCGGCCGCCAGATCGAGGTGCGGGAGGACATTCCCAACGGTCACAAGATTGCACTCCGCGATATGCCCGCTGGCGCGACGGTGCGGAAATTTGGCTGGCCCATCGGCGAGCTAACCACTGCGGTAGTCGCGGGCGGGCATGTCCATACGCAGAATCTCAGGACGCAGCTGAGCGGAGTCGAAGGCTACAGCTACGCGCCTGCCGCGACGGAGCCGCTTGGTCTGGCGGAGACGCAATCCTTCGACGGCTATCGCCGCGCCGACGGCCGGGTCGGGACCCGGAACGAGATCTGGATCCTGCCGACGGTTGGCTGCGTCGGGCGGACGGCTCAGAAGATCGCCGCGCTCGCCGACGCGCGGCACGCAGGGACAGTCGACGGGGTCCACGCGTTCGCGCACCCGTTCGGCTGCTCGCAGCTCGGAGATGATTTGGATGGGACGCGCGGGATCCTCGCCGCGCTTGCGTGCCATCCGAATGCGGGCGGCGTGCTGCTGATCGGCCTTGGTTGCGAATCGAACCAGCTCGACCGCCTGCTCGATCAGATTCCTGAGGCGCTCCGGGATCGCATTCGTACGCTGCGGGCGCAGGGCGTGGAGGACGAACTCGAGGAAGGGCTCAAGCTGGTCGACGAGCTCGTCGCCATCGCATCGGCGACAAAGCGCGAGCCGGTGGCTTTTGGCGAGCTGGTGATCGGGTTGAAGTGCGGTGGTTCGGACGGCTTTTCCGGCCTCACCGCAAACCCGCTGGTTGGGCGGATGGCCGACCGTGCGATCGCCGCCGGGGGTAGCGCGATCCTCAGCGAAATTCCGGAAGTGTTCGGCGCCGAGCGGCTGCTGATGGCGCGGGCACGCGACGAAAGCGTGTTCGATGCCGTGGTCGAGGTGGTGAACGACTTCAAACGTTACTTCCTGGCGCACGGCGAGCCGGTCTCGGAGAATCCGTCGCCCGGCAACATCGCCGGTGGAATCACGACGCTGGAGGAGAAATCACTGGGGGCGGTGCAGAAAGCCGGCCATGGCCCGCTGGACGACGTGCTGCGTTACGGCGACAGGGTCCGTCGGCGCGGCCTCACTTTGCTCGAGTCTCCGGGCAACGATGCCGTTTCCTCGACCGCGCTTGCAGCGGCGGGAGCAACCGTTATCCTGTTCACCACCGGGCGGGGCACACCACTCGGCTTCCCCGTCCCGACGGTCAAAATTGCATCGAACAGCGACCTTGCGCAGCGCAAGCGCGGCTGGATCGACTTCGACGCAGGCGAGGTGCTTCGCGCCGGCATCGACCCCGTCGCCGATGCCCTGGCGCGGAAGATTGTCGCGGTCGCCTCGGGCGAGGAAACCGCGTCGGAGCGGAACGGCGAGCGGGAAATCGCGATCTGGAAGCGCGGCGTCACATTGTGATCGGTACCGGGATTGCGCACGTCGGGCCGGGGGCATTCCACCGCGCGCACCAGGCCCACTATATCAACCGTCTGCTGACGCATGATCCCCGCTGGGGGATCGCGGCTATCTCGCTCCGCTCGGGCGGAACGGTCGAGGCGCTAAGGCGCCAGCAAGGCCGGTACACGCTTGCCATTCTCGATGCCGAGAAGAGCTTCCATGCGATCGCAGCGCATAACCGCTTCTTCGGCCCCCGAGAGGGCGATGCCGTGCGCGAACTGTTCCGCGATCCGGCGATCCGGATCGTCTCCTCGACCGTCACGGAGAAAGGATATTGCCTTGCCGGCGACGGGACGCTCGACCTCGACCACCCCGATATCGCCCATGACCTCGCCGATCCCAAGCGGCCCGCGAGCATCGTCGGATGGCTCGCGCTGGGCTTCGCCGATCGGAAGGCCGCGGGAGAAGCGCCGTTCACGCCTTTGTGCTGCGACAACATGGCCTCGAACGGCAAGAAGCTGCGCGCGGCGGTGCTCGATTACGCTCGTAAGCTCGATCAATCGCTCGCCGACTGGATCGGGGGTGAGGTGGTGTTCCCCGATTCGATGGTCGATTCGATCACGCCGGCAACGGATGACCGGTTGCGGGCGCTCGTGCGCGAACAGGGGTTTGACGACGACATACCGGTCAGCCGCGAAGCCTATGCGGCGTGGGTGATCGAGGATGTCCTGCCCAGCGGCGCGCCGGACTTTGCGGCCGCCGGCGTGGTAATCGCGAGCGACGTCGGGGCTTGGGAGCGCGCCAAGCTCAGGATCCTCAACGGGGCTCATTCGACGCTCGCTTATCTCGGCCTGTTGCTCGGGCACGAAACCGTGGCCGACGCCATGGACGACCCGGAGCTTGCCAGGTTCGTGGAGCGATTGATCCGCGAGGACATCATCCCGAGCCTCGCGCCGTCGCCGCTCGACCTGGGCCGCTATGCGGGCGAGATTCTCGAGCGGTTCCGAAACCCGGCGATCGCTCACAAGCTGTCTCAGATCGCCTGGGACGGCTCGCAAAAACTACCCTACCGACTGCTCGACTCGATTGTCGACGCGCGCGGTGCGGGGCGCACGATTGCGCGGCTCGCCGTCCCGATTGCCGCGTGGATGCTGTTCGTTGAGCGGCAGGCTCGCGGCGGCGTCGAAATCATCGATCCGCTCGGACCAATGCTCGCGAAACTCGGGCAAGGCAGCAACGTCGTCGAGCGCCTGCTCGGCCTGCGGCAGGTTTTTCCGGAGCGGCTGGCTACCGACCCTGAATTCAACATTTCCGTGAAGCGCGCTGCCGAGCGCATGCGCCGCAGCGGCCCGCGCTCGGTGCTGAACGACGAGCTCGCAGACGCGTGAAATCGAAGGGAGTCTTGCCTGCGAGCGCCGCGCAGCTTGTCAATGACACCGGTTTCCAATACGCCATAGTTAAAGCAGCCGCGAAGGGTTTTGCGACGTGAATTCAGATACTTTCGGAGGTCAATTTGCTGACGGATGATCCGGCGACGATCGCCGGCCGGTTCATTTCAGCCCGCCGCGCCGCGTCCGGGCTGGCTGATTATCCTGGCGACTTCCCGGAGACGCTCGACGACGCTTACGCGGTCCAGGACCAGGCGATCGCCGCTTGGCCCAAGCCCGTGATCGGCTGGAAGGTCGGCCGCATCAACCCGCCGCTTTCCGAGCGCTTCGGAGCTGACCGGCTGGCTGGGCCGATCTTCGCATCGCATGTTGCCCGCGTCGACGGCGCAGTGCCGCAAATGGCGGTCTTCGCCGCCGGGTTCGCGGCCGGCGAGGCTGAGTTCCTGCTGCGCGTCGGCCGGACGCCGCCTGCCGCTCAGCGCCGCTTTACGCTTGAGGAGGCCGCGGACCTGATCGACGCCGTCCATGTCGGCATCGAGATCGCAAGTTCGCCGCTGGGCAGCATCAACAAGCTGGGACCGGTCGCGATCATATCGGATTTCGGCAACAACAATGGCCTGGTCATCGGCGCGCAGATTCCGGACTGGCGGTCGAGCGGGTTCGAGGAGTGGCCGGTGACGACGCTCGTCGACGGCGTCGAAGCGGGCACCGGCCGCGCGTCGGCATTTCCAGACGGCGCGATCGGCGCCGCCCGTTTCCTGTTCGAGCTGATGGCGAAGCGCGGAATCGCGCTCGAGCCTGGGCAGTGGATCTCCTCCGGCGCGGTGAGCGGTGTCCACGACGCCGGCGCGGGCCAGGAGGTTGAAGCGCGATTCGGTGACCGTTTCACGGTCAGATGCGTTTTAAGGGCCGCGCGTCCGGAACAAGCGTAACTGCGCGGCCGGCGTGCAGGCTCCGTCACCGGGGCCATGGAGGGTGAGAGATGGCAACTGATTTTTCCGACACCGCCCCAGTGAGCGCGCCGCAGCCGCGCATTGGCCGCGTCCGGTGGATCATCGTCGGACTGCTCTTTGCAGCGACGGCGATCAATTATGTGGACCGGCAGATGATCGGCCTTTTGAAGCCGACGCTGCAAGGCGAGTTCGGGTGGAAGGAGACGACCTACGCGGACATCGTCTTCTATTTCCAGCTTGCCTATGCGGTCGGCTACATCGTCTTCGGCAATATCGTTGACCGGATCGGAGCGCGGCTCGGCTACGCCGCCGCATTCCTGATCTGGACCGGGGCGCACATGCTCCACGCGGTCGCCAATTCCGTCTTCGGCTTCGCTGCGGTGCGTGCGCTGCTCGGTGTCGGTGAAAGCGGCAACTTCCCCGCCGGGTTGAAGGCTGTGACCGAATGGTTCCCGAAAAAGGAACGCGCGCTTGCCACCGGAATCTTCAACGCCGGCAGCAATGTTGGCGCGATCGTCGCACCGCTGATCGTCCCGGCGCTGACGCTCGCCTATGGCTGGCGGGGTGCCTTCGTCATCACCGGCGCGGTCAGCATGGTCTGGCTCGTCGCCTGGCTCGGGCTCTATCGCCGGCCCCGGCAATCGCGGCAGCTCTCGGCCGGCGAGCTCGCCTATATCGAAAGCGACCCTGCGGACCCCGCCGCGAAGGTGCCTTGGTCGCGGCTGATTGGACGCCGTGAGACCTGGGCATTCTCCATTGGCAAATTCCTCACCGATCCGGTGTGGTGGATGTTCCTCTTCTGGCTGCCGGACTTCCTCGTCAAGCGGCACGGGCTCGACCTCAAGACCTTCGGCCCGCCGCTGGTCGTCGTCTACGTCATGTCTGACCTCGGCTCGATCTTCGGCGGATGGCTGTCCTCGCGCCTCATTCACCATGGTTGGACGATCAACCGCGCGCGCAAGACGACGATGCTGATCTGCGCGATTGCCGTGACGCCAATCTTTTTCGCACAATATGTCGACAGTCTGTGGGGGGCGGTCGCGATCATCAGCCTCGCCACCGCGGCGCACCAGGCGTGGTCGGCCAACCTCTATACCCTCCCCTCCGACATGTTCCCGCGCAAGGCCGTCGGCTCGGTGATCGGCATCGGCGGCACCGCCGGCGCGGTGGGCGGCATGATCTTCTCGCTGTACATTGGCCAGGTGCTGGAGCGGTTCGGGACGTACAGCCTCATCTTTTACGTGGCGGGCTCCGTATATCTCATCGCGCTGCTCATCATCCACCTGCTCAGTCCCCGCCTCGATGAAGCGAAGGTCGTCGCCTGAACTTCCTTCCGGACACGGCGCAATTCTACCTCTTTGCCATCCCGGCGGTGGTGTTGATTGGCCTCGCGAAGGGGGGATTTACGGGCCTCGGAGCGCTCGGAACGCCGCTGATGGCGCTCGGCATGCGCGATCCGGTCAGGGCGGCTGCGATCCTTCTTCCAATCCTGATCGCCCAGGATGTCGTCGGCGTTGCGGCGTTCCGCCGCACGTGGAGCGGACGCATCCTGGCGATCATGCTTCCAGGCGCAATCGTCGGGATTGGCCTTGGCTACCTGCTCGCCGCCACAATCTCGGAAGCCGCGATCATGGCCGTCCTCGGCGGGATCTCGATCCTGTTCGGCGCCTATCGCTTGTGGGTGGAACGTGGCGGCAGGATCTCGGCATCGCGCAATTCGCCGGCCTGGGTGGGCACATTGTTCGGCGTGGTCACCGGCTTCACCAGCCAGATCGCGCATGCGGGCGGACCGCCATTCCAGATGTGGGTCATGCCGCGAAAGCTTGCGCGCGACACGTTCGTCGGGACCTCCGCGATCTTCTTCGCCGTCGTGAACTGGATCAAGGTTCCGGCCTATGTGGCGCTCGGCCAGTTCACGCTCGCCAATGCCGCCGCGGCCGTGGTCCTCTTGCCCGTCGCCGTGCTCGCCAGCTTCGCCGGCGTCAGGCTCGTGCGCAAAGTGCCGGTGGAGCGCTTCTACACCATCGTCTACTGGCTGATGATTGTTGCCGGAGCCAAGCTCCTGCTCGATGGCTTTGGAATCGGCTGACGCAGCCCCCGCGTGATCGCAGCACCTGGCCCACAGTTCGACCAGCTGAATAGTGTCCCCTAAGCTAGGACAACTAATTCCGATAGTCAGGCTCCGGTTCAAGAAAAAGTGTCTCAGGCGGACCGTACAACCACCTAAAAATACCGTAGGTGATTAGCATAGTAACTGCCAGATCAGCTGCAATAAATGGACCCAGCAGTAGCCCATTCCAATTCGCAGCAAAGGACCAGTCAACGATAATCAGCGCTATAAGGTGACATAGCACAATTATCATCATTTCGATTTTATACCAGCGCTTGTGACGAAG
>JBJMVJ010000145.1:0-3723 GCA_045810685.1 Sphingomonas sp.
GAACAGCGCCTTGGCGAGGTCGCCCTTGAAGTGGCGGTCGAGGATGTCGGCCTCGCTGCGCACTGCGAAATCGTGGACGATCCGCGTCTCGGCCAGCGTCAGGCCGGCCATGTCGCGACCAAGGCTCAGCAGCTTTGGAATCGCGCTGACCCTCGAACCGACGTTGGGCGGCGCGCGCAACAGCCACTTCTTGAGCAGCCGGACGACCGTGCCGAGCTCGGCGATGTAGCGATCGTACGCTTCCGCATCCGCTTTCACGTGCCGGCCGATTTCCTTACGGGTGAGTCCGCCCCGCCCGGCGAGCAGATAATCGCCGTCGCCAGGAAGGAAATTATCGGTCTTCCTCAGCATGACCTTTAACCCGTGCCGCTCGAGCTCAAGATCGCGGATGACCTTGGGATTGAGCAGGCTGACGGTGTAGCTTGCCGCGCTGTTGCGGAAGCCCGGTAGGAATTCGTCGGTGACGGCGGCGCCCCCAACATTGTCCGCCGCCTCGAGCACCGCGACCTTCAAGCCCTTCTTGGCCAAATAACAAGCGCAGGTCAGGCCGTTATGGCCCGCGCCGATGATGATCGCATCGTGCATCTATGATTGTCGCGGCTTGTCGTCGCTGGTGTCGCGAAGCACGATCATCGTCCCGAGGAATTCCGCGCAAGGCGTCGGCTCGCCGCCCCTGATTGCCGACACGGTTGCAGAGACGACAACCAGCGTGCGCCCGGACTTTCGCACCGCCGCTTCCGCGCGCAAGCGTTCACCCGATGCCGGGTTGGTGAGATTGATCTTGAATTCGATGGTCAGCACCGACGCGTCCGGCGGCATGACACTATAGGCAGCATAGCCGGCGGCATTGTCGGCAATCGACGAGACCACGCCGGCATGAAAATATCCGTGCTGCTGCGTGAGATCGTCGCGATACGGGATTTCGATCACCGCCCGCCCGTCACGCACTTCGATCAGCTCGGCGCCGATCAGGCGCATCAGCCCTTGGCGCTCGAAGCTCTCCTTGCAGCGTTCGTCGATCAATTCAGCCGCTCCTAGCGCATCAGCACCAGCTCTTCGGCCATGGTCGGGTGGAGCGCAACCGTCGCGTCGAAGTCCGATTTCTTGAGCTTGCCCTTGATCGCGATGGCGGCCGCCTGCAGAATCTCAGGCGCGTCGGGTCCGATCATGTGAATGCCGACGATCCGGTCATTGGAGCCATCGACGACGAGCTTGTAGAGCGAGCGCTCGTTGCGCCCGGCGAGCACGTTTTTCATCGCCCGGAAGTCGGACGTGTAGGTTTTCACCTGGCCGAGCTTCTCGCGGGCCTGCCCTTCGGTGAGGCCGACACCGGCGAGCGGCGGGTGGCTGAAAACCGCCGAGGGGACGCAATCATAATCCAGCCGGCATGGCGTCCTGCCGAAGAAAGTGTCGGCGAACGCCTGACCTTCTCGAATCGCGACGGGAGTCAGCTGGATCCGGTCCGTGACGTCGCCAATGGCGAAAATTGAAGGCACATTGGTGCGATTGTCGGCGTCGACCTTGATCTGGCCGTTGGCGCCAATCTCGACGCCGATCCGCTCGAGGCCGAAACCGCTTGTATTCGGCTTGCGCCCGACCGCGAACAGCAGCTGGTCGGCCTCGATGTCGTCGCAACCCGTCATGCCGATGTGCAGCGTGCCCTCCGCTCGCCGCTCGATCTTCTCGATCGTCGAGTGGAAGTGGAACTCGATTCCCTTCCGCAGCGAGATTTGCAGCAGCCGGTCGACGATCTGCTGGTCGTATTGGCGCAGGATGACGTCGGTCCGGTTCACCAAGGTCACGTGGGTCCCGAACTGGTGGAAGATGCCCGCGAACTCATTGGCGATATAGCCGCCACCGGCGATCACGATCCGCTTAGGCAGCTTGGGGAGATGGAACACTTCGTTCGAGCTGATCGCATGTTCGATGCCCTCCATCTGGGGCATGACCGGAGTGGCGCCGGTTGCCACAAGGATCTTGTCGGCGGTGACCTCCTTCCCGCTCGGGAGCCGGATCGAGTTGGCGCCGGTGAGCTCCGCGCGCTCGTGGAATATGGTGACATCGTGATTGGTCAGCGTGTCGGTGTACGCGCTCTCGATCCGGCTCACCTCGGCCAGCACATTGTCGCGCAGAGTCGGCCAGTCGAAGCGCTTTTGCGGCACGTCCCAGCCGAACATAGCCGCGTCGTCGAGGTCCTCGGCGAAATGTGCGCCATAGACGAGGAGTTTCTTGGGCACGCAGCCGCGGATGACGCAGGTACCGCCGACCTTATGCTCTTCGGCGATTGCGACCCGCGCTCCATAAGCCGCCGAAACTCGCGCGGCGCGCACTCCGCCGGAGCCGGCGCCGATCACGAACAGGTCGAAGTCAGCCATCAGAGTCCGGCCCTTCCCATCAGCGCGCGCGTGGACGCGTCGAGCCGGTCGTCGTCGGCGCGATCGGCAAGCCGCCGCGCGATGTCTTTCCCAAGCTCGACACCGAACTGATCGAACGGGTTGATCCCGAGCAGCACCGCGTTCGCGAAGGTCCGGTGCTCGTAGAAGGCGATGAGCGCCCCAAGCGAACGGGCGTCGAGCCGATTGACGAGGATCGCCGAGCTCGGCCGGTTGCCGGCGTAGGAGCGCTGCGGGTCGTCGCTCCTGCGGCCCTGCATCAGCGCCGCGCCCTGCGCGAAGGCGTTGAGGAGCAGCAGGCGGTGGTGCTCGGGATCCTGGTCGTCGTCAGCCTCGCGCACCGCGACGAACTCGACCGGGACGAGGACCGTGCCCTGGTGAAGCAGCTGGAACACCGCGTGCTGCGCGTCGGTCCCGGTGCCGCCCCAGGTCACCGGCGCCGTCGGGTGAGCAGCGGGCTCACCGTCGGTCGTCACCGACTTTCCGTTGGATTCCATCTCCAGCTGCTGGAGGTAGAAAGGCAGCAGCCGAAGCCGCTCGTCGTACGCGAAGACGCCGCGCGTCTGACAGCCGAGCTGCTCGGCGTAGAGCCGGTCGGCGAAGGCGGCGATCAGCGGTACGTTGGCCGGTAGGTCGGCGAAGCGGAAGTGGCGGTCCATCTCGGCGGCGCCTTCGAGCAGCGCTTCGAACGCATCCCAGCCGAGCGCCAGCGCCGCGCTCAGCCCAACCGAGCTCCACAACGAGTAGCGCCCACCGACTCCTTCGCCGAACTGGAGAATGCGGGTCTCGTCGATTCCCTGCTCGAGCGCGGCTTGCGGCCTGGCGGTGACAGCGATCAGCCGCCCGTCCGGATCCTCGACGCCGCCATCGCGCAGCCAGTCGCGCGCCGCGTCGAGATTGCTGAGGGTCTCAAGCGTTGTGAAGGTCTTGGACGCGGCCACGACGAGCGTCGTCGCCGGGTCAAGCGGCCTCACCGCCTCGTCGAACGCGGCACCGTCGATATTGGACAAAAATCGGACGTTCAACGCGGCCGAGCGCCGCCCGAGCGCGTCCACCAGGAGATGCGGGCCGAGCACCGAGCCGCCGATGCCGACATGGAGAACGCCGGTCACGTCGCCGAACGCGCCCCCCTCGATCGCGTCGACCACCGCGCGCATTCGCCGCCGCCTTGCTGTGGCGAGGTCAACGTCCTCGGGTGCGCCGCTGCCGCGCTCGGCCACGTGGGTTGCTGCCCGCCCTTCGCTCGGGTTCACGATCTCTCCCGCGAACAGCGCGTCACGCGCCGCCGCAAATCCCATCGCCTGCGCACGGTCGGCGAATTGTCCCAGCA
>JBJMVJ010000146.1:0-22960 GCA_045810685.1 Sphingomonas sp.
AGCCAGATCCAGAGCCACTTGATCGCGCACCAATATGGCGACCTGATCAAGAAGGCGAAGCTCAAGACCACGCCGCGCAGGCGCTAGTCCCACCGGCGATCAGGGGAGAGCGCCGCAATGCAGAACATCATCCTGTTGGGGCCGCCCGGCGCGGGCAAGGGGACTCAGGCCGCCCGGCTGCAGGCGGAGCGCGGCATGATCCAGCTGTCGACCGGCGACATGCTGCGCGAGGCGCGAGCCAGCGGGTCGCCGATCGGCGACAAGGTCAAAGCAATCATGGATGCCGGCGAGCTCGTCAGCGACGCGATCGTCACCGCGCTCATCGGCGAGCGTCTCGACACCTGTACCGGCTGCGGCGCCATCTTCGACGGGTTTCCACGCACCAAGGCGCAGGCCGAGGCGCTTGACCTGCTGCTCGCCGAGCGGGGTCGGCCTCTGGACCACGTCATCGAGCTCGCGGTCGACGAGGACGAGCTGGACAAGCGCATCACCGGCCGGTTCACCTGCGCGAGGTGCGGCACCGGCTATCACGACAGCTTCCGCCCGACCAGGGTGCCGGGCGTCTGCGACGTGTGCGGCTCGACCGAATTCAAGCGGCGCCCCGACGACAATGAACAGACGGTGCGCACCCGAATGGCGGAATATCGTGCCAAGACGGCGCCCATCCTTCCCTTCTACGATGGCCGTGGGCTGGTCCGCCGCGTCGACGGCATGGCGCCGATTGATGAGGTCGCGGCGCAGATCGACGCGATCCTCGACGGACCGGCCTAGACCCGCTCCAGCGTGACGAAGCGGAAAGCCGGGCGGCCGCCTTCGGCGGCATGATCTTCGCTGAACGTCTCGCGCCAGGCGCCGCTCGCGCGAGGGTCAGCGATGACGGTGTCGCCGGAAACCTCGTCCAGCACCTCGGTGAGCTCGATCCGGTCCGCGAGCGGCAGGAACAGCTGGAAAATCTGCGCCCCGCCGATGACCGACAACGGTTCTCCCGCCGCGACGCCTAGTGCGCTGTCGACATCGCGGGCCACTTCCGCGCCTTCTGCCTGCCATTCCGGATCGCGGGTCAGCACAATGTGCCGCCGTCCAGGCAGCAGCCCCGGCAGGCTGTCGAACGTCCGCCGGCCCATCACCATCACGCTGCCCATGGTCAGCGCCTTGAACCGCTTGAGATCGGCGGGGAGGTGCCACGGCAGCTTGCCCGCGCGCCCGATCACGCCGTTTTTAGCGCGGGCGACGACGAGGGTGATGCGCGGCCTGTCCATCCCGCTCATCTGCCGGTGTCGCGCGGTCCTGCCAAGCACGCTATTGCGGGCGCGATGACCGACGCTGAAGCGAAGCTGATCGAGGAAGCCGAGCAGAAGCTCGGCCCAAAGGCGGTGATTACCGATCCCAAGGAGATCGAGCCGTGGGTCAGCGACTGGCGCGGCCGAATCCACGGCGCCGCTCCCGCCATGCTCGCGCCAGCCTCGACCAAGGAGGTGGTGGAGATCGTCCGCCTCGCCGCCGAGCATCGCGTGCCGCTGGTGCCCCAGGGCGGCAATACCGGCATGGCGGCCGGCGCAACGCCGCCGGCGGATGGCTCGACCCTGCTGCTGTCGATGCGGCGCATGAACCGAATCCGCTCGATCAGCGCTGACGACCGCATCGCCGTCGCCGAGGCTGGCGTGATCCTGGCCACGCTCCACGACGCGGCGCACGCGGTCGGGATGCGCTTTCCGCTGACGCTTGGCGCGCGGGGCAGCTGCACCGTTGGTGGCCTCACCTCGACCAACGCCGGCGGCACCCAGGTGCTGAAGTTCGGGACGATGCGGTCGCTCGTCGCGGGCGTGGAAGCCGTGCTGCCCGACGGCTCGGTCCACAACGGGCTCTCCGGTCTCAAGAAAGACAACCGCGGCTACAGCCTCGATCAGCTGCTGATCGGCGCCGAAGGAACGCTCGGCGTGGTCACTGCGGTCGCGCTTCGGCTGGTGCCGGCGATCGCCGCGCGCGCGGTCGCATGGGCGGGCGTGGACAGCCCGGCCAAGGCGCTCGATCTCCTCCGCTTTCTTCAAGCGCATACGTCGAGCATCGAAGGCTTCGAGCTGGTCCCGCAGGATTCGCTCGACCTCGTGCTGAAGCACGTGCCCGGCACGCGCGCACCGCTCGCTGGTGAGCATCCATGGCACGTACTGATCGAAGCCACGACCGCCGATCCTGCCGCCGACATCACTGCCGAGATCCAGGGCCTCCTCGCAGCGGCTCTCCAGCAGTGCATCATTATCGATGCGGTCATCGCCGCAAACGAGGGTCAGGCCGAGGCCTTCTGGAAGCTCCGCGACACGATTTCCGAAGCTGAGCGCTCCGAAGGCCAGACGCTCGCCCACGACATTTCGGTCGCGGTCGCGGACATGCCGGCGTTCATCACCGACGCGGCGGCGAAGGTCGAAGCCGCCTTCCCGGGCGTAATCGCCAGCGGCTTCGGCCACCTGGGCGACGGCAACATCCACTTCCACGTCCGCGCCGGCAGCCACGCCGCCGCCGACTGGTACGACGCGGAGGGCGAGAAGATCACAAGGATGGTCGACGACCTCGTCACCGCCGCCGGCGGCTCGATTTCGGCCGAGCATGGCATCGGCCAGCTCAAGCGTGCCGAATTCGCCCGCCTCGCGCCGCCGGGACGGATCCACGCGCTCCGCGCAATCAAGCACGCGCTCGACCCGCTCGGAATCATGAACCCGGGGAAGCTCGTGCCTTAGGGAGCGGTCCAGCCGCAATGTCTGCTTTCGACCTATTGCGGACACTAGCGCCTAAGGTCTGTGGTGCGGAACCTAACCTCGGTCAGTTCGCTCTGCTTAGGTGAAGTTAGACGCGGACGCATTCCGCAAACGCGCCAGTGAATGTCGCGATGTTGCCAAAGGCACCAAAGACACAGAGGCCCAGCGGGAGCTCCGCGACCTCGCGAAGGAACTCGACAGCGAGGCGGACAAAATCGATGCTGAGCATCGTGGCGAAGACTAGTCCTTCAGCGGTGCGGCAGCCACAGAGACAACGTACCGACCGATCCGCTTCCTGCCTTGTTCCAGCGTGACCTCCGCGCCGAAAAAGGCGTTGCCGTGCGACACCTGGTCGGCGGCAATCGTGATGGCGCTGCGAATGGCTTTCTGCCATGCTTTAACGATGTCGGGAGACTCCTGCTCCTCTGAAGCAGAGAAGTGCTCGTTGACGATGCTGACGCGATATTTGGCCATGCCTGAGAGCGATATAGAGCACAGTCGGTTGGGGGCGATAACTTCGATTAGCTCCGTAGCTCACAACCTGCTAAGCCGAGGCATCACCTGATCATCCTCAAGCATCCCGTGACAGAGAGACACTTCAGTGCTCCCGCTTGATCGAGAGGCAACCTCATGGACCAGGCATACTGGCTCGAACGGGAACGGGATGCGATTGCAAACGCCCGCGCCGCGAAATTGGCTGACGTGCAGCTCATCCATTACGGACTTGCTCACCGGTACAGCATCGAGGCCTCAAATGCGGCGAGGGGCGCAAAGCGGCGGCCCCAGCCCAAGAGGAATCTCAGCGAGCAGCTGACGACCGCGTTCCCACCGGTGCAGACGCCCCGGCGTAAGCAGCCCCAGGAATTCTCATGAACGCAACTCGCTCTCGTACACGACGAAAACGGTGTTCGTGGCTATGACCAACGAGGAACGATTCATCGCTTCATGCGAAAGCGTGGGCGAAGCTGACGTGCGGCAAAAACTGAATGCCAATAGATTCAGCGGGCAAAAAGCTGTCTGGGCGGGCGGCTGGCTTGAACTGGTGGAGAGCGCCAAGAGCGACGCTACCAAGGCTGAGGAAAGAAGCAGTGGCTTGCGCATCGCCGCACGGACTCATCGTCATTCCAGCTTTGGTGTTTCGACACTTTTGCTCTTTGTGCTGCTTGCGGGCGCGGCTCTGTTCCTGATGATTAGGTAACTCTGGAGCTACCTAGGATCGCCGGGGTGTCCGCTTTCCACCGAAAACCGACAGTTCGAGCAATTCTATCTTTCGCCAAGCCGGGTGTTCAGCTCCGCAAGGCGTGCTCTGAGCGCGGCAACATTCTTCTCGTTAGTCGGCCGGAGCTGCTCGAGGCCCTCCTGGTCAATGTGCGTAATGTCGCCCGCCTCGATGCTTAGGAGCAGTCTCACAAGCCTTTCGCGCTCCTCAGCCCAATTCTCGGTGCTCACCGGAGCCTCCACTCTATTGCAGTGCTGACGATCTTATCGAGTAGCACATGTGTGCACGGCCTAATGTCC
This sequence comes from Sphingomonas sp., assembly GCA_045810685.1. Taxonomy (GTDB): domain Bacteria; phylum Pseudomonadota; class Alphaproteobacteria; order Sphingomonadales; family Sphingomonadaceae; genus Sphingomicrobium. The sequence continues at coordinate 4,269 of JBJMVJ010000146.1, forward strand.
GCTTTCCACCCATTGCTGACATTAGCCGCTCGGGTGATACCTTCATCCCATGAGCAGCGTTGGCGTTCTCATTCTTGTTGTCGCGGCGTTCGGGGCAATCGCGGCCTTCCCCTTTGGCTGATGGTGCGCGGGGTGAGACGCGGCGTTTGGAATGGACGGGGCGTGGACGTTTCCCGAAGCAAGCGCCCGCTTGCGTTCTGGTTCGGGATTGTAATGTATGGCGTCATTGCTGCCATAATCCTGACGTTCCCACTTTACGTGGTGCGGGACATTTTCACACGCCCGTAGGCGGACGTGGAATGTCAGCTTTCCACCAAAGCAGAGTTTACCGAGGGCGAACTTGGTGGTCCGAGTGTGGCGCGCCCGGTCGGATTCGAACCCCCGCAGTCGGACGGCCGCGCATCAAACAACTGAGCGGGTTCGTGCTCGCGACGCCGGCGGTTTGGCGCGCCCGGCAGGATTCGAACCTGCGACCTCAAGCTTAGAAGGCTCGTGCTCTATCCAGCTGAGCTACGGGCGCGCGTGGCACGTGAATTAGCGGCAATTGACGCCAAGCGGAACCGCGCTAGGCGCTCTCGAATGAGCGAGGGCATCAGGAAGGTCGAGGCGCGCACGCTACACGGCGCACACTTCCGCTACTTCGATTTCGTCCTCGTCGCCTTCGTGGTTGTGCTGCTGCTGTCGAACGTCATCGGCGCGGAGAAACGCTCGTTCGTGAACCTGCCCGGCATCGGCGCCTGGCCGTTCGGCGCCGGCATCCTGTTCTTCCCCATCTCCTACCTGATCGATGACGTGATGACCGAGGTCTACGGCTACGCCCGCGCACGGCGCGCCATCTGGACGGGATTTGCCGCGCTCGCCTTCATGGCGGTCATGGAGTGGACCGTCGTTCACCTGCCGGTCGCGTCCGGGTGGACCGGTCAGGAAGCCTATGAGCGGGTGTTCGGCTCCGGCTGGCGGATCATCCTCGCGTCGATGGCCGCATTCTTCGTCGGCGACTTCGTTGAATCGGTCACCATGGCCAAGCTCAAGATCTGGAGCGGCGGCCGGCGGCTTTGGCTGCGCTTCTGGGGCAGCACCATCGTCGGCGAGGGCATCGACAGCCTGATTTTCTACCCGGTCGCGTTCCTCGGCATGGCCGATTGGCCCGCGAACACGATGCTGGAGGTGATGCTCAGCCAGTTCGTGCTGAAAGTGACTTGGGAAGTGCTGCTGACCCCGGCGACCTATGCGGTGGTCGGCTGGCTCAAGCGCAAGGAAGGCGTCGACGTGTACGACGTCGGGACCGACTTCACGCCGTTCGCGACCGACGTTTAAGCGTTCACCGTCTCCAGCAGCCCTTCGAACAGTCGGCGGCCGTCGGTGCCGCCATGCGCGGGCTCGATCATCCGCTCCGGGTGCGGCATCAGGCCGAGCACGTTGCCGCTGTCGTTGAGGATGCCAGCGATCTGCCGCGCTGAGCCGTTGACGTCTTCGAGGTAGCGCAAGGCGACGCGCCCTTCGCCTTCCAGGCGGTCGAGCGTCGCATCGTCGGCCTGATAATTGCCGTCGTGGTGAGCGACCGGGAAGACGATCTCCTCGCCGGCGTCATAGGCAGCGGTGAACAGGCTCTGGCTGTTCTCGACGCGGAGCCGCACCGGCCGGCAAACGAAGCTCAGCCGTGCGTTGCGCATCAGCGCGCCCGGCAGCAGCCCCGCCTCGGTCAGCACCTGGAAGCCGTTGCAAATGCCGATGACCGGCACGCCGCGGTTCGCCGCCTCCGTTACCGCGCGCATGATCGGCGAGCGCGCCGCCATCGCGCCGGAGCGCAGATAATCACCGTAGGAGAAGCCGCCCGGAACGCCGATGAACTCGGTGCCTTGCGGAAGCTCGCTGTCCTTGTGCCACACCATCGCCGGCTTGCGCCCGGTCACCTGCTCCAGCGCGACGGCGAGGTCGCGGTCGCAATTGGAGCCGGGGAAGACGATGACCGCGCTGTTCACGCCGCATCCTCGAGCCGCTCGATGCGGAAGTTCTCGATCACCGTGTTGGCGAGCAGCTTGCGGCACATGTCTTCGATGTCGCTGTCGCTTATGCCCTCAGCAAGGTCGAGCTCGATCAGCTTGCCCGCGCGGACGTCGTTGACGCCGCTGAACCCCAGCCCCTCGAGCGCATGGTGGATGGCCTTGCCCTGAGGGTCGAGCACCCCGTTCTTCAAAGTGACGAACACGCGCGCTTTCATCGGCTTGGCTCAGTCCTCGTCCGCTGTTCCGCCCCTATGGCCAGAGCCTCCTTTGGGGGCAAGCTTTACGCTCTGTTTACCTTGATCGCCGAAACTGCGCCAAGCGCCGGTCAGTATTTCACCGGCTCATGGGAGACAGCTTATGGCGGCTGGAATCGCGATCGCGATGTTCGTTGCCCTGGTCGGCTTCGGCGGCAAATATTTCGGCTGGAGCGATCCCGACGGCAAGGTCCAGCTCGCGCTCATCACCGCGTTCATTCTCGGCATCGTCGGCGGGTTCAAGGCGCGCGGCTAACCCCGCTCAGCTCGCCCAAATGCCGACCAGTGCCGCAAGCGCGACGACCAGCAGCAAGCAATTCATCGGAACGAGCAGCGACTGCGGCAGCGGCCGGATGTCGGAGTGCGCCGTCCATTTGAAGCCCTGAAGCTCGCGCCACACGGCTGCGACCAGGCAAAAACCGGCGAAGATCACCAGCACCGATCCGGTCACCTGGCCGACCCACGCCGGCAGGATGTCCTTGGCCAGCGCCCGGGCGCCGATCCCGCCGGCGAGCGCCGCGAGCCCGGTCCGCACCCAGGCAGCGTATGTCCGCTCGGCGGCGAGCAGCGTCCGGTCATTCGCCAGCGTCGTCCGCCGGTCGGCACTGTCGGTCAGCTCGGCCGTGCTCTTCTCGACGGCCTTGGCGCTGCGCTCGATCTCCGCGGTCTCCTGCTCGAGCTCCCTCGGCGCGTCCGGCTCGGCCATGCTCAATATCCGCTGAGCCGGGCGACCCGGTCGCGGTGGTAGTAAACATCGCCGAACAGCTCGCCCAGGACGGCTTCCCGCTTCATGAACAGGCCGATGTCATGCTCGTCGGTCATGCCGATGCCGCCGTGCATCTGGACCCCCTCGCGCACAGCGAGACTGGCCGCGTCGGCCGCCTTGGTCTTGGCGACGGAGACGTAGAGTTCCGCGCGCTCGTCGCCCTCGTCGAGCAGCTGCGCCGCCTTGAAAGCGGATGCGCGGGCGATCTCGATCTCCGCATAGAGATGCGCCGCACGATGCTGGAGCGCCTGGAACTCGCCGATGAGCTTTCCGAATTGCTTGCGTTGCTTGAGGTAATCGAGAGTCATTGCCGACGCGCCCGCGGCCACACCCACGAGTTCCGCCGCGGCGCCCGCGCTTCCCGCGGCGAGCGCACGCGACAGCGGCTGCCATCCACCGTCGACGTCGCCGATCACCGCGTCGGCATCGAGCTGAACGTCGGCAAAGGTCAACCGCGCGGCTTTCGAGCTGTCGACCAAAGGCAGATTGTCGGTCGTCAGGCCGGCCGCATCCTTCGGCACGGCGAACAAAGTGATCCCCTCGCGCTCGCCGGGCGAGCCACCTGTCCGAGCAGCGGTGACGATCATGTCGGCCGATGCGCCTTGGGCCACGAACTGCTTGTCGCCGCTGAGCACGAAGCCATTGCCCTGTCGCTTCGCTTCCAACGCAGTCTGCTCGGGTGCGTGCCGCGGCCCTTCGTCGACGGCAAGCGCGAGCACCGCATCGCCCGAGAGGATCGCCGGGAACCAACGGTCGGCATGCGCGGTGCCCGCGATCGCGCGCGGCGCAGCGACGGCCGTGCCGAGGAACGGCGAGGGCGTGAGGTTGCGGCCGATCTCTTCCAGCACCAGCGCGGCCTCGGTCGCGCCGAGCCCGAGTCCGCCATGGCTCTCGGGAATCGCGATGCCGGTGAGGCCGAGCTCGGCGAACTGTTTCCACAAGGCATGGCCGAAGCCATCGGTGCAGCCGATGTCGCGCCAGTGCCGAAGCTCCTTCGCAATATTGCCATGCTCGGCAAGGAAGCTCGCTGCGGTGTCCTGCAGCATCTTCTGGTCGTCGGTCAGGAGGCTCATGCGTTCGGCAGCCGCAGGATGTGCTTGGCGATGATGTTGAGCTGGATCTCGCTGGTCCCGCCCTCGATCGAATTGCCCTTGGAGCGCAGCCAGTCGCGCGGCGCCTTGCCGCCTTTGCTGCGCTCGCCCTCCCACTCCAGCGCCTCGCTGCCGCCGGCCGCCATCGCTAGTTCGTTGCGCCGCTTGTTGAGCTCGGTCCCGGCATATTTCATCATGCTCGGGCTCGCCGGAGGCGCTTCGCCGGCCTTCCACATGGCCGCGAAGCGCTCGCTCATCGCCGCGAAGGCGAACGCGTCGACGTCGAACGCCGCGATCTCGGCGCGGAGTAGAGGATCGGCCGGCTTGGTGGCGGCGCCGAGCGATCCGCCCATTCCCAAGCCCATGCCGCTGATCATCTCGCGCTCATGGCCGAGCAGATATTTGGCGACATCCCAGCCCTTGTTGACCTCGCCGACGATCTGCGTCTTCGGCACCTTCACATCATCGAAAAAGGTCTCGCAAAACGGCGAATTGCCGCTGATCAGCAGGATCGGTTTGGTCGAAACGCCGGGCGTCTGCATGTCGAACAACAGGAAGCTGATCCCGCCCTGCTTGGACTCGCTCGAAGTGCGCACCAGGCAGAAGATCCAGTCGGCCTTGTCGGCGTAGCTGGTCCACACCTTCTGGCCATTGACCAGCCAGTGATCGCCTTTGTCCTCTGCCTTCGTCTGGAGCCCGGCAAGATCGGAACCGGCGCCGGGCTCCGAATAGCCCTGGCACCAGCGGATCCCGCCGCGTGCGATCTGCCCGAGGTAGTGCCGCTTCTGCTCCTCGGTGCCGAACTTGAGCAGCGCCGGCCCGAGCATCGAGATTCCGAAGCTGGTCAGCGGCGGCCGAGCGCCGATCCGCGCCATCTCCTCCTTCAGCACCCGCGCTTCGGCCGCGGACAGGCCGCCGCCGCCATAATCCTTCGGCCAATCGGGCACTGTCCAGCCGCGCTCAGCCATCACCTCGAGCCAGCGTCGCTGCGCGTCCGACTGAAAGGTCCAGTTGCGCCCGCCCCAGCAGGCGTCCGCCTCCGAGCGGAGCGGCGAGCGCATTTCCGCCGGGCAATTCGCCTCCAGCCACGCGCGGGTGTCGGACCGGAAGGCGTCGAGGTCGGTCATCATAGGTCCCAATTCAGTCGAAAGGCAGTGAACGCAGCGAAGTTACGCGCGTGCGCGCGAGGCTTTGATCGCGAATAGTCGACGGGCGATTTGAGCACACGGCCATGGCGATGTGCCAAGCACGGCGGGTCCGAATAGGAAAGCGAAAAGGCGGGAACGCCAATGTCCGCATCCGAGCCATTGCGGACATTAGCGAGCTGCTCAATAAGCTCGACATGGACGGTGATCTGGTAACGCTCGGTGGGGGCGCCCTATTGGCGCTCATTTTAATTGCAGAACTCTTCTTCCATCCCGATCGCGCACGTACTCGCTCGGAAAAGCTTATCGGGATAATGGGAAAGCTTTGCTTCGTAGCTGGCGTAATCGGGGCGGCTATGATGTGGTTTACACAAGGAGCCATCTGGTCACCCGAACCGCGATCTTGCCATCTGCTGGCTTCCATTAAACTGAAAGGGCAGGTCTACCGCACCTGCTCTTATTTGGTTCGGCGGTATCAGATAGGCGAATGGCTGTTTTTCGGGTCACTCGTCACTTTGGCGATTTCCACGACGCTCGACAGGCTCGCGAAGCGAAGGACATAATGTCGGCTTTCACCCATTGCGGACCATCGCGCGGCGTTGGGATTACAATTGGCGTCAGCTCATGCCGTGCGCTGCCGGGATTGGCGAAGGACCGCCAGAGGGCATTGCCAGCAGCATCTCCTCCGGTTCGCCGGCCTCGAACCGGGCCAGCAATGCGTCGGGATCATACATCACCCCAACCGGATTGGCGGCAAATGCAGGCGTTCGCATCAGGGCTGTTGCTTGCTCAACCGTTCCGCAATCGACCTGGAACTCCATCCGATTGCCATCGGGATCTGCGTAATAGACCGAAAGCGTAGTTCCGTGGTGGACTGGCCAGTACGGTTTAATTCCGGCGCGCTTTAGCCGCGCATAGGTCTCCATCAAGTCGCCCACATTCGCGTATGTGTAGGCGACGTGATTGACGCCGATCTCGCCTCTGTCATCGGGAGACTTGCCGCCAGGCTTGAGGATGTCGAGATTGGCGAAGGCGAACCGATGGTGCTCGCCGTCGTAAGTGAGGAACGCGAGCGCCGGATTTTCGTAAACCACCTCTGCCTCGAACACATTGCGGTACCAGGCAATCATCTCATCGAAGCGCCGCGTCTGATAGACGACGTGCGCAAACTTCACGGGCTTTACCATGCTGCCTCCCGCTCAAGAGAGAGTGACACGCAACGCAACAGAACCACACCCAGCTTCGCAAGCGAGTGACAGTAGCAGCTAGCTTCGGCGACGTCGCGCAAATCTCTTGTCGCCTAATGGCAGCTTTCCACCGATCGCCGACGTCAGCCGAACTGACGCGCGTGCAGATAGAGAGACAGTTCGCGCGCGTGACGACCCCAATGGAAGAACAGGAGCCTGAAGGACCAATGCGCATCGTCCGCTCCGACATGGTCGGCAAGCCAAACGACTTCGCGCATGTCTAAGGTAAGGTCCATCAGGTCGTCTATTGCGTCACCCGTCATCGCTGCCGCTTCGTCGCCGGGTGAGCCTGCTGGGTCTGAAACTGGATAGTATCCGTAATCTGGAAAGCGCTTCGCTATCACCTCGTAGAGTGGCGGTCCTCCCGACCTTGGTGCCTCCAACTCGCTTTCGGATGGTCTGACATCGGGTGTGTCGTGATAGGCTGCGACAAGGCGATCCAGTGCTGCAAGTACAGCCGCGTCGTTAGGCGCGTTGCCGTCCCACACGACCGCGAGAAAGTGGCGCGCAGCTTTTATCGTTGGCGATTTGTCCATCTGCGAAGGCTTGCATGGCGGAACTGCGGGTTCAATGTCCGCTTTCCACCCATTGCATTAGACGCATCCTAGAGAGCGCCTTCAGCGTCGACAAAAACCGATCGCGGCTTGGATCGCAGGAATACGATAATCGGCGTCTTCAAGTTACGCGGACACCCTAGGCGAAAGGTGAATACGGAAAGGTTATTTGCTTCGGTTCCGACTTGGAGGGATGTCGACGGCAACATGTCTACTGCGCGGACAAGATATGGATGGAGTGCCGGTGGATGAGGCGGAGATCGAGTGCCGGCCAGCGAGAGAACGTCAGCATCCGTGATGCGCACAACCGCCTTTCTGGCAAGCAATGACACTGCTTTTGCCACGCGCTTCCTGACGACGAGCACGAGGCCAGGTTTGATCTTTTCACTTCGAAAGCTCGACGGCGGAGGCACGAGCCAGTCATTTGGCTCCAGCCTTTCGCAGGGCACGCCAGCGATCCGCTCTAGATGATCAGCATTAACTGGAGCGCAGACAAAAACTGCGGCCATTGCAGCGAAAACGAGCATAGCGGAGCAGCGAGAGGCCATGTCAGCACTTTAACCCGTCAACGTCCGCTTCCCAGCCAACGCAGACATTAGCCGAGTGTCTGATTTCGACCATTGGCTTCGTCACGCACATCCAGAGAAAAACCTGGCGCGATCGTGAAGATCCCGGCTCGGGGTAAAGGGCCGCAAGGGGTGAGAAGGGGGCACTTGTAACATTTACGTGCCTGAGCGCCTTCGAATATCGGCTTACCCTAATGCATTCTGCGCGAGGTACTCGGCCTTTTCGAGTGCAAATTTGTCGTCCACGTCGATCCAGCTGAGGTCGCCGCAGTCGACCGTGAACGCAGTTCCGTCGGCCGCGAGACTTCGCATACCGTCCGTCAGTGAAGGCCATGGGAGGCTCCGCAGCGCCGTGAACAAGGAAGGCCCGATGGCAAATACGCCCGTGTCGAAACAGTCGTACGGCATGAGGCCTTTACCGATCGCCACAATCCGCTCGCCTGCAGTCTGCACGCGTGTGACGTCTTCCAGGTCGATGCAGTCATTCTCGATGCGCCGGTCGATACCAAGCCGCGCGCCGGCGGAGGCGCCCGCCTGCGCAACCAGCCGGTAGAGGGCCGGCTCCACAAAATGGTCGCACATCGCGAGCAAGGCTTCCTCTGTCCCGACGAGCGGCTCCGCTGCCAACACCGAGGTTCCGTTGGGACGCCGATAATCGCTCGTCCTTACCGATTGCACGGCGATGGGCCAGCGATGTTCGGCGATGTGCGCGGCGATCTCATCAGCGCCATAGCCGAGCACGACTACGGCGCGCTTCAGCCCCGCCTCCGCGAAGCCGTGAAGCGCATGCGCAAGCAGCGAGCGACCTGCGACCGTGCACAGCGGCTTGAACGGAGCCGCCGACCGCAGGCGGCGGCCCTCCCCTGCGGCGAGCAGGATCGCGGTCGAAATCATGTCATTGATTGAGGATGAAGTCTTCGACAGCGTTCTGAGCAAGGTCGTCGGTCATCTGCTCGGGCGGGTGCTTGCAGAAATAAGCGGCGGGCGCACTGATCGGTCCGCTCTGGCCGCGATCGAGCGCTAGCTTCGCGCAGCGGATCATATCGATGGCGACGCCGGCGCTGTTCGGCGAATCTTCAACCGACAGCCGCATCTCAAGGTTCATCGGGACCCCGCCAAACATCGCCCCCTCCATGCGCAGGAAGCACAGCTTGTTGTCGTTTTGCCAGGCGACGTAATCGGACGGGCCTACGTGAATGTTTTCATCTTCTAGGCGCCGCTCAGCCACCGCCTGGACGGCTTCGGTCTTGCTTTCCTTCTTTGAGGCAAGGCGCGAGCGATTCAGCATGTTGAGGAAATCGGTGTTGCCGCCGGTATTGAGCTGGTACGTCCGCTCCAGGCGAACGCCGCGCTTCGCGAACAGGTCGGTGAGGACTCGGTGAACGATGGTGGCGCCGAGCTGCGCTTTGATGTCGTCGCCGATGATCGGAAGTCCTCGCTCACGGAACCGCTGCGCCCAGCCAGCGTCGCTCGCGATAAACACGGGGATGCAGTTGACGAACGCGACCCCGGCCTCGAGCGCGCACTCAGCGTAGAATTCGGTCGCTTTTTGACTCCCTACCGGAAGATAGTTGACCAGCACTTCTGCGCCCGATTCCTTGAGCAACCGCACGACATCGGCCGCGTCGGGCTCAGCTTCATCGGATCTCTGGAACGTGCGGTCTTGCGGATAATCCTCCATGTGATCCGCGATCCCATCGAGCGTCCTGCCCATGCGCACGACCGCGCCGGTTGCGGGAACGTTCGCGCAGAACACCTCTGTGCAGTTTGGCTTTGCGAAGATCGCGTCCGCCACGTCCTTGCCGACTTTGCGGCGGTCAACGTCCCAGGCCGCAACGACTTGGATATCGCAAGGCCGATAGCCGCCGACCTCCCAATGCATGAGACCGGTCGTATCGTTGGCCCCGTCGCGATAATAAGAGAGGCCCTGGACGAGGGAACTAGCGCAGTTTCCAACGCCAATAATCGCGATGTTGATGTTCGACATTAATTTGTAACGTCCTTTAAGTCGCTCGTTAGTGAAGTTCATGATGCTGCCGCGGAAACCATTTTGCGGATCAGTCGGGATTGGACGGCACGGTGCCAGAAGAGGCCTATGACGAGGATCGCCGTCATAGGGATGATTTCGAACCACCAAAAGAGGCGGGGATCTCGTGCCATGCACGCGATGAAAACCGCATACACCCGCACATTCGCGCTGAGGAGGCTCATAAGCCGCAACGGCTTCGCAGCTGCGGGGGCATATAGGGGGCCGAGCTGTGCCGCGTCCGCATGGTCTAAAAGAGCTTCGTCGAAGCGCAGCGCGAACCTGTCGACAAGTCCCGAGATATGGTCATACATCCGCACCAGTCGGTTTGGGGCAGGTGCGGTCGTTACAGCTGCGATGCCCATGCAGCGGCGGTGAAACCGGGCTCGCTCGCCTTCATACAGGTTCGACTGCAGCGCGTGGAACCCGCCGGCGCACGCGGCCAGGCTCCAGGCCTCCCCGGTTCCGATCGACGCGGCCAGCGCGACGTAGATCAGGAAGAATACGCCATGATCGCACAGCCCGTCCAAAAAACGTCCTGTTGCGCTGGCGGTGCCGGTGGCGCGGGCGATCATGCCATCCAGCCCGTCGGCTACAAGCCACGCCATCGACAGGAACAATCCGATGAATGTGAACGGCCAGCGGTGCCAATTGGCGTCTGCCAGCGCCGCAAGGGCTCCGACGCATAGTCCGCCCACAGACACCGCGTTTGCGGAGATGCCAGCGGCAACGAACCACGGCAGCAGCGCGCGCGCAGTGGGATGAATGATCCACAGATTGCTCGGATCCTCGATCCGACGATCGCGCGACCGGTCCGGGGAATGAGGCACCATCAATCGGGCGTACAGCGCTGCCGAGAGACCGATCAAGTGATTAGCGACAGGGTGGACCGGGCGATTAGCTCGCCTGAGATCGCGCTCGTTGCTGCCTAGTAGGCCCAATCTCCTGATGTCAGCTTTCCACCCATTGCGGACATTACACCGATGGCTCCTTCCGGTATGAGACCCGATGCGCCGAATGATTATAGAAGTAGTCGCCCTCTGCGCCGCCGCTGCGTTCGCGCTGATGGTAATCAGCATGGTCAGTGCTGACGAAACCGCCGCATTTTTTATCGCGCTCATTGGCAGCATGGCCATTTGGGAAGGTGTCCGTTTCCTCCTCATTCGCCTTGTCCCGAAAAGGCGCCTCTAGCGTCCGCTTTCCCCCCATTGCGGACATTCGACAGCGGGTCCAACGTGACACGCCTATGAAAACAGCTCTCCTCATCCTCGGCATCCTCGGCCTGCTCATGGGCCTGCTGTGGATCGGGCAGGGTACGGGCACCATTCACTGGCCGGCATCGAGCTTCATGATCGACCAGCGGCCGTGGGTGCTTCGCGGCGCCATCCTCGCCGTTCTTGGCCTGGTCCTTATCCTGGTGTCGCGCAGGCGTTAGCTTCAGCGCCCGGCCGCGCTGAACTCCAGCTCCTCGTCAATTCGCCCGAACCTCATCGCCGCCAGATCCGCGACGTAATTCTGGCGGACTCGCCAGGGCTGGCGATGTCCCTGGCTCGGCAGCTGCGCGAGCGCGCGCTGGAGATAGCCCGAACTGAGCTCGAGCACCGGCCGGCGTTCGATCCCGCTGCCGTCCGGCCGTGGCACCGCCACGGCGTAGGCGCTGCGCCGCATGTGGTTGAGCAGCCGGCACACGGTCCGCGCGGTGAGGTCGCTGCGCAGCGTCCATGAAGCATTGGTGTAGCCGAGTGCGACGAACAGATTGGGGACGCCGCTCAGCATCATGCCCTTGTAGAGCAGCTGCTCGGCCGGATCGACGCGCTTGCCGTCGACATCGAGCGCGATGCCGCCGAGCAGGCGCACGTTGAGCCCGGTCGCGGTGACGATGATCTCGGCGGGAATCTCTTCGCCGCCCGTGAGCCGCAGGCCGGTGGCGGTGAAGCGTTCGATGGATCCGGTGGCGATCGACACCTTGCCCCCGCGCATCGCCGCGAACAGGTCGCCGTCGGGCACCAGGCACAGCCGTTGGTCCCACGGCTTGTACGACGGCGTGAAGTCGCGCTCGACCGGGTATCCCGCCGGCAGCTGCTGGCGGATCTGCTCGCGAATCCAGTTGGAGACGCGCTCCGGCTTCCGCCGCGCCCGGCCGTACATGAAGATGGTGAGCAGGATGTTGAACCACCGCGTCGCCTGGTGGGCGATCCACGGAGGGAGGCTGCGCTGCAGCCAGCCCGCGACTTTCTCGCGTGCCGGCCGCGCCACGATATAGCTCGGCGAACGCTGGACCATGGTCACGTGGGCGGCCTTGTCGGCCAGCGCCGGAACCAGCGTCACCGCGGTCGCGCCGCTGCCGATCACCGCGACGCGCTTGCCCAAAAAATCCATATCGTCGGGCCAGAATTGCGGGTGGACGATGCGCCCGCGGTAATCGGCCTCTCCGGGCCATTCCGGCCGATGACCCTGGGCATAATCATAATAGCCACTGGCGAGGTAGAGGAACGCGCAGGTGAAGCGGCCGCGGTCCGTTTCCACGATCCAGCGACGCTCGGCCGACGACCAGCTCGCCCGCTCCACCCGATGCCCGAAACGGATGCGCTCAAAGATGCCGTGCTCCCGCGCCGTCTGCTCGACATAGTCGCGGATCGCGTCGCCGCCGACGATCGCGAGGTCGCTGCGCCACGGCTGGAACGGGAAGCCCAGGGTGAACATGTCCGAATCTGACCGCACGCCGGGGTAGCGGAACAGGTCCCAGGTGCCGCCGATCCGCTCGCGCGCCTCGACGATCGCGAAGCTCTTGCCCGGGCAGCGCTGCTTGAAGCGGAACGCGGCATCGACGCCGGAAATGCCGGCGCCCACGATCAGCACGTCGACATGCTCGGACTCGGGCTTACTTACTTCCATGTCAGGAAAGTGGCACATCAGGCTTGTTTCGCGCAATGCGGCGGCTTAGCGGCGAGCCCGGAGAACCGACATGGAAGACGTGATGGACGAGGTGACGACCAGCCCGATTTCGACCCGCAGGCACGGCGACGTGCTGATCGTGCTGTCGAACAACCCGCCGGTGAACGCGCTCTCGACGCCAGTCCGCCAGGGCCTCGTCGATGCGATCGCCGAGGCGGAGGCCGATGACGCGATCAAGGCGGTGGTCATCGCCTGCGACGGCCAGACCTTCTTCGCCGGCGCCGACATCACCGAGTTCGGCAAGCCGCCGCAAATGCCGTGGCTGCCGACGGTGGTCGACGCAATCGAAGCTTGCGCCAAGCCGGTGGTCGCGGCGATCCACGGCACCGCGCTCGGCGGCGGGCTCGAGGTCGCGCTCGCCTGCCATTATCGCGTAGCGGTTCCGTCGGCGAAGCTCGGCACGCCCGAGGTCAAGCTCGGCCTGCTGCCCGGCGCGGGCGGCACGCAGCGGTTGCCGCGCGTCGCCGGAGTCAGGAAAGCACTCGAAATGTGCGCGACCGGCAACCCGATCGGCGCCAAGCAAGCATTCGATTGCGGCCTCGTCGACCGCCTCATCGAAGGCGAGCTCCTCCCGCACGCGGTCGGTTACGCCGAGGAGGTGCGCGATGTCCGCCCGCTGCCACGGAGCAGCGAGCGCGAGGACAAGACCGGCAACGTCGACCCGGCGGTGTTCGACGATTTCCTCCGCGACAATGGCAAGAAGTTCCGCGGCTTCGAGGCGCCGCTCAAGAATATCGAGGCGGTCCGGATCGCGACCGAGAAGCCCTATTCCGAGGGCGTGATCGAAGAGCGCAAGCTGTTCATGGAGCTGATGAGCGGCACCCAGGCGCGTGCCCAGCAATATTTCTTCTTCGCCGAGCGCAAGGCGGCGAAGATCGAAGGCCTGCCCGAGGGCACCGAACCGCGCCCGGTGGGCCGCGTCGGAGTCATCGGCGCCGGCACCATGGGCGGTGGCATCTCGATGAATTTCCTCAGCGCGGGCATTCCCGTGACCATCGTTGAAATGGGACAGGAAGCGCTCGATCGCGGCACCGGCGTGATGCTGCGCAATTACGAAGCGAGTGCCGCCAAGGGAAAGCTGACGGCCGAGCAGGTCGGCAAGGCGATGGGGCTGCTCAGTCCCACGCTCGATTTCCAGGCGCTCGCCGGCTGCGACCTGATCATCGAAGCGGTGTACGAGAATATGGACGTGAAGAAGGAGGTGTTCGGCCGCCTCGACGCGATCGCCAAGCCTCGAGCGATCCTCGCCTCCAACACCTCCTACCTCGACGTCAACGAGATCGCGGCGAGCATCTCGCGGCCTGGGGACGTCGTCGGCATGCACTTCTTCTCGCCGGCCAACGTCATGAAGCTGCTCGAGGTCGTGCGCGGCGACAAGACCGCGCCCGACGTGTTGCTGACGGCGATGCAGATCGGCAAGAAGATCCGCAAGGTGCCGGTTGTGGCGCGCGTCTGCCACGGCTTCATCGGCAACCGCATGCTGATGCCGCGCCAGATCGAGGCGACCAAGCTGCTGCTCGAGGGCGCCAGCCCCGAGCAGGTCGATCGCGTCCACGTCGAATTCGGCATGCCGATGGGCCCGTTCCAAATGGCCGATCTCGCCGGGGTCGACATCGGCTGGCACCGCGACCCGGGCCGGATCGAAAATATTCGCGACGCGCTTTGCGCGATCGATCGCTGGGGCCAGAAGAAGGGCGCCGGCTTTTATGATTATGACGAGAAGCGGCGGCCGAGCCCCTCGCCGGTGGTCGAGCAGATCATCGAAGATTTCGCCAAAAAGCAGGGCGTCGAACGCCGCACCATCACCGACGACGAGATCGTCGAGCGCACACTATACACGATGGTCAACGAGGGCGCGAAGATCCTCGAGGAAGGGATCGCCCAGCGGGCGTCCGACATCGACGTGGTGTGGGTCTATGGCTACGGCTGGCCGGTCTATCGCGGCGGCCCGATGTTCTGGGCCGACACGGTCGGGCTGCCGACAATCGTCGACGGCCTCAGGCGCCAGGAAGCGCGGATGAAGCCCGAGTTCAGCTTCTCCCGGCTGCTGCTCGACAAAGCGCAGCGCGAAGAGAAGTTTACGCGCTAGTCCTCAAATCGTCTTCATGCAGCAGGCTCAGCATCGCGACCGCCGCGGCCGCGATTGCCGCGCTGGTGATGAAGGTGGCCGATGAGCCCTGACGGTCCCACAGCCAGCCGGCCTCGAGGCTGGCCAGAAGCGCAGCGAGTCCCGTCACGAACCAGAAGGCGCCGAAACTGGTTGCCCGCAAATGCTCGGGCGCGCTGTCGGCAACCATCCGGGAAAAGATTCCCTGCGTGAGCGCCATATGCGCGCCCCACAGCGTCGTTCCGATCACCAGGCCGGCAAAATTGCCCGTCGCCGCAAGCACGATGTCGCCGGCGATGAGCATCGCCATGCCCGCCATCAGGATCGATTTCGGGCTCATCCGGTCGCTAAGTGCGCCCGCCGGATAGGCGAGCACGACATAGGCAAGATTGAAGATCGCGAGCGTTAGCGGCGACATCGCTTCCTTGAGGCCGACATCGATTCCCTTGAGGATCAGGAAGCTTTCGGAGAAACGGGCGAGTCCGAACAGGAACCCGACCTGGAGGAGGCGCTTCGTGCCTTTGTCGAGCAGTCGGAAACCCGCAAAGAAGGGCGACTTCTTGATCGGCGCAAGATGCTGCTCGGGCTCCCTGAGCGCGAGCCACGCGAGCAGGAACGAAATGCCGGCGGGGATCACGGCGATCCAGAAGACCGCGCGGATATCGCTCGCGAGCCACGCCATCAGCGCGATGGCAACGAGCGGCGCGAGCAAGGCGCCGGCCGTGTCCATCGCTTGCCTCAGGCCGAACGCGCGGCCGCGGATCTCGGGCGGCGTCTCGTCGGCGATCATCGCGTCGCGCGGGCTGCCGCGCAGGCCCTTGCCGATGCGGTCGGCGAAGCGCGCGACCAGCACCGCCGGCGCAGTGGTCGCGAGCGGGAACAAAGGCTTCGACAAAGCAGCAAGGCCGTAGCCCGCCATCACCCAGGGCTTGCGTTTGAGGCTTCGGTCCGACAGCCGGCCGGAGAAAAGCTTGGCGAAGTTCGCGGTTGCTTCCGCGATTCCGTCGATTGCGCCGAGCGCGGTGGCGGGAAGCCCCAGCACGATGGTGATGAACGCCGGAAGCAGCGCGTGATAGATTTCGCTCGACAGGTCCATGAACAGGCTGACCAGGCCGAGCACCCAGACGTTGCGGGGAAGGGGCGGGGTGTCACTGGCCATCTTCACGTCATTGCGAGGAACGCAGTGACGAAGCAATCCACTGGCGCTCAGCCTGGATTGCTTCGCTCCGCTCGCAATGACGCGTGGATGACGTCATTGCGAGGAGCCGAAGGCGACGCGGCAATCCATCTTGGCACGAGTGGATTGCTTCGCTGCGCTCGCAATGACGCCTCGATCCCGTCATTGCGAGGAGCCGAAGGCGACGCGGCAATCCACCTTGGCGCCAGTGGATTGCTTCGCTCCGCTCGCAATGACGTCGGGCCGCGGTCCGCATTGTTGGCTTCGCTCGCAAATGACGGGACCGTAACGAACAACAATATTGCACTGTCCCAAACATTTGCTAGTCTGCAAGCATGGTCATGGGGGGCTCGACACCGGAGGCGCTTGCCGCGCGGTTCACCGCGGTCGCCCATATGTGGGTTGCGGAAGGGCCCGCCGACCGCACCGAGCGCGCGCGGCGCAAGCTGCTGAGCGCGATCGGCAGCAAAGAGCCGGCGACGCTTAATGACGTGGCCAGGCTGGTTGGGCGAGGCGCGCCCGCGGTCAGCCGCTCGGTCGACTCGCTGGTGCGGTCCGGGCACGTCGAGCGGACCCAGGATCCCAATAATCGACGGCGCCTTGCACTGCGGCTGACGCAGGCTGGACGGGATCAGCTGACGGCGCGGATTGCCGGCGGCACCGGGCTCAGGAAAAAGCTCGAGCGCATGGCGCACAGCGAGCTGCGGGCGCTCGAACGCGCGATCGAAATCCTCGAGCGCGGCACATAACGGGCTTATTTGGCCCGGCGGCGGCGCGTTTCCCAACCCTTCTTGGCGGCTTCGCTGCGGCTGGTCTTGCGGCCGTGGCCGGCGTTCTTGCCGCCCTTGTCCTGCTTGTTCACTGTCGCCCAGGCGCGCCGCTCGGCTTCACTCTTGGAAACGCCGCGCTTCTCATAGCCTTCTTCGATGTGCTCGGCCTTGCGGTCCTGTTTGGACGTATAGGCACCACGGGGCATCGCTTGCCTCCTTCGTACGTTAGGTTGCCGTGCAAACGCTCGAGCCCACCAGCCGTGCCATGTTGCATTGCAACATGGACCATCTCTCACTATGTCGCCGGCCAACGCTTTTCCGGAAAAACTGAATCATGAACCTGCGCAACGTGGCGATCATCGCCCACGTCGATCACGGCAAGACGACCCTCGTCGACCAGCTCTTCCGCCAGTCCGGCACGTTCCGCGACAACCAGCGGATCGAGGAGCGGGCGATGGATTCGAACGATCTCGAGAAAGAGCGCGGGATCACCATCCTGGCCAAGTGCACGAGCGTCGAGTGGGCCCCCGCGGGAGCGAAATCCGCGACCCACATCAACATCGTCGACACGCCCGGCCACGCCGACTTCGGCGCCGAGGTCGAGCGCATCCTGTCGATGGTCGACGGCGTCATCCTCCTGGTCGACGCCGCCGAAGGGCCGATGCCGCAGACCAAGTTCGTCACCGGCAAGGCGCTCGCGCTCGGCCTTCGCCCGATCGTCGTCGTCAACAAGATCGACCGGCCCGACGCGCGTCCGGCCGAAGTCCTCGACGAGGTATTCGAGCTGTTCCTCAACCTCGAGGCGAGCGACGAGCAGCTCGACTTCCCGACGCTCTACGCGAGCGGCCGGGCCGGCTATGCCGGTTTCACCGACGACGTCCGTTCGGGCGATCTGACGCCGCTGTTCGAAACGATCGTCAATCATGTCCCGCGCCCGCGGGTCGACACCGGCCCGTTCCGGATGCTCGCCACCTTGCTCGACCGCGACCCGTTCCTCGGGCGCATCCTCACCGGCCGGATCGAGAGCGGCAAGCTGACCACCAACATGCCGATCAAGGCCCTCGACGTGGACGGCAATGTCGTGGAGGAAGGCCGCGCCACCAAGGTGTTCGCCTTCCGCGGCCTTGAGCGGGTCGCCGTCGAGAGCGCCGAGGCGGGCGAGATCGTCGCCATCGCCGGCCTCATCAAGGCGACCGTTTCCAACACCTTCGCGGACCCTTCCGTCCAGGCGCCGCTCCGCGCGCGGCCGATCGACCCGCCGACGCTGGCGATGAGCTTCTCGGTCAACGACAGCCCGTTCGCCGGCCGCGATGGCGACAAGGTCCAGAGCCGCGTCATCCGCGAGCGGCTCGAGCGCGAGGCCGAGGGCAATGTCGCGATCCGCGTCACCATGGCCGCCGACAATGACAGCTTCGAGGTCGCCGGCCGCGGCGAGCTCCAGCTTGGCGTGCTCATCGAGACTCTGCGCCGCGAGGGCTTCGAGCTTGGCATCAGCCGCCCGCGCGTCCTCTTCCGCGACGGCCCATCAGGCCGCGAGGAGCCGTACGAGACCGTCGTCGTCGACGTCGACGACGAATATTCCGGCACCGTCATCGACAAGATGGCCCTCCGCAAGGCCGAGATGACCGACATGCGCCCCTCGGGCGGCGGCAAGACGCGCCTGACCTTCTCGGCGCCGAGCCGCGGCCTCATCGGCTATCACGGCGAATTCCTGTCGGACACGCGCGGCACCGGGATCATGAACCGGCTGTTCGAAAAATACGGGCCCTACAAGGGCCCCATCGCCGGCCGCCAGAACGGCGTCCTCATCTCGATGGAGCAAGGCCCCGCCGTCGCCTACGCGCTGAGCGCGCTCGAAGACCGCGGCGTGCTGTTCATCTCGCCCGGCGACATGCTCTACGAAGGCATGGTGATCGGCGAGAACGCGAAGCCGCAGGACCTCGAGGTCAACCCCTTGAAGTCCAAGCAGCTGACCAACTTCCGCGCCAGCGGCCCCAAGGACGAAGGCATCCGCCTGACCCCGCCGCG
>JBJMVJ010000147.1:0-7010 GCA_045810685.1 Sphingomonas sp.
CGTGAACGCGAGCGCCGCGAGCAGGATCGCCGCGGCGTGCGGCCAACGCTGCCAGTAGCACATTTCGCACGGATGAAGGCCCCCGAGATATTGCGAGCCGAGCGCTCCGCCGAGCAGCGCGAGCGGAAGGAGCAAGGCGATCAGCCGCGCCGCGGCGGCGGGTGAAACGCCGCTCGAATATTGCGCCCGGGCCACGGCCGCGTCGGTCACCGGCTGCTAGTGAGTCTTTTTCGCCGGCGCGGCCGACGCGAGCGACACCGGCGCCGACAGCCGCTTGATCGTGTTCAGCGCATAATAGAGCTGGAAGTCCTTGATGCCCTTCTTCTCGAGCTCCTCGGCCTTGGCGGCGAAGCGCGGATCGGGGCCGTCGTCGGCCTCGAGCAGCTTGTCCTCGACCTTGGCCTGGGCGAGCAGGTGGCGGCGAAGATCAGCCTCGCGAACCAGCTTACGGTCCTTGTAATCGGGGTCGCTGAGCTGCGGGACGGCGACGTCGGGCTCGATCCCGCCCGCCTGAACCGAGCGGCCCGACGGCGTGTAATAGCGCGCCGTCGTCAGCCGGAGCGCGGACGCGGGGCCGGTCTGCACCACCGTCTGAACCGATCCCTTGCCGAAGCTCTTCTCGCCCATGATCAGCGCGCGGCGATGGTCCTGCAGCGCGCCGGCCACGATCTCCGAGGCGGAGGCGGTGCCGGCGTCGGTGAGCACGATCACCGGAAGGCCGTGGGCCATGTCGCCCGGACGGGCGTAATAGCGCTCGATGTCGTCCTTGGTGCGGCCGCGCTGCGAGACGATCTCGCCGCTGTCGAGGAAGTCGTCGGCGACGTCCACCGCCTGGTCGAGCAGCCCGCCGGGGTTCGAGCGGAGGTCGACGACATAGCCGATCGGGTGGCCGCCGGTCGCTTTGTCGATGCCGATCAGCGCGGCCTTGGTCTGGTCGGCGACGTTGCCGGTGAAGGTGTTGATGTTGATGTAGCCGACGCCGTCCTTGATCTCCCACTTGACCGGGCGAAGCTCGATCCGTTCGCGCACGAGGCTGAGGTCGAACGGCTTGTCCCGCCCTGGACGAACGATGGTGAGGTTGACCTTGGTGCCCGGATCACCCTTCATCTTGGTGACCGCCTCGTCGAGGGTCAGGCCGTAGACCAGCTCGCCGTTGATGTGGGTGATGTAATCGCCGGCCTTGATGCCAGCGCGCCACGCCGGCGTGTCCTCGGTCGGCGCGATCACCTTGACCGCGCCGTCCTCGATCGAGACGCTGAGGCCGAGCCCGCCGTAATTGCCGTCGGTGGTGGTCTTGAGCTGGTCGAAGTCGGCCGCCTCGGCATAGGACGAGTGCGGGTCGAGCGCGGCGAGCATGCCGTCGATCGCGCCCTTGATGAGCGTGTGGTCGTCGACCGGTTCGACGTAGTTGGCCTTGACCCGCTCGTAGACGCTCATGAATTTCTCGAGCTCCTGGTAATTGGTCGTGTCCGCAGCCGCGAATGAGCTGGCGGTGACGGGCACCAGGGCGAGCGCTCCGACGAGCGTGAGCGGAGGCAGAAGCTTCATGTCGAATTTCATGGTCGAGTCCTAGTCGATCTGTCGGGCCTGGGTCATGGCGCGGGGTTTTAGCCGCGTTTCAAGACCTTTGACAGAGATGGAGATGAACCGGCGATGATGGCAGGCGAGATTCGACGCCCATTCTGGGACAATTCGACCTGCAGCGGGCCAAGCGCTCGGCCGATAGCGTCACCTACGTGGACGCGGTCCCCGGGGTGAAGCTCGGTCGCGACATTGACGATCAGGCTCAGCCAGCCGCCGCCATGGTCGATGATCAGCACGCCGTCATAATCGCGAAACGGCCCGGCGAACTTGACCACGCCGTCGGCTGGCGCCGTCAGCGGCGCCCCGCGCCAAGTCGCCAGCGTCAGCCCGCGCGACTGCACCCCGCTGTCGTTCACCGCTTGGAGACCTTCGGTGACCGCCGCGGCCGCCGGGAGCTGGTAGGCAAAGGCGGGTCGCGGTGCACCGCCATCCGGCGCGAACGGGCTGAGCGGCGCCGGGTCCTGCGCGGCGAGCTGGCCGGCGACGGCCCGGATCGACTGGTTGTTGGCCTCCTCGCCGCGCAGCCGCTCGATGTCCTCCCCCGCCGCCATGGCGACGTCGCTCGTGCCGAGCGCCTTGCCGCTCGAGGCCAGCGCCTGCTCGACCGCTTTGCGCTCGAGCTGGGCATAGGCCTGGCGGCGGATGGTGAGGTTGTCGCGGCTGCGGGCGAGCTCGGCGCGCGCGGCCAGCGCCGAGCGCTGCAGCCGCTGCCCGTGGGCAAGCTCTGCCGACAGCCTGGCCGTGCGGCTGCGGATCACCGGCAGCGTCGAATCGAGCAGCAGGCGGACCTTGACCAGCTCGTCGGTGCCGCCCTGCTCGGCGAGCACCAGCAGCGGCGGTCGGCGCGCCATGTTGGCAAGGCCGGCGAGCAGCGAAGACACCGGCTGCTGCTCGGCTGCCAGCTGCTCCCGATGGGCAGCGACGAAAGCCGAGGCGAGGCGCAGGCGCGCGTTCGCCGCGCTGATCCGCACCTCGGCGGCGTCGATTGCCTGCGCGGCTGCGGCTTGCTCGGCGTGAAGCCGATCGGCCTCGGTTCGGGCCTGTGACGCAGCCTTCTCGAGCCTGGCCGTCTCGGCATCGGCAGCGGCCTGTTCGGATTGCGCCTGCTTGAGTGCCGCGTCGAGCGGCTCGCTGCCGCTCTGGGCCAGCGCGCTCGCCGCGAGAAGCGGGCAGAGCGAGAGGGTGATCGCGGCCCGGAGCATGGCCCTATCCATCGCGGTGATAGGGATGGTTCGCAAGGATCGATGTCGCGCGGAACAATTGCTCGGCGAGCATTGCGCGGACCAGCAGGTGCGGCCAGGTCGCGCGGCCGAACGACAGCAGCAGGTCGGCATTCCGGCGCTGCGCTTCCTCGTGCCCGTCGGCGGCACCGATCAGGAACCGCGCCTCGCGCTTGCCGCCGTCGCGCCACGCCTCGAGCTTTGCCGCGAGCTCGGTCGAGGAAAGATCCTGTCCGCGCTCATCGAGCACGACCGTCACGCACCCGCGCGGCAGGTCCGGCAAATTGCCGCGCTCGGGCAGCTCCGTCACGTTCGTGGGCCAGGCGATGCGCTTCAGATAGCGCTCGACCAGCTCGGCTTCTGGAGAGCGGCCGATCTTGCCACGCGCAACGATGTGCAGAAGCACCTATTGGGCGCTGGAAGCGGGAGCGCCGAACGGCCAGATGAAGATGGACTTGAAGCCGTCGTAGATCACTCGGGCGGTTTCGGCGATCGTCCGCGGCCGGTCGGCGCCGCCCCGGGTGAAGATCGCAACCGCGACCCGATGGCCATCCGGCATGGTGATGAAGCCGACGTCGTCGGCGAGGCCGTCGAGAGTGCCGGTCTTGTGCTCGACCGGCGTTCCGGACGGCAGCAGCGCCTTCATCCGGTTCCTGCCGGTTTCGCACCGCGACATGAGGTCGAGCAGATAATTGCGGCTCTCGGGCTTGATCAGCTCGGCCTTGTAGAGGCGCTTCAAGAGGTCGACCATGGCGATGGGCGTGCTTGAATCGCGCCGATCCCACAGGTCGCGCCTCGAATGCAGCAGATCCGCGATCGTGCGATCAACCCGCAGGCCGGTGATCCCATTGTCCCTCAGCCAATTGTGCACCGCAGTCGGCCCACCCAAGTCGGCGAGCAGGATATCCGTCGCGTGATTGTCGCTGTGGATCAACATTCGCGCCATGAGGCTGCGCGCGGACTGCCCGTTGATCGTGTCGTCGAGCGAGCGGCGTCCGTTGTCGACCTGGGCAAGATACAGCGCGGCGATCGCGACCTTGACCGTGCTCGCCATCGGGAAAGGCGTATTGCCCTTGATGCTCACGGTCTCGCCCGAATTGAGGTCGAGCGCGGCGACTCCGACGTCGGCCGACTTGTTTGCGACCATCGAGCTCAGCTGTTGTTCGAGCGTTGTGAGGCTTGGTGAAGAGGCCGCGGCAACGGGTTGCGCGACCAACGCCAGAACCGACAGCAGGACCACCCCAAATCGCATTGCCCTCACCCGCGTGCGGCTGCGTTTATGCCCGAATCATCGCCGAACGCCCACATTCGTTCCAAATTGTAAAAATTTCTCACTTCGGGACGGAATATGTGGACGATGACGTCGTCCGCATCGATCAGCACCCAATCCGCAGCCGGGAGCCCTTCGATCCGTACGCTCCTTCCCCATCGCTGCTTGATCTTGTCGGCAAGCTTAACGGCCATGGAGGCGACCTGTCGTGTCGAGCGGCCGGACGCGATCACCATATGATCGGCGATGTTGGATTTGCCCGCCAGCGGAATGGACACAACCTCCTGGGCCTGGTCGTCGTCGAGCGACTGAAGGACGAGCTTGTGGAGATCTTCGACATCGATGGGAGCGCGGACGGCCTCGCCGGCGGCAGCTTCAACGGAATGTTCGGTCAAGTGGTCTCCTGGCGAACAAGGGGCAGGCCGGGACGGTGCGCGCGTTGAACGCGCGAAGGCGATCGGCGGTACCAATGGGGGTCAGCCTCGCGAATGGCGGTTGCGGAGGTCGGATCGGGCGGCAGGCGAAGGAAAATGATCGCCGGTGCACTCCACTCCGTCCACTGACGTGCCTGGCTTGAAGGATGGACGAACCTTCTCAGCCAACCCATCGCGCGCGCCGCGTGGGCAGCTGAATCATAACCGGGCCGGCGAATCACCGCAATCGGCACTTCGCGGGCCAGCCCCCTCCAATCGCGCCACAGGTGAAATTCTGGCAAAGTGTCGCTTCCGAGCAACCAAATGAACTGGTGCTGGCGGTAGCGCCGCTTCAGTAGGCGCACCGTGTCGATGGTGAAGCGGGTTCCTTCGCGCCGCTCGAAATCGCTGGCGCGGATGCGGGAACGGGTTGCCACCGACGCCGCGGCTGCAAGCCGCGCCTCGTAGGGTGCCATGTCCCGGGCGTCGCGCTTCAATGGATTGCCCGGCGACACCAGCCACCACACTTCGTCGAGGCCGAGCGCGCGCATCGCCTCGAGGCTGATGCGCCGGTGTCCCCCATGCGCCGGGTTGAAGGAGCCGCCAAGGAGGCCGATGCGCGCCATGCGCGGCAGCTAGCATGCACCGGGAAGCCCGACTATTCTTGGCTGGAGGGGGTTTGCATATGCCGGGGAATCTGGAGGCGATCGGGGATGCCATGACCGGCGCGGTCCTCGGCCGCGCAGTGGAGCCTGTTGCCGGAGAGGCGGCCGACGGCCATTCGCATGAAAGCCGGTGCCTCAATTGCGGCGCTCAGCTGATTGGCCCCTTTTGTCAGGACTGCGGCCAGCGCGCCCATGTTCACAGGACCCTGGCGGCGTTTTTCCACGACCTTGCGCACGGCGTGTTCCACCTCGAAGGCAAGCTGTGGAACACCATCCCGATGCTCGTCTGGCGCCCGGGCGAGCTCACCCGGCGCTACATTGACGGGCAGCGGGCGCGGTTCGTCTCTCCGATCGCCTTGTTCCTGTTCTGCGTCTTTCTGATGTTCGCAGTGGTCGGGCTGACCAGCAACGGCACCCACGCGTCGGCGAAAGCGTCCGCCGGCGCGGCCAAGGAGCTGGCCCGGGACCAGCAGAGGCTTGCCGTCTTGCAGGCCGAGCGGTCGCGCGCGAGCGGGCCCCTCGCCGCCGCCCTGGATGGGGAGATCAGGGACCTCAAAGGCGAGATGACGGCGCTGCAGGCGGTCAAGAACGGCACGATCGACCCGGGCACGTTCAACATCCAGAGCAAGTGGCTGGGCGGACTCGACAAGGGTCTCGGCCAGGCGGCGAAGAACCCCCAGCTCCTGTTCTACAAGATCAAAACCAACGCCTATAAGTTCAGCTGGGCGCTGATCCCCATCTCGGTCCCGTTCGTGTGGCTGCTGTTCCCGTTCAGCCGACGCTTCAGGCTCTACGACCACACGGTGTTCGTGACGTACTCGCTGTGCTTCATGATGCTGCTGCTCGCGGCCTCGTCGGTCGTCGGCCTCGTTTCGAAGAGCGTCGCGAGCCTCGGCTTCTTCGTGCCGCCGGTTCACATGTATCGGCAGCTTCGCGGGGCCTACGCGATCAGCGCCGGCGGCGCAGTGTGGCGAACCGCGCTGCTGACGATCTTCGCCTTCATCTCGATTTCGCTATTCGGAAGCCTGTTGGTCGTGCTCGGCGCGTTCGACTAAACCGGCTGAGCGGCAGTTGAATCGAAGCTAAGCGCCGGCCGCCGCCGGGCCGCCCACACCCGCCTTGGGCCGCTTGGCCTTCGGGATCGACGAGCCGGCGGCCGGGATTGCCGGGCCCTTGGCGCCGCCGCGGTCGATGGCCTCGCCGGCGAGCACTTTCTTGATTTCGTCACCCGACAGGGTCTCATATTCGAGCAGCGCCTGCGCCAGTGCCTCGAGCTCGCCGCGATGCTCGTCGAGCAAATGCTTGGCGCGCTTGTAGCCGTCCTCGACCACCTTGCGAATTTCCTTGTCGATCGCCTGCGCGGTCTCGTTGGACATCTGCCGCTGGCGATTGACCGAATAGCCGAGGAACACTTCCTCCTCCGGCTCCGCATATTGCAGCGGCCCGAGCGCGTCGGACATGCCCCAGCGGGTCACCATGTCGCGCGCGAGCTGGGTCGCATATTGGATGTCGGAAGAGGCGCCCGAGGACACCTTCTCGTGGCCGAACACGACTTCCTCCGCCACTCGGCCGCCCATCGAGACGGCGAGGTTCGCGTACATCTTGTCGCGGTGATAGGAATAGCTGTCGCGCTCGGGCAGGCGCATGACCAGGCCCAGCGCCCGGCCGCGCGGGATGATCGTCGCCTTGTGGATCGGGTCCGAAGCGGGCTCGTGAAGCGCAACGATCGCGTGTCCGGCCTCGTGATAGGCGGTCATGCGCTTTTCGTCCTCGGTCATCACCATCGATTTGCGCTCGGTGCCCATCAGCACCTTGTCCTTTGCATCCTCGAATTCCTGCATCGCGACCAGCCGCTTGC
>JBJMVJ010000148.1:0-15662 GCA_045810685.1 Sphingomonas sp.
CAATCATAACCAAAAAGACGCTCTACCCATATTTATTCATCTCGTCGCCACCAACGGCGGTGACCGCGATCGGAACGTCCTGAAGGACCTGCCGGCGACCCTGCGCCGTGATGATGATCTGGTCTTCCTGGGTTTGAGCGGCCGCTTGCGCTGCCGGAGTCACGCCCGCCTTCTCGGTCGGCGACGGCGTGGTCGCCTTGGTGCCGGTGTCGTTGTTCTGCGCGAATGCGGCGTTCGGAACGGCAACGAGCGCTGCTGTCAGCAGCCAAGCGGACTTGCGGATCATGTTTTCCTCTCCCCGTTCGGGCACTGACGCGCCCGCTACAGGTGAGGCTAAACCCGATTCCGCCCCGATGGGAAGCTCTCGAACAGCAGCACGGTCACAATGCCGTTCCGCTGCAGCAATTTGGCAACACGGGTGTAAGTAAGGCCGACTCTACTTGGGCGCGAGCACCATCAACATCTGGCGGCCTTCCATACGCGGATGCGCCTCGATCTTGGCCTTTTCGGCGGTCTGCTCCTGAACCCGGCGGAGCACCGCCATGCCAAGCTCGCCGTGCGCCATCTCGCGGCCGCGGAAGCGCATGGTGACCTTCACCTTGTCGCCCTCCTCGAGGAACTCGAAGACCTTCTTCATCTTGGTGTCATAGTCGTGGTCGTCGATGTTCGGACGCATCTTGATCTCCTTGATCTCCTGCGTCTTCTGCTTCTTGCGCTGCTCGGCGGCCTTCTTCTGCGCCTCATATTTGTAACGGCCGATGTCGAGGAACTTGGCGACGGGCGGATCGGCGTTGGGGGAGATCTCGACGAGATCGAGCCCGACCGACTGCGCCTGTTCGAAGGCTTCCCGCGTATACATCACGCCCAGATTTTCGCCGTTCTCGTCGATCACCCGCACCTTCTGTGACTGGATGAACTCGTTGAAGCGGGGGCCGGTCATCGGCGGCGGCGGCGCCATTCCTCGGCGCGGATAGGGCGGTGGTATAGCGAAGACTCCGTTGTCGTTGTTCGAGAATAGCGAGTTAAGCGCTCGTGCCGGCAATGAAAAGGTCGGCGCGCCGGTAGTGAGTCATTTTTGCCGCGACGTGTGGCGCCGTCGCGTCAGCGCAAATCGGGCGGAACGGCCTCTGCGGCAATCATCGCCACCGCCTCGTCGAGGCTCATGACCAGCTGCCGCTCCTCGCTGCCGAGGCGGCGCAGTGCGACCGTGCCGTCCTCAGCCTCGCGCTTGCCGACCACCAGCAGCAGCGGGACCTTGGCGAGGCTGTGCTCGCGCACCTTGTAATTGATCTTCTCGTTGCGAAGGTCGGTCTCGCCTCGAAGGCCTGCCGCCGCAAGCCTGGCGGCGACTTGCTCCGCATGGCCGTCAGCGTCGGATACGATCGTCGCCACCACCGCCTGCACGGGCGACAGCCACAGCGGCAGCTTGCCGGCGTGATGCTCGATGAGGATGCCGATGAACCGCTCGAACGTGCCGAGGATCGCGCGGTGAAGCATCAGCGGATGATATTTTTCTCCGTCCGGACCCACATAAACCGCGCCGAGGCGCTGCGGCATCTGCGGGTCGAGCTGGTGCGTCCCGCATTGCCAGGTGCGGCCAATCGCGTCGGTCAGATGGAATTCTAGCTTGGGCCCGTAGAAAGCCCCTTCGCCGGGCAGTACCTGATAATCGAGGCCGGTTTCCTTGAGCGCGGTCTCAAGGTCCGCCTCTGCCCTGTCCCATTCCTCGTCGGTGCCGATGCGATTGTCGGGCCGGGTCGCGAGCTTCACCTGATAATCAGCGAAACCAAGATCGCGGTAGACGAGGTCGAGCAGGGCGCAGAAGCGCTTGGTCTCGTCGATCAGCTGGTCGTGGGTGCAAAAGATGTGGCCGTCGTCCTGGGTGAATTGGCGCACCCGCATGATCCCATGCAGCGCGCCGTGGGGCTCGTTGCGGTGACAGGTGCCATATTCGGCGAGCCGGATCGGCAATTCCTTGTAGCTGGTGATCCCCTGCTTGAAGACCTGGACGTGGGCGGGGCAATTCATCGGCTTCAAGGCGAAGAGGTCGGCCTGGGCGGTGATCACCGGCTTGCCTTCCTCGATCGACGGCACTTCGTCAGGCACGACGAACATGTTTTCGCGGAACTTGCCCCAATGGCCCGACTGCACCCACAGCTTTGAATCGATCAGCTGCGGAGTCTTGATCTCCTGGTAGCCGGCAGAGTCGAGGCGGCGGCGCATATAGGCCTCGAGCTGGCGCCAGATGACCCAGCCCTTGGGATGCCAGAAGACCGAGCCCGGCGCCTCGGGCTGGAGGTGGAACAGGTCCATCTCCGCGCCGATCTTGCGATGGTCGCGCTTGGCCGCTTCCTCGAGCCGGACGAGATAGTCGTCGAGCTGCCGTTTGCTCAGCCACGCGGTACCGTAGATGCGGCTTAGCATCGGGTTCTTCGGGTCGCCGCGCCAATAAGCGCCCGAGACGCGGGTGAGCTTGAACGCATTTGGATCGAGCTTGCCGGTCGATGCCAGGTGCGGACCGCGGCACAGGTCGACCCACGCCTGGTCACCCTCGCCGGTGCGGTACATTGTGATGGTTTCGCCCGCAGGCAGTTCCATCACCCATTGCGCCTTGAACGCTTCGCCCGATTTCTCGAAGAATTCGCGCACCTGGTCGCGGCTCCAAACTTCGCGCACCAGCGGCTTGTCGGCGGCAATGATGCGCTGCATCTCCGCCTCGATTGCCGGAAGCTCCTCCTCGGTGAAGGGACCGTGATCGGCAGTCGGCGCGAAGTCGTAATAGAAGCCGTCGTCGGTTGCCGGTCCAAAGGTGATCTGCGTGCCGGGATAGAGGTTCTGCACCGCCTCGGCGAGGATGTGCGCATAATCGTGGCGCACCAGCTCGAGCGCTTCGGCCTCGTCGCGCGACGTAATCAGCGCGAGACTCGCGTCGCCCTCGAACGGCCGCATGATGTCGCGCACCTCGCCGTCCACTTTTGCCGCGAGCGCAGCCTTGGCGAGCCCCGGCCCGATGGCAGCGGCGACGTCGGCGGGCGTCGACCCCTCCGGCATCTCCTTCACCGATCCATCCGGAAGCGCGATCTTGAACATCCTGGTCATTGCTAGCGGCATGTAGCGAGCGCACTCCGCGGCCTCAACCGTCGACCCGTGGTAAAGCACGCTTGACATGACATGTGACACTGTGTAAAGCTCTCTTTACCAATAGCGAAGGACACTTGACATGATAGCTCGCACAGCCGCCTGGAAGCGCTACAACTGGCGCGTGATCTGGCTAAGCCTGCTCTACGCCTGCTTCTTGCTTGCCGCTGTCTACGGCTTCAAGCATCGGCTGATTCCCGACACGATCAAATACCTCGCGGCGATCCTGCCGGCCTTGCCAATCATCGGACTGTTCGCAGCCATGGGCCGCTACCTCGTCGAGGAGCAGGACGAATATGTTCGCATGCTGATGGTGCGCCAAACCTTGTGGGCGAGTGGCTTCGCGCTGAGCATGGCGACCATCTGGGGCTTCCTCGAGAACTTCGACCTCGTCGGCCACGTCGATGGCTATTACGTCGTCATCGCCTGGTACTTCGGCCTCGGCATCGGCGGCGCCGCGAACAAGCTGACGCTCGGCGAGCGCGGCTGCTGATGGAAAATCGCCTGCGCGTGCTGCGCGCCGAGCGCAACTGGAGCCAGCAGGACCTTGCCGGGCGGCTCGAGGTCTCGCGCCAGAGCATCAATGCGATCGAGACTGGCAAGTACGATCCCTCGCTCCCGCTCGCGTTCCGCATCGCCGAGCTGTTCGAGCGGCCGATCGAGGAGATTTTCGTGTCGCCGTCGCGGCGCAGCTCAAAGGCGATCTGACGCAGGAAAAGGCCCCGCCGGATAATACCGGCGGGGCCTCCTGCACACCATTCGGGCCGATTATCCGCCCGAGCTCGTCGTCACGACGCCGCCCGAAATGCTCAGCGTCGAAGGCGACAGGCGATAGGTCTGGCCTGTCGAGGACGTCACGATCACCTGGCGGATCGTGCCGTCGGTTCCAGTGATGATACGGCTCACGGTGCCCAGCGTGGTTCCGCCGGTCGTATGGACTGTAAGGCCGGTGGTCAGGCCCGGAAGCGAGGCGCTCGCGACGGCGCCGCCGGCAAGCACGCTGTGCGAATTGGCGTGCGCGATGCCGGTCGGGGAGGCGTGTGCCAGGCCCTGGCTGTTGATCCGCGCCTGCGACGAGCCGTTGATCCCGTTCAACCGTGCAGTCGTCGACAAGGTGCCGCCGCTGAGGCTCAGCTGGTTGGCCGGAACTGCATAGAGCCCGCCGTTGGTACCTCTGACGACGACCATAGCGACCGAGCCGTTCCCGGTCGTGCGGATCTGCTGCACCGTTCCGACCGCCGTTCCGTTCGAGAAGAGCGTCATGCCGTTGCTGAGACCGCTCAGCGACCCACGGGTCACGCTCGTTGTCGTGCTGGTTCCGGCAAGGACGCTGTTCTGGTTCGCGCGTGCAATGCCGGTGGGCGACGCGTTCGCCGGACCCTGGCTGTAGATACGCGATGCGTCGCGGGTGGTCACACCGACGTTGTTGTTGCCGCCGACATTGCCGATGCCCCCGGCCGTGCCGCCGCCGATGCCGCCGCCGAGGCCGCCCGCATTGCCCATGCCGCCACCGATGCCGCCGGCATTCCCCATTCCGCCAAAGCCGCCCGGAGGTCCGCCGCCACCGGGGCCGCCGCCACCTGGGCCGCCGCCGCCGCCGCCATGCTGCGCGAGCGCGGCTGCCGGAATCATTGCTGCGCTTGCCACCGCACATAGGATAACCTTGCGAAACATTGACCTAACCTCCTGCTGTTGCCCAACAATATCCGGGACCTAACGCGCAGGAGCCGCCTCCGGTTCTGACGATGAACGCGAGTTCATCAATTTACGGCGACGTGCCGTGGCAACGCGCCGGGAAACGGGAATTCAGGCCAGTTCGGGCGAGTTCAGCGCTTCATCGAGGATCTGCTCAGCACGCACGAACAGCTGGGTCTCGACGATCACGCCGGAGGCCGCAGCATTCTCCCGCACCTGCTCGGGCCGCGAGGCGCCGATAATCGCGCTCGCGACGTTGGGCTCGCGCAGCACCCACGCCAGCGCGAACTGTGGCAGGGTCAGGCCCGCCTCCTCGGCGATGGGCTTCAGCCGCTGCACCGCGCGGAGCACTTGCGGTTGCAACAGCCGATCCATGAACCCGCTCATCTCCGGGCTGGTGGCGCGCGTGCCGGGCGGCGGCGGCCTGTCCGGGTCATATTTGCCCGACAACACGCCCTGGCCGAGCGGCGACCACACGATCTGCGAAATCCCGTTCGCCGCGCAGAGGGGAATGACCTCCTGTTCGGGGTCCCGCCACAGCAGCGAATATTGCGGCTGGCTCGAGACGAACTTGGCGAACCCGCGCGTCCCGACGAGATCCAGCGCCGCCTGAATCCGCTCCGCCGGCCATTCCGAAAAGCCGACGTAGCGCGTCTTGCCGCTTTCGATCGCCCGGGTCAGCGCCTCCATCGTCTCCTCAAGCGGCGTGTCCCAGTCGTAGCGATGGCATTGATAAAGGTCGACATAGTCGGTGCGGAGGCGCTTGAGCGATGCGTCGAGCTGCTTTTCGACCTGCTCGCGCGACAGGCCGCGGTCGCTCTCGCTCATCGGGAAATAAAGCTTGGTCGCGAGCACATAATCCTGCCGCACATGACCTTGCAGGGTTTCCCCGAGGAACGTCTCGGCCGCGCCGCGGCCATAGACGTTGGCGGTGTCGATGAAGTTGATCCCCTGGTTGAACGCCTCCTCCAGGCAGGCGCGGGCCTTGTCGGCCTCCACGCCGACCCCGTAGGTAAGCCACGACCCCAAAGATATTTCCGAGACTTCGAGATCGCTGTCGCCAAGCTTGCGATATTTCATAGGGATTGGCTCCTCCGCTAAGGCACGCGACTCATGGCCGCACGCGAGACCGCTTACATGGAAGTTGCCGGGCGAACGATTGCCTACAAGCAGCGTTCCGGCCGGTCACCGGCGCTCGTCTTCCTGCCCGGCTATGCGTCCGACATGGAAGGGACCAAGGCGCTCGCCACCGATGCATTCGCCGCGCGGCGGAGCCTCGCCATGCTTCGCTTCGATTATTCGGGCACCGGGTCGAGTGGCGGGCGGTTCGAGGACGGGACGCTGGCGATGTGGCTGGAGGAAGCGCTCGCCGCCGTCGACCGGCTGATCGAGGGACCGCTGATCCTGGTCGGGTCATCGATGGGTGGCTGGATTGCGCTTCACTTGGCGTTGCTCCGGCCGGAGCGGGTGCAGGCCCTGGTCGAAATCGCCGCCGCACCCGACTTCACCAATTGGGGGTTCGCCAATGCCGGGGCCGCGGAGCAGCAAGGACTTGCCCGTGGATTCTGGGAGTCCGGGCAACGGTTGCTCTTGCTCGACGAGGAAATCGCAGTCGACTGTCCCGTCCGCCTGCTCCACGGCGAGCGTGACGAGGAGGTGCCGCTCGACATCGCCTTCCGGACGCTGCGCGCCCTTCGTTCAGCCGATGTCCAGCTGATCGTGCTCAAGGGCGGCGGCCACCGCCTTTCGCAGCCGCATGAGATCGAAGCCATCCTGCGCACCCTCGCCGCTTTAGTGGAGCCCACAGCTTGATTTTCCTTCTGATAGCCGCCTCCGTCGCAAGCTCGGCATGTCCCAACCTCATCACCCCGGAGGCGCTCGTCTGCCGCGCGCTTGAGGCGCAGAAGAGCGGCAACAATGCTTCGGCGGCGCAGGCGTTCGAGGAAGCGGCAAAGACCTCGCCCGACACGGACCCGAAGACTCCGCGGATGTGGGCGGCGGCGGGCAATTTGTGGATCGCCGCCAGCCAACCGGCGCGGGCCGCCATCGACCTCGACAAGGCGCTTAGTCTGCCCGGCCTCGTCGCTGCGCAGCGCGGCGAGGCGCTGCTTGACCGCGCGCGCGCTGCCGAAGCGCAAGATGATCTGGCGACCGCGCGCGCCAAGCTGACGGAGGCCGGCAAGACCATCTCGAACGATCCGTTTTACTGGTATTTCTCGGCCGCGCTCGCCATCCGCGAAGGAGACCACGGCACCGCCCAGGCGGCGATCGGTCGCGCCCTCGCGCTCGCCCCAAACGATCCCGCAGTGTTGTTCGAGGCCGGGCACGTCGCCGACTTCAACGGCGACGACGATGCGGCCCGCGCCTATTGGATGCGCGCCGCCGGAAGCGATCCCGGCGGTCCGGTGGGGAAGGCTGCCGCCAAAGCCGCCGAAATGCTCGGAGTTACGCCCACGGTCAAAGACGAACCGCCGCCGAAAAAGCAGCCCAGGTCGTAGTCGCTCAAGGAATGTCGCTGTCGAGCATGGGATGGAATCCCGTGGGATCGTCGGCATATACCAGCCGCCACCGGGCACAATCGCCGGTCACGGCCACGACGCGCCCGTGCAATAGAGCGATGAATCTAGGGAACAGAAATGAAATTCCTGCACTCGATGATCCGCGTTTCCGATCCCGCCGCCACAATTGCGTTTTTTCAACTGCTCGGCCTCGAGGAGCGGCGGCGGGTCGACAATGAGGCGGGCCGCTTCAGCCTGGTTTTCCTC
Source organism: Sphingomonas sp. (assembly GCA_045810685.1). Taxonomy (GTDB): domain Bacteria; phylum Pseudomonadota; class Alphaproteobacteria; order Sphingomonadales; family Sphingomonadaceae; genus Sphingomicrobium. The sequence goes on from JBJMVJ010000148.1 coordinate 7,599, forward strand.
GGCGTGCCCGGCGACGACGGCGGCGAGGTCGAGCTCACCCACAATTGGGATGAGTCCGGCTATGACGGCGGTCGTAACTTCGGCCACCTCGCGTATGAGGTCGACGACATCTACGCGACGTGCCAGCGCTTGATGGACGCCGGAGTGACCATCAACCGCCCGCCTCGCGACGGCCGCATGGCGTTCGTCCGGACGCCCGACTCCATCTCGATCGAACTGCTCCAGAAGGGAGCCGCGCTGGAGCCGACGGCGCCGTGGACGTCGATGCCGAACAGCGGCTCATGGTAGGCTGGCCCGACCGCCGCTTCCTCCGTCTCGTCGGAACCGAGCTGCCGATCGTGCAGGCACCGATGGCCGCGGCCGGCGGAGTCGCGCTGTGCGTCGCCGCGATGCGCGGCGGAGCGCTCGGCTCTCTGCCTTGTGCGCTGATCACCGCCGAGCAGGTCCGCGTGCAGGTCGCCGAGGCTCGCTCGGCGGCGAGCGGGCCGATCAACCTCAACTTCTTCTGCCATCGCATGCCCGAACGTGTCGACGATTCGGCGTGGCGCGCGCTGCTTCAGCCTTATGCTGACGAGTTTGGTGCAGAGCCGGGCAACGGCGGCGCGCTCCGCCTGCCGTTCGACGCCGAGATGTGCGCCGTCGTGGAGGAGCTACGGCCCGAGGTCGTCAGCTTCCACTTCGGCCTGCCGGAGCCGGCGCTGCTCGATCGCGTCAAGGCGAGCGGCGCGATCGTGATCGCGTCGGCGACGAGCGTCGAGGAAGCACGGTGGCTGGAACAGCACGGCGCCGACGCCGTAATCGCCCAGGGCTTCGAGGCGGGCGGCCACACCGGCCGTTTCCTCGGCGCCGATCCCGCCGAGGCCATGGGCTTGTTCGCCCTGCTCCCGCAGATCGTGGATGCCGTGCCGCTGCCGGTGATTGCGGCGGGCGGCATTGGCGACGGACGTGGAATCGCGGCGGCGTTCACACTCGGCGCCAGCGGCGTCCAGCTCGGCACCGCTTTCCTCCACACGCCCGAGGCGGAAATCAGCGCGGCGCATCGCGCTCGGCTCGGCCAGGGGCGAACCGTTTTCACCAACCTCATGACCGGCGGCCTGGCGCGCGGCGTTCGCGGCCGCCTGATCGACGATCTCGGGCCAGTGCGCGGCGAAGCCCCGCCGTATCCGATGGCCAGCGCAGCACTCGCGCCGATCCGCGCAGCGGCGGAAAAGCAGGGCGAATCCGGCTTCGCGCCGATGTGGGCCGGGCAGGCCGCGCCGCTCGGGGCGGCGATGCCCGCCGCCGATCTCACGCGGAAGCTCGCTGCCGACGCGCTGGCGATCCTTTCCCTCGCGGCGTAGAGGCGCGCGAGCATGGAGATCGTCGCCGTCCCCGCGTTTGCCGACAACTATCTATGGCTAGTCCATGACGAGCCGAGCGGCGAGACCGCGGTGGTCGATCCCGGGGACGCCGCTCCGGTGCTGGCCGAGGCCGAACGCCGCGGATGGGTCATCACCCACGTGTGGAACACGCATTGGCACCCCGACCACACCGGTGGGAACCTCGCGGTCAAGACGGCGACGGGCGCGCACATCTCCGGCCCCGACCGAGAGACCATTCCCGGCCGCGACGTTGCGCTTAACGAGGGCGACGAAGTGCGCCTTGGCGCGCACGTCGGCCGGGTGATCGAAGTGCCCGGCCATACGCTCGGCCACATCGCGCTCGTCTTCGACGAGGAGCGCGTCGCCTTTGTCGGCGACACGATGTTTGCGATGGGGTGCGGCCGACTATTCGAGGGCACGCCCGAACAGATGTACCGCTCGCTCCAGCGGCTCGCGTCGCTTCCGGCGGAGACCCGGCTCTACTGCGCGCACGAATATACGCTGTCCAACGCGCGCTTCGCCGCGTTTGCCGCTCCCGGCGATCAGGCGATCGCTGCCCGCCTCGCCGCGGTAACGGAGCTGCGCGAACGCGGCGAAATGACCGTCCCGACGACCGTTATCCAGGAACGTGAAACCAATGTCTTCGTTCGCGCCACTAATGAGCAGGAGTTCGCGCGCCTGAGGAAGGACAAAGACAGCTTCCGTTCATGACGAGCGGCGCTGTAGAATCTGGCGAGGGCGCGCGACCACAGGTCCTCGAGGAGGTCGAAATGCGTGTCATTTTCATGCTCATTGCGGGGGCAATGGTCGCTTCCTGCACAACGGCTCCGGATCTGCCGACGCGCGAGCCCGCCAAGCAGGCGGAGCTCCAGCAATTGCTCGTCGGCAAGGTCGCTCAGCAGCCGATCTCCTGCCTACCGCACTATCGGTCCAACGACATGCGGGTGATCGACGATCAGACGATTGCATTCCGCGACGGCAGCGCGCGCACCTATGTGTCGCATATGCTGGGCAGCTGCAGCGACCTCGCAAGCGGGCATTACGCGCTGGTTACTCGGCAGTTCGGCTCGGCTGACCTGTGCCGCGGCGACATCGCGCGGGTCGTCGACACGCTTAACGGCTTCACCGTCGGCAGCTGCTCGTTCGGCGATTTCGTGCCCTTCGTGAGACCGCGCGCCTAGCGTTTGTAGAGCGCGTCCAGGCGCGGTCCATAGACCTTCGAGATGATGTGGCGCCGGATCTTCATCGACGGCGTCAGCTGCTCGTTCTCGATCGTGAACGGCTCGTCGGCAAGGATGAAGCGGCGAACCTTTTCGACCACCGACAGATCGGCGTTGACCCGGTCGACCGCCCGTTGCAGCCGCTGATGGAGGTCGCTCGCGCCGGCGATCTCCGGGTCCGGTACGATTAGAGCGACGAGGTGCGGCCGGCGGTCGCCATAGACCATGGCCTGGGCGATCTCGCTCTGCAGAGTCAGCATGCCTTCGATGCGCTGCGGGGAGACATTGTCGCCTTTGTCGTTGACCAGAATATCCTTCTTGCGATCGGTGATGACGATCCGGCCCTCTGCGTCGAAATGGCCGACGTCGCCGGTCGCCAGCCAGCCGCCCTGGAGTACGCGCGCGGTTTCTTCGGGGTTGCGCCAATAGCCGCGCATCACATTCTCGCCGCGGACCATGATCTCGCCATCGTCGGCGATCCGCACCTCGCAGCCCTTGACTGGAACGCCGACGGTCTCGGGCCGGATGCCGACTCTCGGGCGGTTGCAGCTGATCACCGGTCCGGCCTCGGTCTGCCCGTAGCCCTGGAGGAAGGTGATGCCGAGGGATTCAAAGAAGATGGCGACCTCGGGATTGAGCGGCGCCCCGCCCGACACCCACGCCTTCTGCCGGCCACCCACCTTTGCCCGGATCTTGCGCCGCAGCGTCAGCGACAGCAGCCCGTCCATCGGCCAATCCCATGGCTTGATCCGCCCTTTGGACTTGTCGCTGCCGATCTTCAGCGCACGGGCGAGCAGATACCGTGCAGACCGGCTCTGCCCCTCGATCGATTTGAGGATGCGCGCCCGCAGCATCTCGAACAGGCGCGGGACGACGACCATGATGGTCGGCTGCACCTCCTCGATATTCGCGGCGAGCTTCTCGAGGCTCTCAGCAAAGTAGATTTGGGCGCCGAGCGCGATCGGGAACATCTGCCCGCCGGTATGCTCGTAGGCGTGACTGGCGGGCAGGAACGACAGGAAGATCTCGTCGTCCCAGCCGAAGTCGGTCGAGATGATGTCGGTGCAGCCCTCGAGATTGTGGAGGAGCGAGCCGTGGTGGATCTGGACTCCGCGCGGCGCGCCGCCGGTGCCGCTCGTGTAGATGATGCACGCAAGGTCGCCGCGCTGAATGCTCGACACCTCTTCCGCCAGCGCCGGCACGTCCGCCTCCGCCGACGCGAGCTTGGCCCAATGATGGCAGTTCACCCAGTCAGGCGCCTGGCCGGAGCGGATCAGCTCGATGCCGATGACGTGGTGACATTCGGTGGAGGTGATCACCGCGGGGATCAGATTCTTGGCGAGCTTCTGGTTGGAGACGATCACCGCCCGGGCGCCCGAATTGCCGAGTACGTGCGAATGATCGCGGGTCGTGTTGGTGGTGTAGGTCGGCACGGTCACGCAGCCCGCCGCCATGATCGCGAGGTCGGATATCAGCCACTCGGGCCGGTTCTCGCTGACCAGCGCGACGCGGTCGCCGGGCTCGAGCCCAATGTCCTTCAGCGACGCAGCGAGCGCGGCCACCTGCCGCGCCGCCTCGGCCCAGCTCGTCGCTTGCCAGGCGCCCTCGCGCTTGGCCCAGAGAAAGGGGCGATCGCCCTTCTCCTTGGCGCGCGTCAGGAACAGCGAGACGAGATTGTCGAAGCGTTCGAGTTGCCGAGCCATCAGTTTTCCGCACCCCCGGCGGCGTTTCTTAGCGGAAACCATTGCGAGCGCCACTCGTAGTGCTAGGCGCCGCCACCATGCACCCGATCAGCAGGTTCCTCGCTTCGTTCACTTGTGCCGTGCTGGCAGCCTGCGCGGCTGCCCCGGCGCGCACGCCGCAGGCGGCAGTCGATACCCGACAGCCGTTCGCGATCGCAGCCAATCCATTAGCGGCTCAAGCGGGCCTCAATGTCCTCAAGCGCGGCGGAAGCGCGATCGACGCGGCCATCGCAATGCAGGCAATGCTGTCCTTGGTGGAGCCGCAGAGCTCGAGCGTCGCCGGGGGCGCGTTCCTCAACTATTATGACGCGCGCACCGGCAAGCTGACCATTTACGACGGCCGCGAGGTTGCGCCGGCGCAGGCGACCTCGACCATGTTCCTCGACGCGAGCGGCAAGCCCCTCCCCTTCGAGGCTGCGGTAGTCAGCGGTCGGGCAACTGGCGTCCCCGGCGTGCTGAAGATGCTCGCGCTGGCTCACCAAGAGCATGGCAAGCTGCCGTGGAACAGCCTGTTTGGCGACGCCGAGCGCACCGCGGACCAGGGCTTCATCGTCTCGCCCCGACTGTCGCGCATGATCCACCTCGCTGTTCCGGAAAACCGCCAGCCCGACGTGATCGCTTATTTCTCCAGGCCCGACGGGAGGCTGCTCAGCGCCGGCGACCGGCTGGTCAACAAGCCTTACTCCGACTTCCTCCGCCGCCTCGCAGCCCAAGGGCCGGCGGCGCTCTATGCCGGCTCGACCGGTCCGAAGATCGTCGCGCGCACTCGTGCCGGCCCGCTTGGCGGCACCATGACCATGGCCGACCTCGCGAATTACCGCCCGGTCAAGCGCCAGGCGATCTGCGGTCCCTACCGTGTCTACGTGCTGTGCGCGCCGCCGCCGCCTGCGAGCGGAGTCGGCCTCATTGAGCTGATGGGCATCCTCCAGCACACCGACATCGCCAAGCGCGGGCCAAATGATCCGCAGGCCTGGTTCCTTTTCGCGCAAGCCAGCCGGTTGATGTACGCCGACCGCGACCAATATGTCGGCGATCCAGCCTTCGTGAAGGTACCGGTCGCAGGGCTGCTCGATCCCGCTTACATCGCCTCGCGCGCGGCGCTGATCGGGACCCGGGCCGGCCCCCCGCCGGCTGCGGGCGTACCGCGCGGTGCGGTCCCTGCTGCCAGCGACCGCACCTTGGAGCCGACCGGCACCTCGCACCTCATCGTGCGCGACGCGCAGGGCAATGTGGTGTCGATGACGACGACGGTCGAATCGATCTTCGGCACCGGGCGGATGGTCGACGGCTTCCTGCTCAACAACCAGCTGACCGATTTCTCCTTCTCGCCGGTTGATGAACAGGGGCGCCCGATGGCCAACGCGGTTGCTGCGGGCAAGCGTCCGCGCTCGTCGATGACCCCCGCGATCCTGCTGACCCGAGACGGAAGGTTCGCCGGGGCGATCGGCTCGGCCGGGGGCAATTCGATCCTGGCGTTCGTCGCCAAATGCCTGGTCGCGGCGATCGACTGGAACGAGTCGATGAGCCAAGCGCTAGCCGAGCCCAACCTCGTCGCGCGCGGTCCGGGCCTGCAGGGTGAGGTGACGAAGTTCTCTCCGCAGGTGCTGGAAGGTCTGCGGCAGCGCGGGATCGACCTGAAGCCCGGTCAAGGCGAGGATTCGGGTGTCACCGGCGTGCTGGTCCGGCGCGGCAAGATCGATGGCGGCGCCGACCCGCGGCGCGAAGGCGTGGTGCTGGTCCTGGCCCGCTAGCCTTCGCTGCCGACCAGCTCCTCGATGCTCGAATAGCCCTCCACGCGCAGGCGGTCGGCGACGCCGCGCGCGATCCGCCGCGCGATGCCCGGGCCTTCGTAGACCATCGCGGTGTAGAGCTGCACAAGGCTCGCGCCGGCGCGGATCCGCTCCCACGCGTCGTCAACCGTGGCGATCCCGCCCACCCCGATCAGCGGGATCGTGCCGCCCGACGCCTCGCGGAAATCGCGCAGCGCCTGGAGCGCCAGCGGCTTCAGCGGTGCCCCCGACAGGCCGCCCTGTTCGCGCGCATGCCGCGACTTGAGCTCCGGCCGCGTAACCGTCGTATTGGCGACGATGATCGCGTCGATCTTATGCTGCGCGGCGACGCGCACAATCTGATCGGGCTCGCCCTCGCCGAGGTCTGGTGCAACCTTCAGGAAGATCGGCGGGCCAGCAGGGTCCCGCACGTCGGCGATGGCCGACAGCAGCGCATCGAGCGCGCCTTCGTCCTGCAATTGCCTCAGGCCCGGCGTGTTGGGCGAGCTGATGTTGACCGTCAGGTAGCGCGCGACCGGCGCCATCGCGCGGACCCCCGCGACATAATCGGCGACGCGGTCGGCGCTGTCCTTGTTCGCGCCGATATTGACCCCGATCACCCGGTGCATGTGCGAACATTCGAGCAGCCGCTCGAACGCAGCAGCCTGGCCGCGATTGTTGAAGCCGAGGCGGTTGATGACCGCGCGATCGCCCGTGAGGCGGAACAGCCGCGGCCTGGGATTGCCCTCCTGCGGCCGAGGCGTGAGCGTGCCGATCTCGACGAAGCCGAAGCCGAGCGAGAGCATCTGCTCGGCGACCTCCGCGTCCTTGTCGAAGCCGGCCGCAAGGCCGACGGGCGTATCGAACTCAAGTCCCGCCAGCCGCACCTTGAGCGAGTCCGGGAACTCCGGCGGCCGCCGCACAGGCATTGCCCTGAGGGCCGCGATCGTCGCGCGGTGCGCCGTCTCGGCGTCGAACGCAAAGGCCAGCGGGCGGATCAGCGGGTAAAGGCGCACATCAGGCGTCTGTCATTGCGAGCGCAGCGAAGCAATCCAGGCTGGATTGCCGCGTCCCCTCCGGCTCCTCGCAATGACGGCTCACATTGATTTGACCAAGCATCTGCACTAAATCGGACTAGAAAGCTCCGAATTAGACATGCGCCTGAGCCACCTTGCTGATTACGCGGTCGTTCTGATGACCGCCGCCGCCCGCCGCCCCGCGGGCGCTCGCCTCAGTGCGACCGAGCTCTCTGCCGAGACCGGCGTCCCGCTTCCGACGGCCCAGAAGCTGATGGGACAGCTCGCCGGCTGCGGTCTCCTGACCAGCGCTCGCGGTGCCACGGGTGGTTTCGCACTCGCACGGGCGGCCCAGGCGATCAGCCTCGCCGACATCGTCGAAGCGGTCGAGGGACCGATCGCGATGACCGTCTGCTCGTCGGGCGCCACCGACTGCGCGCTCGACGCCCACTGCCGCGTCAAGCCGCACATGGGCGTCGTCGGCAATGCGGTGCGCGGGGCGCTCGGTGCAGTGACCCTGACTTCTCTTTGCGGCCCGGCGTCCACCGGAGGGCTCGCGCGATGAACGAGGCCGTCAAGAACCGCGAGCTGCGCGACAAGGTCGCGCAGGATTACGAATGGGGCTTCACCAGTGATGTCGAGCAGGAGTTCGCGCCCAAGGGCCTTAGCGAAGACACCGTCCGATTCATCTCCGCGAAGAAGGGCGAGCCCGAGTGGATGCTCGAGTGGCGGCTCAAGGGCTATCGCGCCTGGCTCGAGATGGAGGAGGTCAGCTGGGCCAAGCTCGACATTCCGGAGATCGATTACCAGGACGCTTATTATTATGCCGCGCCCAAGCCGAAGGAGAAGCTCGGCAGCCTCGACGAGGTCGATCCCGAGATCCTGCGGGTCTACGAAAAGCTCGGAATCCCGATCGAGGAGCAGAAGGTGCTCGCCGGCGTCGAAGGCGCCCGCAA
>JBJMVJ010000149.1:0-12125 GCA_045810685.1 Sphingomonas sp.
GAGCTCGGCGACGGCGACCTCGCGCTGATCCGCTACACCCAATATATCGAGGAGGACGCGCCTGACCCGGACGCTGCGGGCCTCGACGCCGCCGTCGTCGAGATGGTCCGGGGCTGGTCCCCCGCGGTCGAGGCCGAGCTGATCACCGCCGCCGGCGCGCCGCGCGCGACCCGTCTTGCGCTGACCTACATCAACAGCTTTCCCGACGGTTACCGCGCCCGCACCGCGCCGGAGGAAGGCGCCGCTGACATCCTGCGGCTGTGCGACCTCGCAGACGAGAACGACCGGGCCGTTCGCATCTCTCGCCTCGACACGGATGCAGCGGGGCATTTCCGCCTCAAGACGTACCGCCGCGGCGCACTCATACCCTTGTCGGACGTCGTGCCGGTGCTCGAGAATTTCGGCTTTCGCGTGCTCGAGGAGTTCCCGACCGCGCTCAGCGGCGGCAACGGCTACATCCATGATTTCCGCGTCCAGATCGGCACTGAAGCCGATGTGGATTCCATCCTCGCCCGCGCCGCTGAAATCGAAGGCGCGATCGCCAAGGTGCTGCGCGGAACCGCGGAGGACGACGAGTTCAATCAGCTCGTTCTCTATACCGGGCTCGATACCCAGGCTGTGGTGTGGCTGCGCGCCTGGTTCCGCTACCTGCGCCAGACCGGAAGCAGTTTCGGGCTGGTCACGGTCGTCGATGCGCTGCGGCGCGCCCCCAACGCAACTCGCGCGCTCATCGGACTGTTCGTCGCGGCGCATGATCCCTCGACGCAAAAACGCGAGGACCAGGTCGTGGAGCATGGCGAGGCGCTCGACCGAAGCCTCGCCAAGGTCCGCTCGATTGATGACGACCGCATCTTGCGTCGCCTGCGCGCGCTCGTCGAAGCAATTGTCCGAACCAACGCCTTCGCGCCGGCGGCCGAGGAAGCGCTTGCGTTCAAGATCAACAGCAGCCTCGTCCCGGGGCTTCCGGCGCCGGTGCCGTGGCGAGAGATCTGGGTCTATTCGCCCCGCGTCGAAGGCATCCACCTGCGCGGCGGTCCGGTCGCGCGCGGCGGAATCCGCTGGTCGGACCGGCGCGACGACTTCCGCACCGAGATCCTCGGCCTGATGAAGGCGCAGCTGGTCAAGAATGCGGTGATCGTGCCGACCGGCGCCAAGGGCGGCTTCTATCCCAAGCATCTCCCGCCACTGTCGAATCGCGACGCCTGGCTCGCCGAGGGCACCGAAAGCTACCGAATCCTCATCCGATCGCTGCTGTCGGTCACCGACAACCTCGTCAACGACAAGGTCGTCCACCCCGACGGAATCGTCATCCACGACGGCGACGATCCCTATTTCGTCGTCGCTGCCGACAAGGGCACCGCGACCTTCTCCGACATCGCCAACGAAATCGCCCTGTCGCGCAATTTCTGGCTCGGCGATGCGTTCGCGAGCGGCGGCTCCCACGGCTACGACCACAAGGCGATGGGGATCACCGCGCGGGGCGCGTGGATTTCCGTCCAGCGCCACTTCCTCGAGATGGGCGTGGACGTTCAGAGCGATCCGGTGTCAGTCGCCGGCTGCGGCGACATGTCGGGCGACGTTTTCGGCAACGGTATGCTGCTGTCGAAGTCGCTGCGCCTCATCGCCGCCTTCGACCACCGCCACATCTTCATCGATCCGCGCCCCGATCCGGCCAAGAGCTGGACCGAGCGCAAGCGGTTATTCGGGCTGCCGCGCTCGGGCTGGGACGACTATGATCCCGACCTGATCTCGAAGGGCGGCGGCGTGTGGCCGCGCACCGAAAAGTCGATCAGTCTCAGCCACGAGGCACGCGAGGCGCTCGGGATCGAGGCCAAGGCGCTCGATCCGGCGAGCCTGATCAACGCGATCCTCAAGGCCCCCGTCGACCTGCTCTGGTTCGGCGGCATCGGCACCTCCATCAAGGCCTCGAGCCAGAGCCAGGCCGATGTCGGCGATCCGTCGAATGATCCGATTCGCGCCAGCGCCTCAGAGCTTCGGGCGCGGGTAATCGGCGAGGGCGCGAACCTCGCCATCACCCAGGCCGGCCGAATCGAATTTGCCGAGCGCGGCGGCCGGATCAACACCGACTTCATCGACAATAGCGCCGGCGTCGACTGCTCCGACAACGAAGTGAACATCAAGATCCCGCTCAACCGCGAAATGCGCGAAGGGCAATTGTCGTTCGACAAGCGCAACAGCCTGCTCGCGCGGATGACCGACGACGTTGCCGAACTCGTGCTCGAGGACAACCGGCTGCAGTCTCTCGCTTTGTCGATCGCCGAGGCGGGCGGGGCGCAGGCGCTTCCCGGTCATGTTCGCACGATCGAGCTGCTGGAGGTCTCCGGCCGGCTCGATCGCAAGGTCGAGGGGCTTGGGACCAGCGAGGAGCTGATCCGCCGCGTGCAGGAGAATCGCGGCCTCACCCGGCCCGAGCTCGCGGTGGTGCTGTCGGTGTCCAAGCTCGCGCTTCAGGACGCCGCCGAGGAGCTCCGGCTGGCCGAAGACGGCCTCGCGGGACCGCAATTGTTCGACGCCTTTCCGCGGCCGATGCGAAAGGCGCATGCGGATTCGATCCGCGCCCACCGGCTGCGCAATGAGATCGTCGCGACCAAGGTTGCCAACCGCCTCGTCAACCGCCTCGGGCCCGGTGTCGCCTTCGACCTCACCGAGGAGGAGGGCGCCTCGCTCCAGCAGGTGGTTGCAGCGTTCCTCGTCGCCGAGCGGCTGCTCGACCTCGATAAATTGTGGGCCGAGATCGAGCAGGGCGAGCTACCCGAAACCGTCCGCATCGAGCTGTTCTCGATCGCCGCTGCGAGCATTCGGACGCACCTTTCCGATGTCATTCGCGCGGCCGGCGGCGAAAGCCGCGTCGACTGGCTGTGCAAGCTGCTCGAGCCGGGCGTGCGCAAGATCTCGGCGGCTGCGGCCAAGCTGATCCGCTCCGAGGTGCGCAACGAAGCCGTGGCGCGGCGCGACCGCCTCATTGCGCTCGGTGCCGGCGAAGACATCGTCCGCCTGCTCGTTCGCCTGTTCGAGCTCGACGGCGTGTTCGGCGTTGCCGCGCTGGCCGCGCAGAACGGAGTCGATGAGCTCGAACTGACCCGCGCCTACACGCGCCTCGGCGAAGCCCTGGGCCTCGACTGGGCGCAGCAGCAGGTGGCGCGGTTCGTCCCGTCGGATCCGTGGGAACGCCTGCTCACCGCCGGGCTCGCGCGCGACTTCGAGCAGCTGCGGATCGAGTTCCTCAGCCGCTGCCGCGGGGCCAAGGTCGACGAGGGCGTTGAGGAATGGGTCGAGCAGCAACGGCCACGAATCGAGCAGTTCCAGACATTGGTCGCGCGGGCCCGCAGCGAAGGGCATGTGAGCGCGCCAATGCTCGCGCAGATCGCGAGCCAGGCGCGGATCCTCCTCGGCCGCTGATGCGCATCGCAATCCTGGTCCCGGCACCGGATTATCCGGAGCCGTGGCGGTGGACCTACGACCCGGAAGCGGCGGCGTTGGTCGCGGCGGGCGCGAAGGTCGAACCGATTGCCTGGACGGACGCCGAGGACCTGTCCGGATTCGATCTGGTTCTGCCGCTGGTCGTCTGGGGCTATCATCTCGACTACGCTCGCTGGGTCGATCTCTTGGGGCGTGCGGAGCGCGGCGGCTGGCGAATGATCAATCCGCCGCCGCTGCTGCGCTGGAATGGCGACAAGGCTTATCTCGCCGAGCTTGCCGAACGCGGCGTGGCAACGGTCCCGACGCTAGCGGTCGAGGCCTGCTGCGACGCTGACCTCGAGGAAGCGCGGCGGCGCTTCGATAGCGACTGGCTGGTGATCAAGCCGCCGATCTCGGCCAGCGCGATGGGCGCACACCGGCTCGGTCCGAAGGATGACTTGCCGGGCGAGAGCGTCCGCCAGCCGATGATCATCCAGCCGCTGATCGAGGAGATCGCCAGGACCGGCGAATTCTCGCTGATGCTGTTCGATGGCGAATTCAGCCACGCGGTCGTCAAGCGCCCCAAGTCGGGCGACTTTCGTGTTCAGGAGCATCACGGCGGTGCGACCCTGCCCTGCGCCGCGCCGCCGGCAGGGGCGGTGAAGCTGGCCCAGGCTGCGCTCGCCGTCGCCCCGGCCCATGCCGCTTATGCGCGCGTCGACATCGTCCCCGACGATGACGGGGTGCTGAGGATCATGGAGCTCGAGCTGATCGAGCCGTCATTGTTCCTCGACCATGCGCCCGATGGCGGCTTGGCCTTTACCCGTTCCGTCCTGTCGCGCGCTCGAACAGCCACTGCCTGACCGCCGAAGTCAGGTTCGGCCGCGGGTCAGCGTCGAGCCGGGCGACGTCGATCTCCGCGACCAGGGCGTTCAGCGGGCAAGCGCGCTCGCGCGCCGCCGCTTCGAGCGCGCGCCAGAACATGGGTTCGAGGCTGATCGACGTTGGATGGCCGGCGATGAGCACCGAGCGCTTCCTCGGCGGCGCAAGGTCCGCCATCAATACATGTGCTGGCCGCCGTTGATCGACAGTGTCGACCCGGTGACGAAGCCCGCATTCTCGTCGACCAGGAAGGCGACCCCGCGTGCGATCTCCTCGGCCTTGCCGAGCCGCCCGACCGGAATACGGGCAACGATCTTGCCGAGGACGTCCTCCGGCACTGCGGCGACCATGTCGGTGTCGATGTAGCCCGGCGCGATTGCGTTGACGGTCACGCCGAACCGCGCGCCCTCCTGTGCCAGCGCCTTGGTGAAGCCGTGGATGCCCGACTTGGCGGCGGCGTAATTGACCTGCCCGTACTGTCCGGCCTGGCCGTTGATGGAGCCGATGTTGACGATCCGTCCGTAACCGCGGCCGGTCATTCCGTCGAACACCGCCTTGGCCATGTTGAAGCAGCCGCCGAGGTTGACGTCGATCACCTCCTGCCACTTGGCATGGTCCATCTTGCGCATGGTGGCGTCGCGGGTGATGCCCGCATTGTTGACCAGCACGTCGACGGGCCCGAGGTCCGCTTCGACCTTGCTGACGCCTTCCTGGCAGGCCGAGTGGTCGGCGACGTCCCATTTGTACGAGCGAATTCCGGTGCGGTCGCTGAACTCTCGAGCGCGCTCTTCATTGCCCGCGTAATTGGCCGCGACCTGCATCCCCATGTCTCTGAGCATGATGCTGATCGCTTCGCCAATGCCGCGCGTGCCGCCGGTGACGATCGCCACTCGAGCCATAATCCTCTCCTCTCTTCGAGGGCGCGCTTATGACTCCTCCATCCACCCTGCAAGTTCGCGGGTGATCAGCCGTTCGAGCATGTCGATGCTTTCGCGCGAATCATTGAGGCAATCGAGCAGCGCGAATTGCTCGCCGCCCGCGTCGAGGAAGGTCCGGCGGCCGCGGATTCCAAGCTCCTCGAGCGTTTCGATGCAGTCTGCGGAGAAGCCGGGCGCCGCAACGGCCACGCGCTTCACGTTTGCGCGAGCGTATGCGGCGAGCGTTGCGTCGGTCGCCGGCTCGAGCCATTTCGCGCGCCCGAATCGCGACTGGAAGGCGACGTCGACGTCGCGCCCCAGCGCCTCGGCGAGCAGCCGCGCCGTCTTGCGGCAATGGCAATGATAGGGATCGCCCAGCTCGAGCGTCCGCACCGGCATGCCATGGAAGCTCAGCAGCAGCCGCTCTGGCTCGAACTCCAACGCGCCAAGCTGGCGCTCGATGTGGATCTTGAGCGCCTCGATGTAGAGCGGATCGTCGTAATAAGGCGGAAGCGTGCGGAGCGCCGGTTGCCAGCGCATTCCGGCGAGCGCCGCAAAGACCGCGTCATTGGCCGTCGCCGTCGTCGCCGCGCAATATTGCGGATACAGCGGCGCTGCGAGAATCCGCGTGCAGCCCTCGGCCACCATGTTGCCAAGCGCGGCGGCGATCCCCGGATTGCCGTAGCGCATCGCATAATGGACGCTCACATCCGGCAGGCGATCGCGCAGCGCCGCTGCCTGCCGGTGCGCGATCGCGCGCAGCGGCGAACCTTCGTTGGTCCATACCTGGTTGTAGGCCTCCGCCGATTTCTTCGGCCGGGTGCGCAGGATGATTCCGTAAAGGATCGGCTTCCACGCGAACGGATGGATTTCGATCACCCGCGGATCGCTCAGGAACTCGGCGAGATAGCGCCGCACCGCGCGCGCTTCCGGGGCGTCCGGCGTCCCGAGGTTGATCAGCAGCACGCCGATCCTCGGTTGCGCGATTGCAGGATGATCCACAGGAGGCGTCATTGCGCCGCCATAGGATCGAACGGCAGCGAGCGCATGCGCTTGCCCGACCCGGCATGGATGGCGTTCGCCACGGCAGGCGCGAGGACGCTCGGTCCGAGGCCGCTGATTCCGCCGGGGGCTTCGCTGCTCGGAATGACCTCGACCAGGATCTGCGGTGCATCGCCGAGCCGCGGCAGGCCCATCTCGCCGAACCGCCGCGCCCGCGGCATGCCGGCGATCCATTCAGGCGACGCGACCGTGGCCTGCGCGAGCGCCCAGATCAGCCCCGCTTCGATCTGTTGCTCCACCAGGCCGGTGTTGACCACGCGGCCACAATCGACCGCGGCGACCAACCGATGGGCCTTCACGCGCTGATCGTCGCCGATGCTCGCCGTCGCGACCAGGCCGATGTGCGACCCGAACAGCGACGCGCCGGCAAGCCCCATCGTGCTGCCCGCGCCGCCGCCGTCCCAAGTCGCGAGCCGCGTCGCCGCCTGCAGGCAGCGCGCGAGCCGCCCGTTCTGGCCGAGCATCGCCATCCTGAAGCCGAGCGGCTCCATGCCAGCGGCGTGCGCCAGCTCGTCGACAAAGCTTTCGATGAAGAAGGTGAATTCCCGCTGCGGCGAGCCGCGCATGTATCCGGCAGCGAAGGGCAGCGCCGCGTGGACTGCATCGATCCGAACGTTGGGAATGGAATAAGGCGGCACCGACCCGTCGAGCGCGGTTCGCCCGAGCTTGCCCGGCGTCCGCTTGCCCGACAGCCGCGCCAGCGCCGAGCCGAGCCCGTCGGCGGTCGCGGCGCGCATCGCCCAGGCAGAGGTGATCCCGGCCGCGTCGGCGAGCGCGCTCATCCGTGCCATCGCGCCCGCTGTGGTCCGCTCGTGGTTCTGGCTCGTCGACGCAGACAGTACGACTTGCACAGGCCGGCCAAGCGCACGCGCCAGCTCGAGCGCAATCGGCGCCGCCCGATTCTCCATCGCGCGGCCCGCCGGCTCGCCCGGCGGCATGGGATAAAGCGCGGGCTCCTGGCCGAACCCCGGCGCGAGCGTCGGCGCCCATAGCTCGGCGGTCCCGCCGCCGACCCGCGCGGTGGCGCTCGCCGGCTCCAGCGCAAGGTGCTGCGAGGGCGCCGCATAATAGGTCGTCGTCGTCGGCGGCCTCGACCCACTCGTCACCCCCTCATAGTCCCCGCGGCTGAACCAGGATGTGGCGTCGTCGCTGGCGACGGCCTGCTCGAACAATGGCCGCGGGTCGACGGGACTGCGCATCCCGGAGAAGATCGGATCGGCAGCCTTGAGCGCCCGCTCCGCCGCCCACCAGTTATCAGCGACGACGGCGACCCAGCCGTCGCGCGCGGCGACGTGCCGAACGCCCGAAACCCGCGCCATCGCCTCGCGCGAGAAGCCTTTGAGCCGCCCGCCGGGCGGCGCCATTCGCGCCGACGCGAACAGCATGCCGGGAAGCCGCACGTCGGCGGCGAAGCGCCAGCTGCCGTCGGCTTTCCCCGGCCCGTCGAGCCGCTGGAGCGACTGCCCGATCAGCCGCGACCTGTTCGACTGCCGCAGCGGCACTCGGCCCGGCGGGCTGCGCCCGGCGGCCTCCTCCGCAAGCTCGCCGAAGGTCACCGTCCTGACCCCGTTGATCACCAGGCCGTCCGCCGTGTCGCACGAGCCGGGATCGACGTTCCAGCGATCGGCGGCGGCCCCGACCAGCATCGCCCGCGCCGTCGCAGCCGCCTCGCGCAACGGCTGTTCGAACGCGCGCACGGAGGTCGAGTCCGCTGTTGTGCGGATGCCACCGGGCCAGCCTTCTTCCCTGGCCAGTGGGTTGGCGTAAGCCCTGGTCAAAGGTGCCGGCTCGACCGCGATCGTCTCCCACGCCGCGCCGAGCTCGTCGGCCACGATCTGCGGCAGTGCGGTCCAGACGCCCTGCCCCGTCTCGACCTGCGGCACCGCGACCGTGATCTTGCCGTCCCGCGCAATCTTGATGAACGATCCGAACGCCTGCTCGCCGCGCCCCGTCGGAAGATCGCTCCTCAGCCGGTGCGGCCATAGGCTGAAAGCCACCACGAGACCGACGCCGGCACCGCCGCTGATCAGCAAAGTGCGACGGTCGAGCTTCAATGGGCGTATTGGGCCTTGAGCGCGCGGCGGTCGATCTTGCCGGTGCCGAGGCGCGGCAGCGGCTCGCTCGAGAAGACGATCCGCTCCGGGATCTTGAACTTGGCGACCCTACCGTCGAGGAACTGGCGCATGTCCCCTTCGCTCAGCTGCTCGCCTCGCTTCAGGTGGATGATCGCCACCGGCACTTCGCCGAGCCGCTCGTGGGGGACGCCGAACACCGCGATCTCGGCGACGGCCGGGCAGGCGTAGCATTCCGCCTCGACCTCGGCCGCCGAGATATTCTCGCCGCCGCGGATGATGATCTCTTTCTTGCGGTCGACGATGAACAAATATTCGTCCTCGTCGAGATAGCCGATGTCCCCGGTGCGGAAGAAACCATCGCCGGTGAACGCCGCCGCTGTCGCTTCGGGATTGCGCCAGTAGCCGGTCATGTTGACCGCGCTGCGAATCGCGATCTCGCCGACTTCGCCGGGGGGCAGGTGGCGATCGCCCGATCCAAGAATTGCGGCCTCGATGATGGGCTTCTGCGCCCGGCCCGTCGAAGCGGGCTTGGCGGCATAATTGCCCCAGTAATTCGCAAAGCCGGCGGCATTGGTCTCGGTCAGTCCGTAACCGAGCGCCGGCTGGGCATTGGGGAACTCCGCCCTCAGCCGCTCGACGTGACTGACCGGGCGCGGCGCTCCGCCGGCGGTGATGTCGGTCAGCGAGGACAGATCGAATTTGTGCCGGTCGGGGTGGTTCATGAGCTCCAGGCTCATCGTCGGCACGCCCACGAAATAGGTGATCTTCTCCTGTTCGATGAGGCGGAGCGCTTCACCCGCATCCCATTTGTGCATCATTACGATGCACCGGCCGACGACGAAGCTGTTGAGCATGACCGGCACTTCGCCGGTGACGTGGAACAACGGCACCGTCAGCAGCGTGCGCGGCTGGGCCGTTGGCGCGCGGCCCTCCTGTGTCAGCAGCCCTTTCAGAACGATCAGGCCGGCGGCGTAGGCATAAGTGGCGGTGGTCACCGCGCGGTGCGTCGACACAGCGCCCTTGGATTCGCCGGTCGATCCCGAGGTGAACAGGATGGTCGCATCGTCCGTTGGGAGGATCTCGGGCAGCGGGTCGGTGCCGTCGACGATCAGCTCGGCGAGCGCCTGTTCGACGGGCAGCTCAACGGCAACGCAAAGCACGTCCCGACCAGCGCAGCGCTCGGCGATCCGCTTGGCCCGCGGCGCATCCGCGATGATCGGCGCTGGTTCGGTCAGCAGGATCGCATGCTCCATCTCATGCGCTTCCCACCAGCCGTTGAGCAACGTCGCGACGCCGCCGGCCCGGAGCACGCCCAAATAGGCAACCACCCACGCTGGGCAGTTGCGCATCGCGATGCCGACGCGGTCACCGTTGCGGATGCCGCGGGCGGCCAAGCCGTGCGCTACGCGTTCCGAGATCCGGTCGAGCTCGGCGAAGCTCAGCCGCTCGTCGCCCGCCACGACCGCCTCGAGCCTCCCGTTCAGCTTACAAAATGCGCGTATCAGCCCGGGCACGGTTGGGGGTAGATTCTCGACGATCGCGCGCCCTTGTGCGTCGTGGCCGATGACCAGTGGACCGCCCGGCCCGGTGGCGCGGGCGAGCTCCTCGTCGAACCGCCGGTCGAGCTCACTTCGCATCGAACAATTGCGCTCCTTTGCGTTTCAATACGCCCGCCTTATGAGGCGCTGAACATTGATGGGGAAGCCCTTGCAAGCCGTCGACAATTCACGCTTCGTTGCGTTCCCTGATCTGGGCCTCTCGCCGGTCGCGCTGCACATCGGCCCGTTCGACCTGCGCTGGTACAGCCTCGCTTATCTCGCCGGCATTTTCGTCGGCTACTGGTACCTGCTCAAGTTGCTCAAGCAGCCAGGCGCGCCGATGGCTGCCCGCCACGCCGACGACCTCGTCTTCTATGCCGCGCTTGGGATCATCCTCGGCGGCCGCTTCGGCTATGTCTTGTTCTACAATCCCGGCGAATATCTGAGGCACCCGATCGAGATCCTGAAACTGTGGGACGGCGGTATGTCCTTCCACGGCGGAGTCATCGGGACGTCGCTTGGGATCATCTACTTCGCGCACAAGCAGAAGCTGTCGTGGCTCAGGATCCACGATTATGTCGCGTGCTGCGCGCCGTTCGGCCTGTTCTTCGGACGCCTCGCCAATTTCATCAACCAGGAGCTGTGGGGCGCGCCGACGACGGTACCCTGGGCCGTCCGCTTCCAGGAGTTCAACAGTTACGGCCAGCGCGTGCTCGGCCCGCCGCGCCACCCGAGCCAGCTCTATGAGGCGATCCTCGAGGGGCTAGTGCTGGCGGCGATCCTCGGCTGGATGTTCTGGAAGACGAAAGCGCGTTACGAGCCGGGCAAGCTCGTCGGCGCATTCATCTTCTTCTACGGAATCTTCCGCTTCGGCGTGGAATTCATCCGCGAGCCGGACTCCCAGTTCGCCGGAACGATGTTCCACAACAGCGGCCTGCACATGGGCCAGTGGCTGTCGCTACCGATGATCCTCGGCGGCCTTTACCTGATGCTTACCGCGAAGAAGCGGCGGGTGCGGGTCGAGCCGACCGCCGGCACCACATCGGTAGCGTGACGCCGCTCGAGCGAGCGCTCCGCGACCGCATCCGGGCCGAAGGCTCGATCAGCGTCGAAGCCTATATGGAAGCGTGCAACGCATTTTATTACACGACCCGGGACCCGTTCGGCGCTGAGGGCGACTTCACCACCGCACCCGAGGTCAGCCAGATGTACGGCGAGATGGTCGGTGCCGCACTCGCCGATTCCTGGAATCACGCCGGGGCGCCCGCGGACGCCATCTATGTCGAGCTCGGCCCAGGCCGCGGCACCCTCGCCGCCGATGCCCTGCGGGTCATGCGCGCCGCCGGCTTTGCGGGCGAGGTGCATTTCGTCGAGACCAGCCCGACCCTGCGTGCAATGCAGCGGGCGGCGGTGCCCGACGCCCAGTTGCATCATCGCATCGACGAGCTTCCCGCGCGGCCGCTGCTGCTCGTCGCCAACGAATTCCTCGACGCACTGCCGGTCAGGCAGCACGTCGGCGCGATGGAGCGCCAGGTGATCGTCGCCGGCGGCGGGCTGGCGTTCGACCGCGACGGCGAGATCGTCGAGAGTTCGCCGGCGCGCATCGCGGCGGTCACGACGATCGCGATCTGCCTTGCGGCAAAAGGGGGTGCCGCCATCATCATCGATTATGGCCACGAACGCTCCGCCGCCGGCGACACGCTGCAGGCGCTGCGCAGCCACCGCTTCGCGCCCGTCCTCGCCGAGCCCGGCGAGCAGGACCTGACCGCGCACGTCGATTTCGAAGCGCTCGCAGCTGCCGCCCGTGATGCCGGTGCCGCGGCGACTCCTGTGGTCGCGCAGGGCGAATGGCTGATCCGCCTCGGCATCGAGGCGCGCGCGCAGGCGCTCGCCCGCGCCAATCCCGAGCGCGCCGACGAGGTTCAATCCGCGCTCGAGCGCCTCACCGGCCGCGATCAGATGGGCAGCCTGTTCAAGGCCATCGCGCTCCATTCGCCGGACTGGCCGGCACCGGCGGGCTTTGCATGACCGTCACCTATCGCGCTGCGCGGCTCGACGACGCTGCGCCCCTGAGGGACCTCTTCGAGGGCAGCTTCATCGAAACCTTCGGCCACCTCTACCGCCCCGCCGACCTTCAGGAGTTCCTCGACGGCAACACCCTCGCCAAGTGGCAGGCCAACCTCACCGACCCCCAAATCGCGATCCACGTCGCGGAGGCGGACGGCGACCTC
>JBJMVJ010000150.1:0-4966 GCA_045810685.1 Sphingomonas sp.
GAAGAAAATGTAGAAGAGGAACAGGTCCTGCGCCGCGAAGGAGCCCATGATGAGGGCCTCCATCAGCAGGAAATAGGCCATATATTCGGCCACGCGCTTGTCGATCGAGCGCCAGCTCGCACCGATGCAAATCGGCATCAGGAAGGCGGTGAGAACGATCAGCATGAGCGCGATGCCGTCGATGCCGAGCGCCCAGCTGACTCCGCCGCCAAGCCCGGCCTTCTCGACGAATTGCCATTGCGCGCCGTCGGGAGTGTATTGCGACCAAAGGTACAAGCTGAGCGCGAAGTCGAGCAGGGTGGCGATGAGCGCGGTCCATCGTGCGCCGTTGGCGTTGACGAGCAGGCACAGCACGCCGCCAAGCAGCGGAATGGCGATCAGCACACTGAGCAGCGGCAATCCCGTCACTGCGCCCACCAGATCGCCCAGCTCGCAGCGCCGATCAGGCCGAGCAGCATCACCAGCGCGTAGGAATAGAGGTAGCCCGACTGCAGCCGCGCGGTGACGCGGTTGCCGGCGGCGACCGCAACCGCCGCCCCGTGCGGGCCGAAGCGGTCGATCGTCCCCTCGTCACCGCCGTGCCACAGCAAGCGGCCGAGCCACAGCGCCGGCTTTACAAAGAGGACATCGTAGAGCTCGTCAAAATACCATTTGTTCGCGACGAACCGGTAGACGCTCGGGAACATCGCGACGAAGCGGTCCGCGGCGCCCGGATTGCGGATGTAATTGTTCCACGCGATCCACAGCCCAACGAGCATGACGATGGTCGGGGTGAGCTTGACCCACAGCGCCGAATGCTCGGCGGCGTCGGCGAGCTCCTTGCTGAAGGCGACCGTGCCGCGCCAGAACGTCGGTGCCCGGGCGGCGTCGATGAAGATGCCGTGCCACACCTGGCCGGCGAACGCCGCGCCAAGCGCGAGCAGCACGATCGGCACGAGGATCGTCAGCGGACTTTCGTGCGGGTGATAGCCGCCTGCCCCGGTCGGGACGTGGCGCGCGTCGTGCGCGCTGTCGCCATGCTCTTCGTCGGGATGATCTTGGTCGCCGTGAAGCGCATGCTGGATGTGATCGGACGCCGCCCAGCGCGGCTCGCCGAAGAACGTCAGGAAGATCAGCCGCCAGCTATAGAAGCTGGTCAGAAGCGCCGCGAGCGATCCGATCCAGAAAGCGATCGTCCCCGCCACCGATCCGCTCGCCCAGGCATTCTCCAGGATGGCGTCTTTCGACCAGAAGCCCGCGAAGCCGAGGCCGCCGCCAACATCCACCCCGACGCCGGTGATCGCCAGCGTACCAATCACCATCACCCAGAAGGTGATCGGAATCTCGCGGCGGAGCGCGCCGTAATAACGCATGTCCTGCTCGTGGTGCATGGCGTGGATGACGCTGCCAGCGCCGAGGAACAGCAGCGCCTTGAAGAAGGCGTGGGTAAAGAGGTGGAACATTGCCGCGCCGTAAGCGCCGACGCCCGCGGCGAAGAACATGTAGCCCAATTGCGAGCAGGTCGAATAAGCGATCACCCGCTTGACGTCGTTTTGCGCGCAGCCGACGGTCGCCGCGAAGATGCACGTCGCCGCTCCGACCCAGGTGACGACGTGCATCGCCGTCGCCGAGGTCTCGAACATCGGCGACAGGCGGCAGACCATGAACACGCCGGCAGTGACCATCGTCGCCGCGTGGATCAGCGCGCTGACGGGGGTCGGCCCCTCCATCGCGTCGGGAAGCCAGGTGTGAAGCGGCAACTGGGCGGACTTGCCCATCGCTCCGACGAACAGCAGCAGGCACAGCAGGGTCATCGTGTCGACCCGCATCCCGGCAAAGCCGATGGTCGATCCGGCAAGCCCCGGAGCGGCGTGGAGGATCGCCGGGATCGACACGGTGCCGAACACCAGGAAGGTCCCGAAGATGCCGAGCGAGAAGCCGAAGTCGCCGATGCGATTGACGACGAACGCCTTGAGCGCCGCCGCATTGGCCGAGGGCTTGTGGTACCAGAAGCCGATCAGCAGGTAGGAAGCGAGGCCGACGCCCTCCCAGCCGAAGAACATCTGGACCAGGCTGTCGGCGGTGACCAGCATCAGCATCGCGAAGCTGAACAGCGACAGATAAGCGAAGAAGCGCGGCTGGCCCGGGTCCTCCTCCATGTAGCCCCAGGAGTAGAGGTGGACGAGGCTGGAAACGGTCGTGACCACGACCAGCATCACGGCGGTCAGGCTGTCCACGCGGAGAGCCCAGTCGACCGCGAGCGTGCCCGAGTGGATCCAGGTCAGCACCGGGACGACCGCCGGCTGCGCGGTGCCGGCGATGTAGGAGTAGAAGATCGGCCAACTGAGGAAGGCGCCGACGAACAGCGCGCCCGTGGTCACCACCTTTGCAGCGGTGTTGCCGATCCACCGGCCGCCGAGACCCGCTACGATCGCCGCGATCAAAGGCAGGAAGACGATGAAGAGGACTGGATTCATCAGCACCCCTCCCCGTCATTGCGAGGAGCCGAAGGCGACGCGGCAATCCAGTCCCGCGCCGCTGGATTGCTTCGCTCCGCTCGCAATGACGGTTGTGGCGCACCCATCAGCCGTGCATCCGGTTGAGGTCATCGACGGCGATCGAGCCGCGGCGGCGGAAGAAGATGACGAGGATCGCAAGGCCGATCGCGGCCTCGGCGGCGGCAACGGTAAGCACGAACATCGCCAGCACCTGGCCGGTCAAATCGCCGAGATAGGCGGAGAAGGCGACGAGGTTAATGTTCACCGCGAGCAGGATCAGCTCGATGGCCATCAGCATGAGGATGACGTTCCGGCGGTTGAGGAAGATGCCGAGGACGCCGATGGTGAACAGGATCGCAGCGACGGTCAGATAATGGGCCAAGCCGATCACAGCTTCATCCCCTCGCCGACGCCCGGCTCGGTGAGGCGGACCGCATCGCCAGCCCGGCGGCCAAGCTGCCGCGATGCCTTGGGCGTGCGCGTGTCGCTGCGGCTGCGATGGGTGAGCACAATCGCCCCGATCATCGCGACCAGAAGGATCAGACCGGCAAGCTCGAAGGCGAACAGGTAGCGGCTGTAGAGCAGCTGTCCGAGTGCGACGATGTTGGGGACGTTGGTGGCCGGAATGGCGCGGCCGCTGAGCGCCGGTCCGGCTTTCCACGCGCTGACGGCAATGACGATCTCCGCGAGCAGCACCAGGGCAATGATCAGCCCGAACGGAAGGTTCGCGGAAAAACCACGGCGCAGGGACGCAAAGTCGATGTCGAGCATCATGACAACGAACAGGAACAGGACCGCGACCGCGCCGACATATACGATCACCACCAGCATCGCGATGAACTCGGCCCCCACCAGCAGCATCAGCCCCGCGCCGTTGAAGAAGGCGAGGATCAGCCACAGCACGCTGTGCACCGGGTTGCGCGCGAAGATCACCGCCAGCGCGCTTGCGACGGTGAGCGTCGCGAACAGGTAAAAGGCGAGTGTGGCGATCAAATCGGGGACCCCGTTGCGGCGCGCTTATCGGTAGGGTGCGTCGGCGGCAAGGTTGGCGGCGATCGCCTGTTCCCACTTGTCGCCGTTGGCGAGCAACTTGCCCTTGTCGTAGAGCAATTCCTCGCGCGTCTCGGTCGCGAACTCGAGGTTCGGCCCCTCGACGATCGCATCCACCGGGCACGCTTCCTGGCACAGCCCGCAATAGATGCACTTGACCATGTCGATGTCGTAGCGGGTGGTCCGGCGGCTGCCGTCCTCGCGCGGCTCGGCCTCGATGGTGATTGCGAGCGCCGGGCAGATCGCCTCGCACAGCTTGCAGGCGATGCAGCGCTCTTCGCCGTTGGGATAGCGGCGCAGCGCATGCTCGCCGCGGAAACGCGGACTCTGCGGCGCCTTCTCGTACGGATAGTTGATCGTCGCCTTGGGCTTGAAGAAATACTTTAGCGTCAGCGCGTGCGCCTTGAGGAATTCCCACAGCGTGAACGCCCTGATGGTGCGGGAAATCATGACGCGCCTCCAAAACGCGTGAGCATCAGCCAGCCGGAGACCAGCACGACGAACGCCAGGCTCAGCGGCAGGAAGACCTTCCAGCCGAGCCTCATCAGCTGGTCATAGCGGTACCGCGGCACCGTCGCCTTCACCCAGCCGAAGCAGAAGAAGAAGAACAGCATCTTGGCGAACAGCCAGATGATCCCGGGAATCCAGTAGAGCGGCGCCCACTCGACCGGCGGCAGCCACCCGCCCCAGAACAGGATGGCGTTCAACGCGCACATCAGGATCAGGTTCGCATATTCGCCGAGCCAGAAGAGGGCGAAGCTCATTGACGAATATTCGGTCTGATGCCCGGCGACGAGCTCGCTCTCGGCTTCGACCAGGTCGAACGGAGTTCGGAACGTCTCGGCCATCGAGCTGATGAAGAACACCACCCACATCGGGAACAGAAGCAGGTGGAAGCCGAAGGCGTTGACGATGCCGAGCCCGAAGCCCTTCTGCGCAAGCACGATCTGCGACAGGTTGAACGTACCGGCATAGAGCACGACGTTGATCAGCTCGAAGCCGATCGAGACTTCGTAGCTGACCATCTGCGCCGCCGCGCGGAGCGCCGAGAAGAACGGATATTTGGAGTTGGACGACCAGCCGGCGACGATCACCCCGTAGACGCCGAGCGAGCTCGCCGCGAGGATGTAGAGCAGTCCGACATTGACGTCGGCGAGGACTACGCCGGCCTGGAACGGGATCACCGCCCACACGATCAAAGCCACGGTAAAAGTGACGATCGGCGCGATCAGGAACAGGCCCTTGTTCGCGCTGGTCGGAATGATGGTTTCCTTGAGGAACACCTTCAAACCGTCCGCGAAGCTCTGCAGCAGTCCCCACGGGCCGACTACGTTTGGCCCGCGCCGAAGCGCAATCGCCGCCCAGATCTTGCGCTCGGCATAGATGACCATGGCCACCGCAAGCATCAGCGGGAAGGCGATGACGAGGATGCCGATCAC
>JBJMVJ010000151.1:0-48816 GCA_045810685.1 Sphingomonas sp.
ACCGCGCCGACATTCGCGGCCGGGCTGATGGCGCCCAGCCTGTGGCTTGCCTGGCCATTGCTGCTGATCCCGAACGCGCTGAACATCCTGTGGCTGGGGCCGGTGATCACGGCCGTCCAGCACCTGGTACCGCAGCGCATGCGCTCGACCGCCTCGGCGAGCTTCCTGCTGATCAACAATCTGATCGGGCTCGGCGTCGGGCCGTACCTGATCGGGGCGATCTCCACGGCGTTGAAGAGCAGTTATGGAACCGAAGCACTGCGCTATGCCGCGGTTGGCTGCACTACTTTCTACCTGCTCGCAGCTCTCTTGATGCTGCTCTGCGTTGCAAAGCTCCGAACGAGCTGGGTTGACGACGCGGCGCATGTCTAACTGTCTGAACAACAAAGAAATTTGAGGTTCATCCTGATGCGCTAGGACGCAAGTTCCATCCGTTCAGGCGATGGAACGGTGTGTCGAACGGACCGTTTTCCTCCGTTCGAGAGGAGATTTTGCAATGACCAGGCTGATTCTCGCCGCGGGCGTCGCCGCTTTGGCGATCGCGGGCGCGGCTGCAGCAAAGCCAGGCGGCGGCGGTGGCGGTGGCAATCCGCACGGCGGCGGTGGCGGCAATGGCGGCGGCGGTGCTCCCGCTTATGCTGGCGGCGGCGGCGGCGGTGGCGGTGGCGGTGACCATGGCCACGGCCACGGCGGCGGCGGCGGCGCCCCAGCTCAGGTCTTTATGGGCGGCGGGGGCGGCGGCGGCGGCCACGGCCACGGCGGAGGCGGAGGCGCCCCGGCTCAGGTCTTCATGGGCGGTGGCGGCGGACGCGGCCACGGTGGGGGCGGAGGCTTCGCGCCGATGTTCGCTGGCGGGGGCGGTGGCCACGGCCACGGCGGCGGCTTCGCGGCCCGGCGGCAGCAGGCGCCGGTATTTGCCGGCGGCCGGGGTGGCGGAGGTCACGGCCACGCCGCACAAGCATACGCCGGCAATCGCGGCGGACAGGGCCACGGTCATGGCGGCCAGGCTGTTGCATTTGGCGGTGGTAGAGGCGGCCATGGTCACGCCGGCGCAGTTGCGCAGCAAGGCCACGGCTCCGCTCGGATGGCCCAGCGTCAGCAAATCCAAGGCCGTCAGCAACTCCAGGGCGGTCAGCAACTGCAGGGCCGTCAGCAGGTCCAGGGCAATCGCAACCTGCAGCCCCAGCAGCAGGCAATCGCCCAGCAGCAGCTGGGCAGTGGCTTGAATGGCAAGCAGGCGCGGTTCGCGAACCAGCAGAATCAGCAGTTCGCCCAGAATTACAATCCGGCGCCGTACCAAACGCTGACCTATGCCAATGACGTGCAGGTCGTGCCGTTCAGTCAGGTGCAGCGCTTCGTTGGCGTTCCGGTCGCTCAGGTCACCAACTTCGTCGACCTAAGTCCACTGCCGACAAGCATCCAGTACCTCTATCCGGATACGCCCGCTTATTATTATCAATATGGCGACGGCTATCTCTACCAGGTGGATCGCAGCACCAGTCTCATCGACGCTTTGATCCCGCTGCTCGCCGGCGGCTACCTGCCCGGCCAGTATCTGCCGCAGCCGTACATGGCGAGCTACGTGCCGGATTATTACGGAATGAGCTCGTTCTATCCGGACTATGGCGACATCTGTAACCGCTACGCCAATGGCGTGGTCTACGAGGTGGACTGCGAGACCGGCTATGTCGAGGACGTGATCCCGATGTACGCCGGCGGCTATGGCGTCGGGCAGATCCTGCCGACCGCCTACAGCTATTACAATGTGCCGATGCAGTATCGCAGCCTCTACTACGACACGCCGAATTACGGCTATTGGTACGCGCCAGGCGCAATCTACCAATATGATCAGCGCACCAGCCTGATCACGTCGGTGGCGGCGCTGATGGCGCCCGGGTTCACGGTCGGCCAGCCGTTGCCGGTCGGCTACGACGTCTACAACGTCCCCTATGACTATCGGGCGACCTACTACGATACGGCGAACGCCTGGTACCGTTACAACAACGGCTACATCTACCAGGTCGACCCGGTGACGCAGGTCGTGACGGCGGTCGTTGCCTCGCTGTTGACCTAAACGCCGAATGACAAATGGCCCGGTTGTTGGAACCCATTCCGCACCGGGCCATTTCGTTGCTAGAACGAAAGGGAGAACAGCCATGAGGACCCAAGCGTTCGCGCTCGGGATGGCGACGGCGGCACTGCTCGCGGCCGGCGCGTGCAACAAGCAAAACAATAGCGGCAACGGCGCCCCGGAGGCACAGAGCAAAAAGGCGCAGAAGGTCGCCGGAACGAAGACCATCGCCGCGGGGCTGGCGCAGAACAGCCGCTTCATGGCGGCGGCCAAGGCCGCGGGGATTGACCAGACGCTCGCGGGGCCGGGGCCTTATACAGTGTTCGTGCCGGATGATGCCGCGTTCAATTCGGCTCCGGCGGGGACGTTTGATCTAACTCCGCGCAACCGCGCCCAGCTGACCGGTGTCCTCACCAATCTCATCCTGCCGGGCACGGTGCTCGCGGCCGACATCGACAAGCTGATCGACAAGGACAAGGGCAAGGGCGTCCTGGCGACGGTCAGCGGCGGGACCCTGACCGCGACCAAGGAGGGCGGCAAGACGGTCCTGACCGATGCTGCCGGCCACAAGGCGACGATCACCCAGGCCGATGAGACGTACACCAACGGCGTCGTCCACCATATCGACGCGCTGCTGATGCCGGCAAAGACGGCAAAGGGACGGGCGGTCGGCCAGAAGGCGGGCAAATAGCCGCAACATCTTGCGTGCCTGCCCGCTTGCAGGCCCCACATGAGCTTTGCTCATCATTCCACTTCCGCGCGTCGAACGGCTCGCTATAGTGCCGCGGAAGCGTGGCGGATGATGGGGCCGGAGCGACATGAAAGCGACGATTGAGCGGGCGACACTCTTGAAGAGCCTCGGCCACGTCCAGTCGGTCGTCGAGCGCAGGAATACCATCCCCATACTCTCGAACGTGCTGATCGAGGCGCGCGAGGATGGGTCGATCCGGCTGATGGCGACCGACCTCGATCTCCAGGTCGACGAGAGTGTGCCGGCGAACGTAACCCAGCCCGGCGCGACCACCGTTTCGGCGCACACCTTCTTCGATATCGTCCGCAAGCTGCCCGAAGGCAGCCAGATCGAGATCTCCGCGGCCGAGGGCAAGATGCAGGTCATCGCCGGCCGCTCGCGGTTCAACCTGTCGACACTGCCGCGCGACGATTTCCCGGTGATTGCCGAGGGTGACCTGCCGACGCGCTTCGAGCTGCCCGCTGCGACTCTTCGCCAGATCATCGAAAAGACACGCTTCGCCATCTCCAGCGAAGAGACGCGTTACTATCTGATGGGCATCTTCCTTCACGTGGTCGACGACCAGCTGCGCGCGGCGGCGACCGACGGCCACCGGCTGGCGCGGGTCACTGTGCCACGTCCCGACGGGGTCGACACCATGCCCGACGTGATCGTGCCCCGCAAAGCCGTGGCCGAGCTCTACCGGCTCCTCGAGGAGCTCGAGGGCACCGTGGAAATTTCGCTGTCGCCGACCAAAATCCGCTTCGGCCTGGGCAGCGCAATCCTCACCAGCAAGCTGATCGACGGCACCTTTCCGGACTACAACCGGGTGATCCCGACCGCCAACGACAAGCTCCTGAAGCTCGATCCGAAAAGCTTCTCGGCGGGCGTGGACCGGGTATCGACCATCGCATCCGAGAAGACCCGCGCGGTCAAGATGAGCGTCGACCGCGACAAGGTGACGCTGTCCGTGACATCGCCGGAAAACGGCGTCGCGACCGAGGAGCTGCCGGCCGATTACGGCTATGACGGTCTCGAGATCGGCTTCAACGCCCGCTACCTGCTCGACATCCTCGGTGAGATCGACGGCGACACGGTTGAGGTCCACCTCGCCGATGCGGCCGCGCCGACGCTGCTGCGCGAGAACGACAAGTCGAATGCGCTCTATGTTCTCATGCCCATGAGAGTGTGAGCGCTTAGTGGGTCAATTGGCGGCCCTTCTGGTGCTGGCCATGATGGATCATGTCCACCGGCATTTTGGGAACACGCCATGATTTGCCGCTTGTGGCGCGGCTGGACCTCGCCGGAGAATGCCGACGCCTATGAGCAGATCGTCCGCGGCGAAGTGATCCCCGGCATTGAGGCGCGGAACATCCCCGGCTTCCGCCACATCGATTTGATGCGCCGAGACCTTGATGGCGAGATCGAGTTCCAGACGTTGATGTGGTTCGACGATCTCGATGCGATCAGGGCGTTTATGGGCGAGGACTATTCGGTCAGCCATGTTCCGCTGGAGGCGCGCGCGGTGCTCAACAGCTTCGATGATCGCGCAGCGCATTACGAACTCATCGACCGGCGGGAGCAGTAGCGGCTAGACGTAGGCCGTGCCCGTCAGCCGCCTGACCCTCACCGACTTCCGCTCCTATATGTCGGCGACGATCGAGCCGGGACCGGGGTTCGTGCTGCTGTCTGGAGATAATGGCGCGGGAAAGACCAACCTCCTCGAGGCCGTCTCGATGTTGACCCCCGGGCGTGGCCTGCGCGGCGCTGCGCTGTCGGACATGGCGCGGCAAAGCGGCAGCGGCGCATGGGCCGTCGCGGCAAAGCTCGGCGAAGCGGATATCGGCACAGGCACCGGCGCTTCCGCGCCCAACCGCAGGCAGGTGCGGATCAACGGCGCGCCGGCGCCGGTGACGAGTCTCAGCGAATGGTTGTCACTGCTGTGGCTGACCCCCGCGATGGACCGGCTGTTTACCGGCAGTGCCGGCGACCGCAGGCGCTTTTTGGATCGGCTCGTGCTCGCTCTCGAGCCGGGTCATGCCCAGCATGCTTCGCGCTACGAAGAGGCGATGCGGGCGCGCAGCAAGTTGCTGGCTGAGCTGCCATGGGACGAAGCGTGGCTCGCATCGCTCGAGGCCGCGATGGCCGAGCATGGCGCCGAGCTTGCGGAGGCTCGCTCGCGTACGGTGACCGCGCTTGATGAGCGACTGGCCGGAGTTCCAGACGACGAGTTTGCGCGCGCTTCGATCTCGATCGAGGGCTGGGAAGGCGCCGATCTGAGGGCGTCGCTAAAGGGCAATCGTGCGCGCGACGCCGCGGCAGGCCGCGCCATCGAAGGACCGCACCGTCAGGATCTCGCCGTCGTCCACCGGGCCAAGCAGATGGCCGCAGCCCAGTCCTCGACCGGCGAGCAGAAGGCGCTTCTGCTCGGGCTCGTGCTTGCCCATTCGGATCTGGTTGCCGATCGCCGCGGCGAGCCGCCGATCCTGCTGCTGGATGAAGTGGCCGCGCATCTTGATCCGAAACGTCGCGCGGCCTTGTTCGAGCGGCTTCAGGGCCGCGGTCAGGTGTGGATGACGGCGACCGAGGCGGCGCTGTTCGAGGGAATCGGCGAGGCGTCTCGCTTCCATGTGGAGCCGGGGCAAATCAGCCGCGGCTGAGCCGCGGGTGGACTTTTTAAGCTTTGCCTCTATATTGCACTGCAACACGAGGCGCTTTTTACAAGCGGCGTGATCGGCTCAACGCTTCGGCGGTAACCGGCCCGCGTCTCGATTGTCCGAAGTTCTCCACATCACGCGGGGTTCTTGTTTTCCCGCTCGCCAGGCGCGTTGACGCGCCGGGCGGCTGTTTATTGTGGAAGTATTTTCAATGTCATTTCAATCCCTGGGGCTCTCCAAGCCCTTGCTCGATGCGCTCGCCGCGAAGGATTATTCGCAGGCGACGCCCATCCAGCTACAAACCATTCCGACGGTCCTTACGGGCCGCGATCTGCTGGGTATCGCCCAGACCGGCACCGGCAAGACCGCGGCATTCATGCTGCCCTCGCTCGACCGCCTCGCGGCTGCACGGCAAATCCCCAAGCCCGGCCAGATCCGGATGCTGGTGCTTGCGCCGACGCGTGAGCTTGCCTCGCAGATTGCCGCCAGCGCCCAGGCGTACGGCAAGTTCATGCGCCTTTCTGTCGGCGTCATCTTCGGCGGCGTGCCCAATTCGAAGAGCGTGCGCTCCGTCGCGCGTGGGCTCGACGTGCTGGTGGCGACGCCCGGCCGCCTTCTCGACCTCATCGATCAGCGCGCGCTCAGCCTGCGCGAGCTCGAGATCCTCGTGCTCGACGAGGCCGACCAGATGCTCGACCTGGGCTTCATCCACGCGCTGAAGCGCATCGTCGCGCTGGTGCCGGCAAAGCGCCAGACCCTGTTCTTCTCGGCGACGATGCCGAGGGCGATCAAGGAACTCGCCGACCGCTACCTGACCAACCCCGCCGAAGTTTCCGTCGCGCCTGCGGCGACGACAGTCGAGCGCGTCGACCAGCGTGTCACCATGGTCAACCAGGCTGAAAAGGCCGCGTTGCTGGCGATGGTCCTGCAGTCGGAGCCGGTCGAACGTGCCCTCGTGTTCAGCCGCACCAAACATGGCGCGGACAAGATCGTAAAGCAGCTCGAAGCCGCCGGCATTGCTGCCGGCGCCATCCATGGCAACAAGAGCCAGGCGCAGCGCGAGCGCGCGCTCGCCGGCTTCAAGTCGGGCGACATGCCGGTGCTGGTCGCGACCGACATCGCCGCGCGCGGGATCGACGTCCCGGGTGTCAGCCATGTCGTGAACTTCGACCTGCCCGACGTGCCCGAGCAATATGTCCACCGCATCGGCCGCACTGCGCGCGCCGGAGCGACCGGCGTCGCGATCGCTTTCTGCAGCCCTGATGAGCGCGGCAACCTGCGCGACATCGAGCGCACGACGCGTCAGCGGATCGATGTCGTACCGCTTCCCGCCGGCTTCACTGCGCATGCCGACGCGTTCAAGCGTTTGCGGCCGGCGCCGGTGCAGCGCCCCGAGCGCGCGACGACAAAGTCCGACCGGCGCCATGACAGCGATCAGCGCCGGAATCGCAATAATGGCCAGCAACGTCACCCACAGCGCGGGGACGGGCATGCCGCCCATCGCCCAGGCGCGCAGGACCGCAACGGTCAGCGCCGCGACGATCGTTCGATGCAGCGCCCTGAAGGAGTCCGCGGCCCGCTGCGCTCGCCGTATCGCCCGGAAGCTCATCGCGAGGCTGCGCCCGAACAGCGCTTCCCGACGCGTCCCGATGGCGGTCAGCCCAAGCGCAAGTTTCACGGCCGTCCGCACCGTCCGGGCGGCGGCGCCCGCCGCGCCGGCTGATTTCGCTGTCGTACAGCGCACGGGCCGGCGCATAGGCTCGTCGATGCGAGCTTTGGCTTGTTCCAACTGACCCCGCTTCCGCGCGCGTGCGCGTGCGCGCCCGCGTTGAGGCCACAACTTTGCCAACTTCCAGCGCCGACTCACGCGCGTACGCACGCGCACGCGCGTGACTTTCGGCTGTAAATCCCTATATCCGGACCATGGCAACCGACCCCAATCAGAATGAATATGGCGCTGACTCGATCAAGGTCCTCAAGGGCCTCGATGCGGTGCGCAAACGGCCCGGCATGTACATCGGCGACACCGACGACGGATCGGGCCTCCACCACATGGTGTTCGAGGTGTCGGACAACGCGATCGACGAGGCGCTGGCCGGCCATTGCGACCGCATCCTCATTCAGCTGAACCCCGACGGATCGGTAACGGTCGAGGACAACGGCCGCGGCATCCCGACCGGGATCCACGCCGAGGAAGGCGTATCCGCGGCCGAAGTCATCATGACCCAGCTTCACGCCGGCGGTAAGTTCG
This sequence comes from Sphingomonas sp., assembly GCA_045810685.1. Lineage (GTDB taxonomy): Bacteria > Pseudomonadota > Alphaproteobacteria > Sphingomonadales > Sphingomonadaceae > Sphingomicrobium. Next base: position 7,710 of record JBJMVJ010000151.1, read on the forward strand.
AGAACACCAGCGAGGACAATGCGTACAAGGTTTCGGGCGGCCTCCACGGCGTTGGAGTCAGCGTCGTCAACGCACTTAGCGAGTGGCTCGACCTGACGATCTGGCGCGACGGCGAGGAGCATTTCATGCGCTTTCGCCACGGCGATGCCGAAGCGCCGCTGAAGATTGTCGGCCCGGCGCCCGAAGGCAAGAAGGGGACCAGGGTCACGTTCCTGCCGAGCCCCGAGACGTTCAAGATCATCGAGTTCGACTTCGAGCGGCTCGAGCATCGCTTTCGCGAGCTCGCCTTCCTGAACTCGGGCGTACGGCTGATCCTCGCCGACGCGCGGCACGAGGAACGCGTCGAGCACGAGCTTTATTACGAGGGCGGGATCGCCGCCTTCGTCAAATATCTGGACCGGGCGAAGGCGCCGTTGTTTCCCGAGCCGATCGCCATCTCGGCGGTCCGCGACGGCATCGGCATCGATGTCGCGCTCGAATGGAACGACAGTTACTATGAGAACGTCCTGCCGTTCACTAACAATATCCCGCAGCGCGACGGCGGAACGCACATGGCCGCTTTCCGCGCGGCGCTTACCCGCACGATCAACAATTACGCCGAGAAATCAGGCATGCTGAAGCGCGAGAAGGTCACGCTTACCGGCGACGACATGCGCGAAGGGCTGACCGCGATCGTCTCGGTCAAGCTGCCCGACCCCAAGTTCAGCAGCCAGACCAAGGACAAGCTGGTCAGCTCCGAGGTACGCCAGCCGCTCGAAAGCTTGATGAGCGACAAGATGAGCGAGTGGCTCGAGGAGCATCCCGGCGACGCGCGGTCGATCATCCAGAAGACGATCGATGCCGCGGCCGCGCGCGAAGCCGCGCGCAAGGCGCGCGAAGCGAGCCGCAAGTCGGTGATGGGGATCGCCTCATTGCCGGGCAAGCTCGCCGACTGTCAGGAGCGCGATCCGGCGCTCAGCGAATTGTTCCTGGTCGAGGGCGACAGCGCTGGCGGCTCCGCCAAGCAGGGACGCAACCGCCACAATCAGGCGATCCTGCCGCTCAAGGGTAAGATTCTCAACGTCGAGCGCGCGCGCTTCGACCGCATGCTCGGCTCGAAGGAAATCGGGACTTTGATCCAGGCGCTCGGCACGTCGATCGGCCACGAGGAATTCAATCTCGAGAAACTGCGCTATCACAAGATCGTGATCATGACGGACGCCGACGTCGACGGCGCGCACATCCGTACTTTGCTGCTGACTTTCTTCTACCGGCAGATGCCGCAGCTGATCGAAAACGGGCACCTCTTCATCGCTCAGCCGCCGCTCTACAAGGTCGCCCGCGGCCGCTCTGAGGTCTATCTCAAGGACGATGCCGCGCTTGACGATTACCTGGAGGAAGCGGGTCTCGAGGGGCTGATCCTCGACACGTCGGAAGGCCAGCGCAGCGGCAAGGACCTCAAGGTACTTGTCGACCATGCCCGGCGGATGCGTACGCTCATGCGCTACGCGCCGCGCAAATATGATCCGGCGCTGATCGAAGGACTGGCGATCAACGGCGCGCTCAAACCGAACCTCGACAAGGACGGCAAGGCGAAGGCCATTGCCCGTGTTGCGGCCTGGCTCGGCGCGGCCGACCTCGAAGCGGAGTGGAGCGGCGAGGTCGCGGCCGAGGGCGGCTATCTCCTCAAGCGGCTGTGGCGCGGAGTTACCGATGCGCACATCGTCGAGGCGAGCTTCCTCGTCTCGGCCGAAGCGCGCAAGCTCGATACTCTCGCCAATGAGCAGGCGGCGACCTACGCCAAACCGTCGATCCTGCGCACTCTCAAGAAGGCCGTGCAGGTGGAAGCAGCGCCCGCCGAATCGGGCGAGGACGACGAGGCCGCCGAGCAGGTCGAAGCCGATACCAAGGGCAAGCCGGTGCCGGTCACGCGTCCTTCGGAGTTGCTCGACGCGGTTCTCGCCGCCGGGCGCAAAGGGCTATCGATCCAGCGCTACAAGGGCCTTGGCGAAATGAATGCCGAGCAATTGTGGGAAACCACGCTCGACCCGGCGAACCGCTCGCTGCTCCGCGTCGAGGTCGCCCAGGCGGATGTCGCCGACGAGATCTTCACGCGACTGATGGGCGACGTCGTCGAACCGCGCCGCGAGTTCATCCAGGACAATGCGCTCAGCGTGGCCAATCTGGACGTCTAGGAACCATTCACCGGTAACGGCTATTGGCTAGGCCGTGACCTCCGGCCCGTGCATCACGCTCGCATCGTACAACATGCATAAGGCGGTTGGGCTCGACGGCCGCCGCGACCCGCACCGCGTGCTCCAGGTGCTGCGGGAGATCGATGCCGACGTGGTCGCGCTGCAGGAGGCCGACAAGCGCATTGGGGGACGCGGATCGACCGTGCCGCACGAGCTGATCGACAGCCACGGCATGTACAAGCCGGTACATTTTGGCGTCCGGCACAAGCGCACACTCGAAAGCGCGCGCCGCCACACCGACCGGTTCTTCAAGGTCAACACCCGCAACATCGGTTGGCACGGCAATGCGATCCTGGTGAAACGCCACGTCGGCGTGCTCGCTTGCGCCGCGGTCGAATTGCCGACGCTCGAACCGCGTGGCGCAGTGATTGCCGAGCTGCTGATCGACGATAGGCCCCTGCGCGTCGTCGGCATGCACCTCGATCTGTCGGGCCTGTGGCGCAAGCGGCAGATGCGCGCGATCCTCGAGGAGGTCGCGCGACGACCGAACCGGATGCCGACGGTGCTGATGGGCGACACGAACGAGTGGCGCACCGAAGCGGGGTGCCTGCGCGAAATCGAGCCCGAATTTCATCTCGCGCCGACTGGCCCCAGCTTTCACTCCCGCCATCCCGTCGCCGCTCTCGATCGGATCATCGTCCACAAGGACCTGACCATCGAAGCCGCCGGCGTGCACATGAGCCCCGCCGCAAGGCGCGCCTCCGACCATTTGCCGATCTGGGCGCGGGTGTCCGCCTAGCCGGCGATCTTGCGCAATCGCCTGCGCTGAATCGAGGAGCCGATCCCCATCGCTTCGCGATATTTGACCACCGTCCGACGCGCGAGATCGAACCCCCGCTGCTTCAACAGGCCGACGATCGCATCGTCGCTGAGAATCTCGCTCTCGGCGTCGATCACTTCTCTGATCCCTGCCTTGACTGCTTCCGCGGCCGCGCCGTCGCCTTCGGCCGAAGCGACCCCCGAACCGAAGAAATATTTGAGCTCGTACAGGCCGCGGTCGCACAGCAGATATTTGTTCGAGGTCACGCGGCTGATCGTCGATTCGTGCATGCCGATGGCCTCGGCCACCTCGCGTAGCGTCATCGGCTTCATCGCCGACACGCCGCGCTCGAAGAAGCCCTCCTGGCGCCTAACGATCTCGGAGACGGTCTTGACGATCGTCCGTGCGCGCTGGTCGAGCGCTTTGACCAACCAGTTGGCGCTCTGCAGGCATTCGTTGAGCCAGGCGCGCGAAGCCTTGTCCTGCGGCCCGGTCTTGAGCTCCTGGTAGTAACGGCGGTTGACCAGCAGCCGCGGCAGCGTTGCCTGGTTGAGCTCGACTGCGAAGCCGGTGCGCGTCCGACGCACGAACACGTCCGGCGTCACGTCCTCCGGTGCGGCGCTGGAGAACTGGCAGCCCGGCTTGGGATCATAGGCGCGAAGCTCGCGGATCATGTCGGCGAGGTCCTCGTCGTCGACTCCGCAGATCCGTTTGACGTCGGCCATGCGTCCCTTGGACAGCAAATCGAGATTGTCGATCAGCCGCGCCATCGCTGGGTCGTAGCGGTCGGCAGCCTTCGCCTGGAGTGCGAGACATTCGGCGAGCGAGCGCGCTCCGACACCGGGCGGATCGAGACCCTGTACGATCCCGAGCGCCTGCTGAACCAGCGGCATCGGCGCACCCGTCAGCTCGGCGACCTGCTCCAGCGGCAGGGTGAGATAGCCGGTCTCGTCCAGCGCTTCGGCGATGACCCGCGCTAGGTCGCCGACAGCACCGGAGACGCCGTGCAACTGGTCGGTCAGATGTTGGGCGAGCGAGGCCGCGGAATATTCCACGCGATCCAAATCGAACGCTTCCTCACCGCCGCCCGATGCAACCACGTCCGACAAACTGTCCGTCTCCAGCGCTTTGCTGGTCCAGTCCACGTCCAGCGGCCGGTCGTCGTCAGCCTGGCCGGTGATGAGGTCGTCCGCGCCAGGGTCGTCCGGCGCCTCGTCGCTGCCCTCTTCGTCCGCGGGAAAATCGCCTACCGGCGGCTCGTCCCCCTCGTCCGATCTGGCCTCGAGCAACGGGTTCTTCGACAGTTCTTCGGCGATGAAGGCGTCGAGCTCGAGGTTGCTGAGCTGCAGCAGCTTGATCGCCTGCTGGAGCTGGGGCGTGAGGACCAGCTGCTGCGATTGGCGGAGGCTTAAGGAGGGGCCCAGGCCCATCGCTGTGGCTCGCTACAGCGCGAAGCTCTCGCCGAGGTACAGGCGCCGGACCTCCTGGTCGGCGACCAACGCTTCGGGAGTACCCTGGAACAAGACCTGGCCGTCATAGATGATGCAGGCGCGGTCGACGATATCGAGCGTCTCACGGACGTTATGGTCGGTGATCAGCACGCCGATGTCGCGCTTCTTGAGCTCCCGGACCAGTTCGCGGATGTCGGCGATGGAGATCGGGTCGATGCCGGCGAAGGGCTCGTCGAGCAGCATGATCGACGGTTCGGCGGCGAGCGCGCGCGCGATTTCGCAGCGGCGCCGCTCGCCGCCCGACAGCGCCATTGCCGGCGAATCGCGCAGGGCGGTGAGGCCGAACTCGCCGAGCAGTTGTTCCAGGCGAGCACGGCGCACATCCTTGTCCGGCTCGGAAGCTTCGAGCACCGCCATCATGTTCTCCTCGACCGTCATGCCACGGAAGATCGACGTTTCCTGGGGAAGATAGCCAAGGCCGAGGATCGCCCGCCGATACATCGGCAGCCCAGTAATGTCGTTGCCATCGAGGTAGATGCGGCCGCTGTCGGGCTTGACCAGCCCCATGACCGAATAGAAGCAGGTCGTCTTTCCGGCGCCGTTGGGGCCGAGCAGGCCAACCACTTCGCCGCGGTGGACGTCGAGCGAGACATCATGAAGCACGGCCCGTTTGTCGTACGACTTGGCGATCGAGCGCACCTCAAGGCCGTCGTGCATCTGCCGCGCCTCGGCCGGCGACCGCGCGAAGGCGGCGGCCTCGTTCACTTAGATTGCTGGCGTTGCGGCACCGTGAAGTGACCGGTCACGCGCCCCCCGCTCTGGTTCACGCCGGGCGGTCCGCCGTCGACGACCGCTCTGCCGGAGTCGAGATCGATCACCAGCCGCGCACCGCTGACGCGGTCGGACTGGCGGTTGAGCTCGACGTTGCCGATGAGGGTGATGAGCTTGCGGTCGAGATCATAGATGCCGAAGTCACCCCGCGCAGTCTCCGAAGGGCTCTTGACGATCACGCCTCCGGACGCGTCGAGGCGCCGGATCTGGACATTCGATCCGCCGCCGGCGCCGCCCGAATAAGCAACGGTCAGCCGCGGCGTCTCAAGCGTCATTTCGGCTTGGGTCACGTGAACGTTGCCGGCAAAGATCGCCCGGTCGGCCCGGTCCTGCACTTCGATGCGATCGGCAGTGACGTCGACTGGCGCGTTGCTGTTGTGGCCCTTGAGCGCTGAGACGGGCTGTTCCTGTCTGACCTGCGCAAGTGCCGCAGTTGCCGCGAGCAATGTGGTAGCAAGTATGATGCCAGCGGAGCGCACACCGATCATCTGACCGCCCCTTGCACGATTTTCAAGCGAGCACCGCCGTCGAGCACGACGGTATGGCTGCCAAGGTCGGCGTGAATCTGGTTGGCGCGAAACTGGCCAAGGCGCATTTGCCCCTCGGCCGGGCCGTGGCTCTGAAGCTGGCGCTGCTTCAGATCGACCGTGACGTCGCTAGTGCTGAGCCGAAAGCCGTCGGCGCCGGCGACGTTGATGGGGCCGTCGACGGCGACTTGCAGCGTGTCGAGATTGTAATGGCCCTCGTCGGCCGCGATCAGCATCGGTCCCTGGCTGAGATTCAGCCTGGCGAGCATGCCGTTGATGTCGACCAGCGGCGTGTCCGAGCTGCGCTGGACTGCCCGGTTGGCGGTCATCACGAATTGCTGACCCTTGTCATCGGTACCGGTGTAGCGCGCCTGCTCAACTCGCATCCGTTCGGGCGCATTTTGCACCTTCTTCTTGTCCAGGATGAAGCTCACGTCGCCTTTCTTGTCGAGCGGCGCGACGGCGAGGATGGCGAGCAGGATCCCGACCGCGCTTGGAAGTACGATCTTCGACCATTTGACGAGTCGGTCGTGGGCGCTGCCGGGCTGAGCCCATCGCTGGCTGCCGTCGCGCTTGCGGATTACCGCGTCAGCCATCGTGGGCGAAAATGTCCTGTTCCGGCCAACCGGCGATGTCGAGCAGTGCGCGGGTGGGCAGGAAGTCGAAACAGGCCTGAGCCAAGGCCGCGCGGCTTTCGCGCTCGAGCCTCTCGTCGAGCTTCTCCTTCAACTGGTGAAGATAGCGCACGTCACTTGCCGCGTAGTCGCGCTGCGCGTCGCTGAGCTCGTCGGCGCCCCAGTCGCTGGTCTGCTGCTGCTTGCTGATGTCGATGTTGAGCAGTTCCTTGGCCAAGTCCTTGAGGCCGTGGCGATCGGTGTAGGTGCGCACCAGCCGCGAAGCCGTGCGCGTGCAATAAACCGGGCCCGCCATGATCCCGAGATAGGCGCTCATGATGCCGAGATCGAACCGCGCGAAATGATAGAGCTTGAGGCGTCCTGGATCGGTGAGCAGCGCTTTGAGGTTGGGCGCGGCATAATCGCTGCCTCGGGCGAAGCGGACAAGGTGCTCGTCCCCCTTGCCGTCGGACAATTGCACCAGGCACAGCCGGTCACGCGAGGAAACGAGACCCATTGCTTCGGTGTCGACTGCGATGGGCCCGTTGGCGAATGCAACGTCGGCCGAAAGGTCCTCCTCGTGGAAATGAACCGCCATTCCTGCTCCTAGCGCAAAGCCTATATAGGCGCTTTAGTCCGCTTGACCGTTGCCTTGCCAGCCCCGCGAATTGCCAGCAATTTGAGTCACTAGAGACGACTCATTTTTTCCTGTAAGGGCCCGAAGTGTGCGTGAGTGAATTTACGTGCCATGACCGGTTGCGCCATTTGGCCCGAGCGCGTTGGTTTGTGGGGTAGGCGGGCTATAAGTACGGACGGTTCATGGGTTTCGATAGAGGGCGCAAGGGAGACCGCGGCGGGCGCGGTCGTGACAAGCGCGACGATTTCTTCGGCGGCGAGCAGCAGCAACACGGCGAATATGGCTTCCAGGAGCGCACCGGCTACGGCGGCGGCGGCGGTCGGGGAGGCTTCGGTGATCGCGGCGGCTTCGGCGGCGGTGGCGGCGGCGGTGGCGGCGGTGGCTTTGGCGATCGTCCCGGTGGTGGCGGCGGCGGCTTCCGCGGTGGCGGCGCGGGCGGCGGTTTCCGCGGCGGCGGCGGTGGCGGCGGCGGCGGAATGCCACCGCAGGTCGTCGGCGAAGGCAAGGGCGTCGTCAAATTCTTCAACCCGCAAAAGGGTTTCGGCTTCATCGTGCGCGATGACGGAGGCGAGGACGTGTTCGTCCACATCTCCGCGGTCGAGCAGGCGGGCCTTACCGACCTTGCCGACGGGCAACCGCTCGAGTTCACGCTCGTGGATCGTGGCGGCCGCGTCTCGGCAACGAATCTTCGCATCGAAGGCGAACCGATGGCTGTGGAGCGCAGCGGCGGCGGCGCCAGCGCTGGTGCCGGCGGGGGTCCGCAGCGCCAGCTGACTGGTGAGAAGGCCAGCGGCACGGTCAAGTTCTTCAACGCGATGAAGGGCTTCGGATTCATCCAGCGCGACGACGGTCAGCCGGATGCGTTCGTTCACATCTCAGCGGTCGAGCGGGCGGGAATCCCGACGCTCAACGAGGGCGATCGGCTCGAATTCGAGCTCGAGGTAGACCGCCGCGGCAAATATGCCGCGGTGAACCTGCAGCCGATCAGCTAGGCTTCACCCCTGAAAAGGGGGCGGAAGGGCCGGCGGACCGAAGGTTCCCATCAAACGATGGGCTCCCGAAAGTCTTCCGGCCCTTTTCTCGTCTCTATTGCGCGCTGGCGTAGAACGCGTTGATGTCGGCCTTGAGCTGCCGCGCCGAGACCGGGTCGATATACATCATGTGACCCGCCGGGTAATAAGTGTAGCGGATGTTCGCCTTGAGCTGTGGCTCAAGCGCCATGTGACTAAGATCATATTCAGCGCCGAAGAAAGGCGTGGCCAGATCGTAGAGGCCGGCGACGTTGAGGATCTTGAGGCGCGGGTTCTCGCGCATCGCTTGCGCGAGGTCGGAGCCGGTGTTGGCCGCGAACTGCTGCCCGTCCGGAGCTGAGTGCTGGAAGTTCCAGTCGTTGCCAATGCCGCCATAATTGTTGGCGCGGAAGGACAGCGGCGTCTTATAGCCGAGGTCGCGGAACATATAATCGTTGAACGCACCGACGAAGGCGCCGGTGATGGCACTGGCTTGCGGATCGTAGCTCGGCGCTTCGCCTGCCGCATCGGCCTCGGTGCCGACGAACCGCGAATCGATCCGGCCAATCACCTGCCGGCGGTCGCGGAGAAGCTCGCGCTGGAAGCGGTTTGGCTGAACCCGCAGGTTCGACTTGATGATGTAGTCTACGGAAAGCCCGGTGAGCCGCGACATTTGCTGAGCGACCGACTGCTTTTCCTCCTCGGTTAGGCCGCTGCCTTTTTGCAGCGCTGCCGCGTAGGGCCCGCCGGCGAACGCCTTGGCCTCCGCAACGAAGCTCATCAGATCGGGCTTGGGCTGGATCTTGCCGTGATACCAGGCGTCGGTCGCATAGGTCGGCAGGAAGTCGATCAGCGCCTGATCGTCGCCCGAGAAAAGACCGACATTGAGTATGGTCGACACGAGCACGATGCCGTTGAGCTGCACGCCAACATCGGACAGTGCCTTCGAAAGGCCTGCGGCGCGCGTCGTCCCATAGCTCTCGCCGATAATGAATTTGGGCGAGTTCCAGCGGCCGTAAACGGTGAGGTATCGCTGGAGCGTGCGGGTGAACGCATCGAGGTCCTTGTCGACGCCGAAGAAGTCCTTGGGCTCGGCCTTTCCGATCTCGCGCGACAGCCCGACTGTCGGTGCGTCGATGAACACGAGGTCCGTGACGTCCAGCAAGGTGTCTGGATTGGGACCGTAGCGGAATGGCGGTCCGGCGACTGTCTCGGCCGTCGAAGCATCGACCTTCATCGGTCCGAACGAACCCATGTGCAGCCACATGGTCGAGGAGCCGGGACCACCGTTGAACAGGAATGTGACGGGCCGCGGCCGTCCTGCCCGCGGCATCGTGTACGCCGTGTAGAACATGCTCGCGATCGGCTCGCCCTTGTCGTTGCGGATCGTGAGATGTCCCGGTGTCACGGTGTAAGCGAGCGTCCGACCGTGGAACGGGATCGATCGCCGCATCGGCTGCGAATCTTCATCGACGCTGGCTTTGGCGACGTCCTTGTCGGGTTTCGCGGCGTCCGGCTTGGCGTCCTTTGAAGGCACATCGCCGGCTACGGTGTCCTGGGCATAAGCCGGCGCGGTGAGCGCGAGCGCGATGGCAAATAGAGATGATCGCATCATTGGCCTTTCATGGGGATCGGTCGTCCCTCGACCATGACATAATCGACCCGCTGAACAGCAGTCGGATCGACCAACGGGTCGCCAGCGACTGCAATCAGGTCGGCCGACTTGCCGGGATCCAGCGTTCCGGTCTCGTTCGACAGGCCCATGAGGTCGGGCCCACCCTTCGTGGCAGCAATCAGGGCATCGCGGGGAGTCATCCCGCCCTTCGTCACCATCAGCTCGAGTTCCTTGTTCGCCTCGGTATGCGGCGCGACGGCACTATCGGTGCCGAGCGCGATCTTGACGCCGGTGCGATAAGCAAGGTTCAGGCCCTTGCCCCAAATGGCGAAGGTCTGATTGGCCTTGGCTTCCATCGCCGGCGTCAGCTTGCCGGTCCCCATGACACGCTGGACTCCGCTGAACGCCATCAATGTTCCGTCGTAATAGGTGCCGTGCGCCTTCATCGCCCGCGCTCCGGCCTCGTCGAGGAATGTGCCATGTTCGATCGAGTCGATTCCAGCGTTGGTGGCGGCGAGAATGCCACGGGCACCGTGGGCGTGTGCCGCGACCTTCAGGTGCATCGCGTGCGCCATATCGGCGATGCCTCTCAATTCCGCGTCGGTGAAATGCTGCTCGAGGCCCAGCGCGCCGGGGTCGAGCACGCCGCCCGTCGCCATGACCTTGATGACATCGACGCCGGCCGCCGCGAGCTGCCGCACGACCTTCTGGCATTCCTCGACGCCGGTGCAGACGGAGGGGTTGAGGTGCGCTTCACTGACCGCGCCAGCGAGCTCGGGCGGGAGGCCGGTCGCGAGGTCCGCATGGCCGCCGATAATCGACAAAGGGGCGCCTGAGACCTTCAGGCGAGGTCCCGGGAAGCGTCCTTCGGCCAGTGCGTCGCGGACGGCGATCACCGAGCTTGTGTCGGCGCCGAGATCGCGCACGGTGGTGAAGCCCGCGCGCGCCATCTCGAGCGCATGCGTGAGGCCAAGCGTAACCGAGTAAGCATTCGAATATTTCTGGGTGAAGCCCACGTACCAAGGCTCGCCGCTGTTCTGCATCAGGTGCACGTGGACGTCGGTCATGCCGGGCATCACGGTCCGGCTGCGCTCGTCGACGACGACCGCACCGGGGGGCGCGGTGAAGCCGCTGTCGATGCGGGTGATGCGCCCGTTGTCGACGATCACGGTCGAATTTCCGCGCGCCGGCTGTGCTGCGTCGACGATCAGCCGCCCGGCCTGGATGGCGTAAGTCGCAGCATTGGCCGCACCAGCAATCGATAGCGCGGCGGCGCCTGCGAGCAGAGTTTTGAGCATTTGATCCCTCCCGAAGTCGGCCAAGGCTTAGCGGCTGGAGCGGGCGCTTCAAGTTACCAGTGCGTTCAGCGCCGCGAGGGTGTCGGCCTCGGCCGCCGGCTTGTCGGTGCGGATGCGGCTGATCCGCGGGAAGCGCATCGCCAGGCCCGATTTGTGCCGCGTGCTGGTGTGGATCGAATCGAACGCGACTTCGAGCACCAGACTCTTGTCGACTTCGCGCACGGGTCCGAAGCGCTCGACGGTGTGGCCGCGGATCCACCGGTCGAGCCATTTTAGCTCCTCGTCGGTGAACCCGAAATAGGCCTTGCCGACCGGCAACAGCTCGCCACCTTCAGCCCAGCAGCCGAAGGTGTAATCGCTGTAGTAGCTCGACCGCTTTCCCGAGCCGCGCTGGGCGTACATCAGCACGCAGTCGGCGGTCAGCGGATCCCGCTTCCATTTGTACCACAGGCCCGTGCGGCGACCGGCGACGTAGGCGCTGTCGCGGCGCTTGAGCATGATGCCCTCGATCGCGACGTCGCGGGCGTTGAGGCGCAGGTCCTCGAGCTCCTCGAAGCTCGCCGCCGCGATCAGCTGCGAGACGTCGAAGCGCTCCGGCTCGAGCCGCGCCGCGAATGCTTCCAGGCGTTCGCGCCGTTGTTCCCAGGTACGGTCGCGCAAATCCTCGGTGCCCTCGAACAGAACATCGTAGAGCCGCACGAATGCGGGATAAGAACCGAGCATCTTCTGACTGACGTTTTTGCGGCCGAGCCGTTGCTGAAGCGCGTTGAAGCTCGCGGCCGCGCCGCCATGCACGTCGGCCACACCCTGGTCCGACCCGCGCACCAGGAGCTCGCCGTCGAGGACGCCCGGCGTCCGGAATGCCTCCGCGACGTCCGGGAAGCTGCCGGAGATGTCGTCGCCGGTGCGGCTATAGAGGCGAGTCTCGCCCCCGGCGTGGACGAGCTGGACTCGGATCCCGTCCCATTTCCACTCAGCGGCATAATCGTCGAGCGACACCCTGGTGTCGTCGAGCGGGTGGGCGAGCATGAACGGGCGGAACACCGGAACGTCGCGCACCGCGGGTTGCTCGGCGCGTCCCTCGGCCCAGTCGAACAGCGCGGTGAATGGCGGTCTTAGGCCATGCCACACCTCTTCGACCGCCTCGACTTCAAGCCCGAATGCCTGCGCCAGCGCCTGCTTGGCGAGCCGCGCGTTGATGCCGACGCGGAGCTCGCCGAGCGCGAGCTTCAGCAATGCGAACCGGCCCGAGGCATCGAGATGGTCGAGCATCGACGCGAGCACCTGCGGCGCGTCCATCTTGGAGGCTGAGCGCAGGCGCTCGATCGCCTCGCTGATGCTGATGGTCGCGTCATCCATCTCGGGCGGTTCGCCGCTGCGCTTGGGCCACAGCAGCGAGACTGTCTCGGCAGTGTCGCCGACATAATCGCGGCTCATGTAGAACAGGACGGGATCGATCCGCTCCTCGACGAGTCCACGGATCGCGGCGGGCTTCACATGGGGCAAGTCGAGCGTGCCGGTGAGCGCGGCGAGGCCATAGCCGCGGTCGGGATCCGGCGTTTGCTTCAGATAATCGCCAATCAGCCCGAACTTGGTGTTACGCGAGCGCGTGTAGACGAGGTCGTCGAGCAGCTGCGAGAAGGCGCGCATTTGCGCCTTCTAATGCATGAAGCGCGCTATCGTGTCAGTGGAGGCGGACGGCGAGCGCGGCGAGAATCGCGCTGCAGTCGCTGTCCGACCGGCTGTCGAGCGCTTCGCCGATATGCTCGAGACAGGTCTGCATCGCGACGCGGTGCCCGGGCAGGAGCGCGCGCTGCGCCGAGTTGCGGGCGAGGCCCTCGAGCGCCGTCAGGCCGTTCGCGGCGGCAAGCTCACGGATCGCGTCCATGCGGGCGTGGAGGTCGAGCGGCGACAGGCGGCGTCCGCGTTCGCGGATTTCGGCGACGCGCAGGCCCACCTCCTTGCGGATGGTCGTGAGCGGGTCTGCAGCCATCAATTGCCTCCTAGTCAACGGAATCTCTCGCAAATGGATTAACGGGTCGTTACGGGGGTCGCCGCGGTTGACAGAATCGCCTGTCTTCGTCATTGGAACCGCCGACTTGAGCGGCCGCGGCCGCTTTTCTTTTTTCAGTTGGGACCGATCCGATGGCCAAGCCGGCAACCGTCAAGATCAAGCTCGTCAGCAGCGCGGACACGGGCTTTTTCTATGTGACCAAGAAGAACCCGAGGACGCAGACCGAGAAGCTGAGCTTCAAGAAGTACGACCCGGTCGCGCGCAAGCACGTCGAGTTCAAGGAATCCAAGATCAAGTAACGAAGGCGGCATAGCCGCCGCGGAGGCATCCCGATCTGATCCGGGATGCAACCAGAAAGAGACTGAGCTCCTGCCTTCGCAGGAGCACCATTCAGCTTTCCTCGCCGCCGGCTTCGCCCGGGCCGGGACTTTCATCCGACTGGTTCGCGCGGCTCTCCGGATTGTCGATCTCCGGCGCGTCATTCCCGCTCTTGAGCAGATCGTCGACCGTCTCGGCGAAGCGCACCACCGAAATCGGCTTCGACACATAGGCCTGAGCCCCGGCGGCCCGGATGCGCTCCTCATCGCCGCGGGCGGAATAGGCCGTCACCGCCATGATCGGCACCGATGCGAGCTGCTCGTCGTTCCGGATCAGGCGGATGAGGTCGAGGCCGCTGACGTGCGGCAGCTGGATGTCGGTGATCACAAGGTCGGGCGCGAAGCTGCGCGCTGCCTCGAGCGCGGTGCGGCTGTCGGTCACCGCCTCCGGCTGGTGGCCGTGCGCCGCGAGCAGATCGCAGAACAGCTTGATGTTGAGCGCGTTGTCCTCGACGATCAGGATCTTGGCCAATTCGCTTCCTTCAACCGACTGCAGCTGTTTCTAGGCGGTGCAACGCAAGATACCAAATGACCCGGTTGCGCTCGCGCTGGCCGCGCTTGCGGCAACGCTTGGTGACGAGCGGCGGGCGCAGCGCTTCCTCGACCTGACCGGAATCGGGACCGATGAGCTCAGGCGCGGCGCGGGCGAACCCGCGCTGCTCGCGGCCCTGCTCCGGTTCCACGAAGCCCACGAGCCCGACCTCGTCGCGGTCGCAGAAGCGATTGATGTGCAGCCGGAAGAACTCGTGTCGGCGCGGCAGGAGCTCGAGCGATGAGCCGCCCGCTGCTGATCACCGACTGCGACGAAGTGCTGCTCCACATGGTCGCCCATTTTGCCGATTGGCTGGACGACGAGCATGGCATCCACTTCGCGCTTGAGAGCGGCGACTTCTCCAATGCACTAACCGACCGCCGAACCGGCGAGCTGGTCCCGGCGGAGCGCGTGTGGCCGTTGCTCGATCGGTTCTTCCGCGACGAAATGCATCGCCAGACGCTCGTTCCCGGGGCGCTCGAGGCGCTGGATCGAATCGGCGAACTCGGCGATATCGTCATCCTGACGAACCTTGGTGATGAGGCGCATGGCTGGCGCGTCGAGCAATTGGCCGGTCACGGCATCCATCATGAAGTGGTTTGCAACCAGGGCGGGAAGGGTTCGCCCGTGCGCGCGATCGTGGAGCGGTTCGGGCCTACCGCGACGGTGTTTGTCGATGATCTCGCCGCCCATCATGCGTCGGTCGCGAAGCACGCGCCGGAGGTCTGGCGCCTGCACATGATTGCGGAGCCGCGACTGGCGCAAGCCATTCCGCCTGCGGAGCACGCACACGCCCGGATAGACGACTGGCCGGACGCGTGCGACTGGATCCTCGCGCGATTCGAAGGACGCGAATGACCAAGACCATCCTGATCACGGGCGCCACCTCCGGCTTTGGCGAAGCGGCGGCGCGCAAGTTCGTCGGCGGTGGCTGGAACGCGATCGGCACCGGCCGCCGCGGGGAGCGGCTGAAGCGGCTGCAGCAAGAGCTTGGCGACGCCTTCCTGCCGCTCGAGATCGACATGCGCGATTACCAAGCGCTCGAAAGCCTTGCCGAGCTGCAGGCGCCGTGGGGCGAGATCGACCTTCTGCTCAACAACGCCGGCCTTGCTCCCCCAACCGATCCGCTGCCCGACACCGAGTGGGAGCGGATCGAGACGGTAATCGACACCAACGTCACCGGCCTCGTCGCGCTGACCCGGGCGCTGCTGCCCAGGCTGGTCGAGCGCAGGGGGCAGATCATCAACCTCTCGTCGGTCGCGGCGAGCTATCCGTACAAGGGCGGCGCGGTCTATGCCGGGACCAAGGCGTTCGTCCGGCAATTCTCGCTCGATCTCCGCTCCGACCTTGCTGGCACCGGCGTTCGGGTGACCTCGGTGGAACCCGGCATGGCCGAGACCGAATTCACCATCGTCCGCACCGGCGGCGACAAACAGGCATCGGACAAGCTCTATGCGGGGATGAATGCGCTCACTGCCGAAGATCATGCGGAGCTTTTCTGGTGGCTCGCCAATCTGCCGCCGCACCTCAACATCAACACGATCGAGCTGATGCCGGTCAGCCAGAGCTTCGCCGGCTTCATGGTTACGCGCGAAGCCTAGCTGTCATTGCGAAGCCCCGCAGGGGCGGCCGCAATCCGGGCAGCGCCAGGGATTGTTTGGCTGCGCTCGCATTGACGGTTGACGCGGGCGATGCGCGAGTGTTGAGCGCCCACCGATGAGCATCGAACAGCGACTTTCCGAGCTCGGCATCAATTTGCCCCAGGCGGCCGCGCCCGTCGCATCCTATGTTCCGGCGGTCGAACGTGGCGGATTGCTCCACATATCGGGCCAGATCAGCTTCGCCGAGGACGGCACCCTGATCAAAGGGCGCCTCGGCGAGGATCTCGACCTCGACGGCGGTGTCGCGGCGGCGCGGCGCTGCGGGATCATGCTGCTCGCCCAGATCAAGGCCGCGCTCGGCTCGCTCGACCGGGTCGAGCGGATCGTCAAGCTCGGCGTGTTCGTGAGCAGCGCGCCTTCCTTCACCGACCAGCCCAAGGTCGCCAACGGCGCATCCGAGCTGATGCAGGAGGTGTTCGGCGAAGCCGGCCGTCATGCGCGGAGCGCGGTCGGCGTGGCGGTCCTGCCGCTCGGCGTCGCGGTCGAAGTGGATGCGATCGTCGCCGTCGACGCCTGACCCGCTGGACCCCGGTCCACGGGGTTTCGCCCATCGCGGGCTGCATTTCGGATCCGCGGTACCTGAGAACACCGTGGCCGCGTTCGAGGCGGCGCTCGATCTCGGCGCCGGGATCGAGTGCGACCTGAGGCTGACGGCCGATGACAGGCTGGTGGTGTTCCACGATGAGGATGCGCGGCGGCTGTGCGCTAGTCCACTGAGGATCGGGCGGTCGAAGTGGAAGGATCTTGCGGGGCTGAGGGTCGGCGGCCATCCGATCCCGACGCTGGAAACGCTTCTCGGGCTGGTTGGAGGCCGCGTTCCATTGCTGCTCGAGCTCAAATGCGACCGCGACCGCCGGCGCTGGGCCCCGGCGCTGAGCTGCGCGCTCGCCGGTTACCGCGGCCGCTTCGGGCTGATGAGCTTCGATCCACGGCTGTGCCGAATCCTGAGGGGGGAGATGCCCGGCGTTCGCCGCGGGCTGCTGCTTCAGGACCGGCTGCGCACGGTCGAGCGCCACCTCGCCATGGGCATTGCGCAGCCTCATTTCATCGGCGCCGAGGTGCCCGCGCTCGGTAAGCGCTGGGTTGAAGCCGCGCGGCGCTCGATGCCGGTCTACGGCTGGACCGTCCGCACCGCGGCGGAGCGCGCGCAAGCGCAGGTTCAGGCCGACGCACTCATCTGGGAAGGCGATGGCCGACCGCGAAGCTGAGGTCCTTGCGCGCATTGCGCCCGGAGTTGCCGCGACCGACGCGCGGCAGTGGGACGCGCTTGCCGCCGGCGAGCCGTTCCTTCGCCATGCCTTCCTTTCCGCTCTCGAAGATTCTGGCAGCGTCGGCCCGGGCACCGGCTGGTTACCGGCGCCAATCCTGGTCGAGGAGGAAGGGCGATTGCTCGCCGCCGCGCCCGCTTATTTGAAGAGCCACAGCCAGGGCGAATATGTGTTCGACCATGGCTGGGCCGACGCCTGGGAGCGAGCCGGCGGCCAATATTACCCCAAGCTGCAGGTCGCGGTGCCGTTCACGCCGGTGCCCGGGCCGCGGCTGCTGGGAACGCGGCCGCAGCAAGTGCTCGCCGCGATCGAAACGGTGACCGAACAGAACGGCCTCTCATCCGCGCACATCACCTTCATCGACGATGCGGGTGCGGCGGAGGCCGAGCATCGCGGCTGGCTGATCCGGCACGGCGTCCAATATCATTGGTTCAACCGCGGCTATTCGAGCTTCGACGAGTTCGTGGGCGCGCTCAGCAGCCGCAAGCGCAAGACCTTGCGCAAGGAGCGGGCCGCCGCGCGGGAGGGGCTCGAATTCCGCGCGCTGCGGGGGGGCGAGATCGGCGCTGCGGAGTGGGACGCGATGTGGGCCTTCTACCAGGACACCGGCTCGCGCAAATGGGGCCGGCCTTATCTCACCCGGAGTTTCTTCGACCTCACCGGCGAGCGCATGGACGACGAGCTGCTGCTGTTCCTCGCCTACCGGGCCGGGCAGCCGGTGGCCGGTGCGCTCAATTTCGTCGGGCCGGAGACGCTGTACGGCCGTTATTGGGGCTGCACCGAGGACGTGCCGTTCCTCCACTTCGAGCTCTGCTATTATCAGGCGATCGAATGGGCTTGTCGGCACGGCCTGTCGTCGGTGCAGGCGGGGGCCCAGGGCGAGCACAAGGTCGCCCGCGGTTATGAGCCGGTGGTCACCAAGAGCGCTCACTTCATTCCGAACCGGGGCTTCCGGAGCGCGGTTGCAGAGTTCGTCGAAGCCGAGCGCGAAGGAGTAGCCGCCGAGGCCGAGTGGCTTCGCCGGGATCTGCCCTACAAGTCGGCTTCGTCGGAATAGATCGCCACCGTCCGGCCGGTCGCGTCGGCCATGCCGCGGTACATGGCTTGGGTGGTGAAACCCCAGGCGGCATCGCCGTTGGGGCCGACCGCGATCAGCCCGCCCTTGCCGCCGAGCGCCTCGACATCAGCGAGCACGGCGTCGAGTGCTTCTTGAAGCGATCGCCCGCCGATCCGCACCCGCTCGGCGAGCTGATGGGCGGCGACCGCGCGGATGAAATATTCGCCCGAGCCGGTCGCCGACACTGCGGCCGCGCGGTCGTCGGCATAAGTGCCGGCGCCGATCAGCGGCGAATCGCCGACGCGGCCCCAGCGCTTGGCGGTGAGCCCGCCGGTCGAGGTGGCGGCCGCGACGTGCCCGTCGACGTCCACAGCGACTGCGCCGACCGTTCCGTACTTGACCTCGTCATCGAAGCCCCCTTGGCCGAGCACCTCTTCGAGCTGGCGCCGCCGTTCGGGCACTTCGAACCAGCCGTTGTCGACCTGCTCGAAGCCGCGGTCGCGCGCGAAATCGTCTGCGCCATGGCCGGACAGGAGGACGTGCGGGCCCTGGTCGAGCAGGCGCCGGGCAAGGCTGATCGGTGCGCGCGTGGTCCGGAGGCCCGAGACCGCCCCGGCGGCCCGTGTCCGGCCGTCCATGATCGCGGCGTCGAGTTCGATGCAGCCGGCCGCGGTCAGCACGCTGCCGCGGCCGGCGTTGAAGCAGGCGTCCTCCTCCAGCACCCGGACCGCCACCTCGACCGCGTCCAGCGCCGCTTCGCGCTTCTCGAGGATCGCCGAGCCGGCGGCAAGAGCGGCCTCCAGCCCGTTGCGCGCACGTTGTTCCTGCTCCGGGTCGAGCCGGCTCGGCCGCATCGACCCGGCGCCGCCGTGAACCACCAAGCGCCAACGTGTTTCGCTCATTGCCGTGGCCTTAGCGGGCACGCCCACGCAACGCCAGTTGACGGACACGGCTGTTCATATTATTATGATATCATATTTTAGGGAGGCAGATGTGGCCGAAGGAAAAGTGATTGCGCTGACCGCGACCAGCGAACGGCCGGCGGCAACCGCCAGCGGTTATGCGATGCTGATCGTGCTGCTCGTCGACGTGCTCGCCGATGTTTACGGCATCCAGGGGCTCGGCGCTTATGCGAGCCGAACGAGCTTGATCATCGTCATCGCGGCGACCCTGGTCTTCATCCTGGTCATGCCCGGATTCTACATGCTGCAACCCAACCAGGCGGCGGCAATCACCTTGTTCGGCTCCTATAGCGGCACCGACCGGACGAGCGGCCTGCGGTGGACCTGGCCGTGGCTTGCAAAGAAGAAACTGTCGGTCCGCGCAAACAACTTCATTTCGGAGAAGATCAAGGTCAACGACCTGCGCGGCAACCCGATCGAGATGGCGGCGCAGATCGTCTGGCGCGTGGTCGACACGGCGCAGGCGCTGTT
This sequence comes from Sphingomonas sp., assembly GCA_045810685.1. Classification (GTDB taxonomy): domain Bacteria; phylum Pseudomonadota; class Alphaproteobacteria; order Sphingomonadales; family Sphingomonadaceae; genus Sphingomicrobium. Next base: position 27,029 of record JBJMVJ010000151.1, read on the forward strand.
CGACGTCGACGACTATCGCTCGTTCGTCAGCGTCCAGGTCGAAGCCGCAATCCGCACCATCGGGTCGCGCTATCCCTATGACGACTTCGAGCATCAGGAAGTGACTCTGCGCGGCAACCACGACCAGGTCGGCGCCGAGCTTCGCACCGAGCTCCAGGCCCGCCTCGCGGTCGCCGGGATTACGGTCGATGAATGCGGCTTCACCCACCTCGCGTACGCGCAGGAGATCGCCGGAGCTATGCTTCGCCGGCAGCAGGCGCAGGCGGTGGTCGCGGCGCGCAAGACGCTGGTCGAAGGCGCCGTCGGCATGGTCGAGATGGCGCTCGCTTCATTGTCCGAGAAGAAAGTGGTCGAGCTGGACGATGAGCGGCGCGCGGCGATGGTCTCGAACCTGATGGTGGTGCTGTGCGGCGAGCGCGACACCCAGCCCGTCGTCAACACCGGCACGCTCTATCAGTGAGATGGCCGACGGCGGCGAGCGCAAGGCATATCCGTTACGCGTCGACCCCGCGCTGTGGGCCGCGGTCGAGCGCTGCGCCGCGGCCGATCTCAGGAGCGTCAATGCCCAAGTCGAATGCCTTCTGCGCGAGGCGCTCGCGTCGCGGGGGGTGAAGCTGAAATCGCCGACTCCGCGCAAGCGCGGCCGCCCGCCCAAGGAGGAATGATGTGAGTGAGGATCCGCAATGGTTCGCGCCCAAACGGTTTGGCTACGGCGCCGGGCTGCCGATCAGCTGGCAAGGGTGGACGCTGACGCTTGGATATTCGGCGCTGGTGATCGGGCTCAGTATCCGGCTCAAGGATCATCCGCTCCAGCTGACGGCCGTGCTCGTGCCGCTGACCGTGGCGCTCCTCGTGATTTGTGCGCGAACCACGCGAGGCGGCTGGCGGTGCCGTTGGGGCGAAAGGGACTGACATGTCCGCTCTTTCGATGGCGGCGCTTGCCGTCCTGACTGTTGCAATGAATGTTCCCGGGCCCAAGGCGACCTCGCGGGTACATTCGCCGATGCCGGCAAAGGAGCGCCCGTCGTACTCATCATTCCGGGATCAGGGCCGACCGATCGCGACGGCAACAATGCGCTCGGGGTCAAGGCTGCCCCTTATCGGATGCTCGCCGAAGCTCTCGCTGCGAAACGCGTTTCGACGCTGCGCGCTGACAAGCGTGGCATGTTCGGAAGCAAGGCGGCGATTTCGGATCCAAACTCGGTCACCATCGGCGACTATGCGGCCGACGCGCACAGCTGGGTCAAGTCGATCCGCACCAGGACGGGCGCGAAATGCGTATGGGTGCTCGGCCACAGCGAAGGCGCGCTCGTCGCGCTCGCCGCGGCCCAGCAGCCGCAGGGAATTTGCGGGGTCATCCTCGTCTCGGGCGCCGGCCGGAAAGTCAGCGACCTCATCCGTGAGCAGCTCCGTGCCAACCCGGCCAATGCGCCGGTGCTCGATTCGGCGATGAAGGCTCTCGACGCGCTCGACCGCGGCAAACATGTCGACGTTACCGGCATGCACCGGTCGCTCCAGCGACTGTTCGCGCCCCAGGTGCAAGGCTTCCTCATCGACATGTTCGCGCACGATCCGGTGAAGCTCGCTTCGACGCTGAAACTGCCGCTGCTGATCGTTCAGGGCGAGCGCGACATCCAGGTCTCGGTCGCAGATGCAAAAGCGCTCGCTTCGGCTCGGCCGCAAGCGAAGCTGGTGCTGATCCCGACGATGAATCACGTGCTCAAGGATGTGTCATACGACGATCTGCAAGCGAACCTCGCCACTTACGCCGATCCATCGCTTCCCGTGGACGCTACGCTGGTCGACGCGATCGCCGCGTTCGTGAAGCGCTGATCAGCTGACCGACAGGTCGCGCTGCTGGTTGACCAGCCGCCATTCGTCAAGGTCGGCGAGCATGATCCGCGCCGCCTGCTCGGCGAGGTCCGCTGCGCGCGACAGGCTGACGTCCTTGCGCAGTTCCGAGTCGATCTGCCCAAGCGTTTCGGCGGTCGCTTTGGAGCGCAACGCGTCGCCGCCGAAATCGGCCTGGAAGCGAATCCCGAAGACTGCGGTGCCAAGTGCCGGAAAGCCGGCTGACACCAAGGTGAACCAATTGCCGTAGCGGTTCACGAAGTCGGCTCCGAGTGCCAGTCCAACGAGTGTCGCGACCGTCGCCAGCAATGTCGCGCCGAACAGGACCATGCCGATCTGCTCGAGCCGCTCGTCGAGCAGTTCGATCTGCCCGGCGTTGCCGTGATGATAGCTGACCTGGGGCTCAACTTCATACTCGGCGATGGCCTTGCCGAGCTGCGCCGCGCACGCCGGGTCGATCGTCCCCGACGGACAGCCCATCGCCCGCCAGATGCCGCTTGCATACCAGTCGATCCAGCGTTTCGGCACCGGGTTGGTCTCGGTTCCCGGCGGGTCGGGAGCCGCGATCCCGAGCAATTTGAGGCTGCGCATCGGCCGCAGGCGCTCGGCGAGCTGGCGGTAATCGAGCCAGCGGCGGTGCCATTCCTCGCGCTTGCCGATGATCGCATTGAGGATGATTGCCAGCGTGATCAGAAGCTCGAGCGCGGCTTCCTCGAACTTGAGGTGCGGCGCCATGAACGCGGCAAGGCCGAGGCAGACCGCGATTCCGCCAAGCAGGAAGTTGAAGATGTGGCCGCTGCGGTAGGTCTGGGCGAAGTGCGTCGCGAGGCCGTCGGCCCAGCTGTACGATTGTTCGAGGAGGTCGATCGGCGCCGAGATGTTGTGCGCGTCGGCGCAGCTCACGCGGTAGCGGCGCCACTCGTCGCGAGTCTGCGCGTCACCATGGCGCGCGGTGAGGTCGCGAGCCCTGAAGCGCCGAACGCCGGCCGCGGTGAGCAGCAGCGGATATTCGATCCGCGCGCGGATTCGCCGCAGCCGCTCGGTGAGGAAGCGGCGAAGGAAATATAGCTCCTGCTCATCAGGCGGCGGCATCAGCAGCCCGGTCAGGAGCGCGTCGACCTCGGCACGGCCAAGCGGGCGAGCAACGCCGGGATCGTCGGCAAGCGTTACTACGGTCGGGTCGAACGCGCTCCACAGCAGGCGAGGTTCGGAGGCCTGGTCGAGCGGCATGTGGATGATCGCGGTGCCGCGGGTCAGCGCGAACTGGACCACCTCGCCGGTGCCGCCGCGGCCGCGCGGCGGAAGCCCGTCCCACACCGCGATCAGCGCGTCACAATGGGCGACGGTCGCACGGCCGGTCATCACATAGGCTTCAAGGCTGTGGGCTGGCTCGCCCGGCAGCTCGAGCACGCAAGCAGCGCGCTCCAGCAGGCCGTCGATCCGTTCGCGCGCGCCGTGGTTGGCGAGGCTTGCCCGATAGGCCGAGCGTTCGAACGGCAGTACCGCCTGCAGCTCCCAGCCTAGCTCGAGCGCCACCTCGGCAGCGATCTGGTCGGCGCCGTCCGCGACCGGCGATACGAAGCGCAGGTGCAACGGACCGGCAGCGAAGCAGTCACGGTGCTTTTCGAGCAGCTCGGCGCCCGCTGCCGCGAGGAGCGCCAGAGTGTCGCGAATCCGTTGCCGCAGCGCCGGCAGGCGCTCGGCTGACAACATATCGGCGCGATGACCCGTGACGCCGACGCTGAGTACGAACGGCACCCGCGGCGGGCCCGGGGCGGAGTTGGTCAAGCCGGCGGCTGGCCTTGGCGCTTCGACCGAGCCGCCCGCGACCTTGTGAACCACGGCCGGACCAGAAGCGTCACTAGAACGCCGACGGCGAACCCGCCCAGAGAATAGAAAACCACGCTGTAGTCGAGCCCTGTGCCGCCATTCTGGATAATCGGGTCAATCGACGGCGCACCCACGAAATTCAGCCCATAGGTGTAGGTACCGCTGGTTCCATTGCTGTCGGGAAACACCAGCTGCGCGTTCGCGTCATGCCCATTGTCGGAAATGACGGGGGTCAGGAATTGCGAGTCGACTCCGCTGGTCGGCTTGCTCATTCCTGACTGGATATAGATCGGGCTGGTCGGCGGGGTTGCGTTGGGCGCGTAGGGTTGAAACTGAATGCCCTTCGCGTCGCGGATCGTGATCGTGACAGTCGCGGTGTCGTTCTTGTTGACGGAAATCGTTGCCGCACTCGGTAACCCAGGTTGCCCGTTGTTCACCGACATTTCCCAATGATCGAAGTTCCCGGCCTTTCTGATCGGGATCACCTGAATTTGTTCGGGTACGTCCGCCATTTCTTTCCCCCTTCTTCACGAATTAACTCGGCACGTGCAGAATCTGTTCGGCTTCATGTCGGCAGTCGGTAACCGATCGAACTGAGCTTTGCGGTCAACGACCGGGCCTCCCCGGATCGCCCAACCCGCTGCAGGATGGTCGCATGCTCGTCCATCTCGGTCGGCTTTTCGGTCGCGCCGCGCGGCAAGGCGGCGAGCGCGCTTCGCCAAGCCGTGGCGGCCGCTGCAGAATCGCCGAGCGCGCGCTGCGAATCGCCGACCAGGCGATAGGCTTTCGCCAGCGCGAAACGATCGGCGGCCGGATCGCTCGAATGTACGGTAAGCGCGCCGCTCACCGCCCGCCGGGAATTGTCGAGCGCAGCTTCGTTCTGGCCCGTCGCCAGAGCGATCCCCGCGCGCATCGTCCAGCATTCGCGCAGCCCGACCGGGCTCCAACTGGCGGGCACCTTGCGCGCAACCAGCCCTTGAACAGCCGCGCATGCCTCATCTGACGGCACCGTGGCTTGCTGAGCCTTCCCGCGCGACAGCAAATGGCCAACCAGGCCGACCCGCGCGTTGAAACCATAGTGTACCCACTGGGTATTGCTGGGCTCGACGGCGCCCAGCGTCGTGGATTCATCGATTGCGGAGCGGAATTGCTGAACCGCGAGGTCGCTTTGGCCGGTGTCGGAATAAAGCGCGCCAAGCGCGAGGCGCGCTGGAACCAGTCGCTTGCGATACTCGACGTCCCGCGTTCGGCTTAAGAGATCCTGGAGCAGTGCGATGCCCCGCTGGCGCGTTGCTATAGCGTCGGAATATCGACCGGTTGCGCGCTGCGCGTCGGCGAGCCAGGCGAGTGATTCGGCCACGCTCATTCGGTAATCCGGGTTGGTCGGGTCGGCCGTCGCGATCGCCCCCATCGTGCCCAGCGCTTCCTCGAACTGCGTCACCGCCTCGTCAAAACGCCGCTGGTCGAACAGAAGAACGCCGACATCGGTGTCGGCATATTGCTCTTCCATTCGATATTTCATGTTGTCCGGCTGGAGTGCGACCATCCTGAGCGCGAGCCGCTTATATTCGCGCATCGACGCCTCGGCCCCGCGGAGGTCGCCGCGGTTCTGGGCAATCTCGCCCAAATAGAAGACATTCTGCGCGTGATCGAAGATGGCCTGCGAGTCGGCGGGATTGCGACGCACGGCTTCGGCCGTGCCCGCGAGTGCCGCGCGGTACAACCGCAGCGAGCCGTCAACGTCGCCGCGCGCATCCGCCACCTGCGCCATCAGGGTCAGCGCCTTGGACCGCTGCGACAGCGCGGCATCGGAAAGATCCGCGGTCCCCATCTTCTGGTAATAAGCAAGCACCCGACTTCCAACGCCGTCGAGCGCGTCGAGCCGGCCGATCGGCTCGAGCTTGCCCTTGAGATCGCCGAGCATGAAACCGATCAGCCCTTCGGCCTCGCGGCGCTGCTCGCGCGCTTCGTTGCGCGACTGGAAGGCCGCAACCGCGAGCGTGCTGGTGACGGCCATGCCGCCGAGCGAAGCGGCGGCGAGCCACGCCATGCGCCGATGCCGCCGCGTCTGTTCACGCTGGACCAGTTCGTCGAGGCCGACTCCCAGCATCCCGGCGACAAGCTTGAGCAGCGCCAGCCTCTTGCCGTCGCCGTCGTCGCGGAAGTCAGCGGCGAGCGGCTCCGCGCGCTTGGTCGTCTGGTGCCCGCGCCGGTCATATTTGTAGCGCAGGGCAGGTGGAAAACATTCCTCGTCTTCGCGCCCCGGGATGTCGCTCGCGAACGGCTCGCCGGCGGCGACGGCGGCCAACACGCAGCCTTCGGGCCGCGTTCGCTTGAAGCTCTCGATCTCGGCGTTGGTCCAGCGCGACGCGGCCGCCGTCGGCGAGCATAGAACGACGAGGAACTGCGATGCGGCCAGCGCGGCCTTGATCTCTTCGGCGAGGTCGGCGCCAGCGGAAAGATCGTGCTGGTCGCGGAAGATCGGGGTTAGTCGGCGAGGAACCACGCCATTGGCGGTGAGCTTGCCGGCGAGCGAATGCGGCACCCGGAACCGCTCGAGCTCGCGGTGCAGCCAGTCGGCGAGCTCCTTGTCCCTATGGCTGTAGCTGAGGAACGCATAATAGCGCGTCCGGAGGCGCGGCACGTGCTGAGCGCGGCCTTCCGCATCGGATGAGCGGTCGACGGTCGACAGTCGGGCAAGCTTGGCCATAGGCCGCCCCCAGCGAGTCCCAGTTAACCGTGTTAACACAAAATGATAGGAACGGCCTAGCTTTGCTGCCGGCGGCTCAGGCCCTATATGGCGGCCATGTCCATCCGTCCCTGGCGCGATATCGAGCGGCGCAAGTCGCGGCAGATCATGGTCGGCTCCGTCCCGGTCGGCGGCGATGCGCCGATCAGCGTCCAGACCATGACCAACACGCCGACCGAAGATGCCGCGGCGACGATCGACCAGATCCGCCGCTGCGAGGATGCCGGGGCTGACATCATCCGCGTGTCCTGCCCGACCGCGGATGCGACCGCGGCGCTCAAGGAAATCGTTCGCGCGGCGCGCGTGCCGATCGTCGCCGACATCCACTTCCATTACAAACGCGCGCTCGAAGCCGCCGACGCCGGTGCCGCTTGCCTTCGCATCAACCCGGGCAACATCGGCTCCGAAGAGCGCGTCCGCGAGGTCATCGCCGCAGCGCGCGCCAACGGCTGCGCGATCCGCATCGGAGTCAATGCCGGCAGCCTCGAGAAGGACCTGCTCGAAAAATATGGTGAGCCGTGCCCCGAGGCGCTGGTCGAGAGCGCGCTCGACCATATCCGGATCCTCGAGGACCACGGCTTTCGCGACTACAAGGTGGCGGTCAAAGCCAGCGATGTGTTCCTCGCCGTCGCCGCCTATCAGCAGCTGGCGGGCGAGGTCGACTGCCCGCTCCACCTCGGGATCACCGAGGCCGGCGGGCTCATCGGCGGCACCGTCAAGTCGGCGATCGGCATGGGCAATTTGCTTTGGGCCGGTATCGGCGACACCATCCGCGTCTCGCTCTCCGCCGAGCCGGAGGAAGAGGTCCGCGTCGGCTATGAGCTCCTGAAAAGCCTCGGCATCCGCAGCCGCGGGGTCCGCGTCGTCTCATGCCCGAGCTGCGCCCGCCAGGGCTTCGACGTGATCCGCACCGTCGAAGCACTCGAGGAGCGGCTGCAGCATATCAAGACGCCGATGTCGCTGAGCGTACTCGGCTGCGTCGTCAACGGTCCCGGCGAAGCGCGCGAGACCGACATCGGGATCACCGGCGGCGGCAATGGCACGCACATGGTCTATCTGTCTGGGGTCACCGATCACCACGTGCAGGACTCGGACATGATCGAGCATATCGTGCGACTGGTCGAAGCGAAGGCGGCCGAGATCGAAGCGGCGGACCAGCTTACGCTCGACGCCGCCGAGTAAGGTTAGCCTTATTTAACCTTCTTCGCGCAGCATCGTCTTCGTGACCAAGCTGCTGCTCATCCTGTTTCTCGCCGGAGCCCTCGCGAACTCGCTCGCTGCCCATTCCGAGCCGCCGCTGCTGATCGAGTCCTCGCCCACAACCCTCGACGCCGCACGCTAAGCCGCTAGACGCGGCGGCGTGAACCGCGTCGCGCAACATCCGCTCCGGGGCTTCATTGCTGCGCTCGGCGCGGTCGCCGTGCTGTCGGTGATGGATGCGGTGATGAAGCATCTCGTCCTTGTCATCGGCATCGTCGCGGTCAGCATCTGGCGGTCGCTCGCCAACCTCTCGCTGAGCTCGATCCTCTATTTGCCGAACCGGTCCTCCTGGCCAAGCCGGCGCACGCTGCGCGTGCATGTGGCGCGCGGGATCGTCGTCACGGTCATGGCCACTTTGTTCTTCTGGGGCATCGGACGGGTGCCGCTCGCCCAGTCGATTGCGCTGACCTTCATTGCACCGCTTATCGCGATGGTGCTTGCAGCGATCCTGCTCGGTGAACGGATCGGCACGAGCTCGGTCCTGGGCTCGGTAGCGGCCTTCGCCGGCGTGATCGTGATCGTCCTCGGCCAGGCACGGGCGCATGTCGGGGGCGACGTGCTGCTCGGCATCGCCGCCATCATCGGCTCGGCGCTGTGCTACGCGTTCAACATCGTATTGATGCGCCACCAGGCGCTCGCCGCCAAACCGCTCGAGATCAACTTCTTCCAGTCGGTGACAGTGATGGCCTTGTGGCTGCTTGCGATCCCCATGGTCGGGACGCCTCCCTGGCCCGGCGGGCAGTGGCTGTGGGTTGCGGTCGCGGCGCTCCTCTCCACCTGCGGCACTTTGCTCTTCGCGTGGGCTTACGCGCGGGGCGAGGCGAGCTATCTCGCCGTCACCGAATATAGCGCGTTCATGTGGGCATCGGCGCTAGGCTGGCTGGTGTTTCACGAGCGCGTCTCGCTCACCACGCTCGCCGGCGCGGTCCTGATCGTCGGCGGCTGCCTGGTCGCGGCGCGGCGCAAGACGGCGGTATTGCCCGAGATCGACGTCGCCGCTTAGCTCGCTCCCGATGCCAGCAGGTTGATGCTGAAGGCGATGACGCCGATGTTGTAGCCGAATGCCGCCAGCGAGTGGAATGTCACCACCTTGCGAACATGCTCCTTGGTGATCTGCACGTCGCTCGTCGCAAAGGCCATGCCGCATGTGAAAGCGAAATAGACGAAATCCCAGTAGGTCGGCTGTGGCGTTCCCGGGAATTCGAACCCGTCGCAGTCCGAGCTCGCGCTGGTGTAAGCGAGGTGGGCGTAATGCAGCGCGTAGACCATGTTGCTGAACAGCCACGCGAGGATCAAAGTCAGGATGATGAGGCCGCGGGTCGCCGGCTCGGGATTGCGACCGACGACTTCTGCGGCGATGGCGACCAGAAGCACCGCCATCACCGTTCCGGTAATCACCAGCAGGCCGATGCGATTGGCGTCATTCTCCGCCGCATGCCTGCGGATCTCGGCTTCCTCGCGCGTGCTCAGCAGCGGACCGCAGGAGATGAGGAACGCCAGTGCGGCAACGTCGAAACCCGCCATCATTCCGAGCCACCAATTGTCGACCCACAAGGCCGCGGCCGGAGTTCCGAGCAGCAGGATCCCAATGAATGCGAGGAAGCGCGGAGGCGCGATCGTGTTGCCGATGGTGCGCCGCTTCGTCATGACGCGTGAGCGTAACGAGCGGACGGCGTTCGTCCAGTGAAAGGATGTCCATGCCCTGGCTGTGGCTGATCGTCGGCGGCTTCTTCGAAGTGGGGTTCACCACCTCGCTCCGCTTCGTCGACGGATTCCGCAATGCGCCGTGGACCGTCGCGTTCCTCGCGTCGGTGGCGGTCAGCATGGGCCTGCTCGAGGTCGCGTCGCGCTCTATCCCGATGGGCACGGCCTATGCCGTTTGGGGCGGCGTCGGCGCGGTCGGCACGGTGATCGTCGGAATCCTCTGGTTCCACGAGCCGTCGACAACCGTTCGCCTGCTACTGATCCTCGCCATTGTCGGCGCCATCGGCGCGCTGCGCGCGACCGCCTAGCGCTGCGGCTGGAGCAGCGGCGCGATCTCCGGGCTGTCCTCGATCGAGCGGTAGAACTTCGGCGTTGGGAACGGCCCGCGCGCCTGCTCATAGGCATAGCCGAGGTTGAGCAGCAGCGCTTCCGACCACTTAGGCCCGATAACGCTAAGGCCCACCGGCAGACCTTTGACCAAACCCATCGGCACCGTGAGGTGCGGGTAGCCGGCAACGGCCGCCAAGCTGCCGGCGCCGCCGCCGGGGGACTGATCGCCATTGGCCGCGTCGATCATCCACGCCGGCGGCATCGTCGGCCCGACGAGCGCGACCACATGATATTGCTTGAGCAGCCGGTCGATGCCGTTGGGGCCCGCCGCCTGGAAGCTGATCTGCCGCGCCTTCTTGTAGGCGGGGTCGCCGAGACCCTTTGTCTTTTGGGCCTGCACGAACAGCTCCTGGCCGAACAGCGCCATCTCCTGATGCTGGTGGGCATTATCGAACGCGATGAGGTCAGCGAGGCTGCGCACGCCGAGCGGCGCTGGGCTGCCCTTGAGATAGGTCGCCATGTCGGCCTTGAGCTCCGTCAGCAGCACCGGAAGCTCGTTCTTGCCGATCGCCTTGTCGTCGAACTTCTTGATCTCGACCAGCGTCGCGCCGCGCTCGCGCAGCACCGCAAGAGCGGTGGCGAACGCCGTGTCGGTGCCGAACCCCGAAGCGAAGCGCATCACGCCAATGCGCTTGCCCCTGAGCGAATTGCCGTCGAGCGCCGCGGCATAGTCGCGCCGGTGCTTGTCGGCGTCTTCGGTTGCAGGATCGGCCGGGTCGCTGCCGGCGATCGCGCTCAGCAGCTGCGCCGCTTCACGGACGCTGGCGGCCATTGGTCCCGGCGTGTCCTGGCTATGACTGATCGGAACGACGTGCGTTCGGCTCACGAGGCCCACCGTCGGCTTTAGTCCGACAATGCCGTTGATCGACGCCGGGCAGGTCACCGATCCGTCGGTCTCCGTGCCGATCGCGAGGCGCACGAGACCTGCGGCGACCGCCGCGCCCGATCCGCTGGAGCTTCCGCAAGGATTTCGGTCGAGCGCCCAAGGGTTGCGCGCCTGGCCGCCCATCGCGCTCCAGCCGGAGATCGACTTGTTCGAGCGGATGTTCGCCCATTCGCTAAGATTGGTCTTGCCGACGATCACTGCGCCGGCTGCGCGAAGCCGAGCGACGAGCGGCGCGTCGCGCCCCGTAACATTATTCGCAAGAGCGAGGCTGCCGGCGGTGGTCGGCAGCGGACCGGCAGTTTCGATATTGTCCTTGATGAGAACCGGCTGACCGGCGAGCGGGCCGGGGGGATGGCTGGCGTCGACCCGCCGCGCCTGGTCGATCGCGGTCGGATCGACAGCGATGACCGAATGAAGCTGCGGGTCGATCCGCGCGATCCGCTCAAGGGCTGCGCGCGTGTTGATTTCCGCCGGCCGCGGCTGGGCGCCTGCGGCCGAAGCGGCGGCGAGCGCCAGTGCGCCGCTGATCATCAAACTGCGCATCATCGACCCCCTTCCGGTTGGGATCAGCGCGGCGCCAACAGGGCGTCGAGCGTGCCCGACGCATTGCCAACCTTTTCCAGCCTTGGATAACGCAGGCCGCCGTGCCAATCGAGCCTCGCGGTGCGGTAGACGTCGCCGTCATGGATCAGCAGCTCGGGCGCGGGGCCGCTGCCCGCCGCGTCCTTGATCGCCCGCTTGAGCGCGTCGCCGTCGAACTTGCGCCCATTCACCGCAACCAGCTCGGACCCGACGGTGATCCCGGCGTTGAACGCCGCGCTGTCCCATAGCACCGCGGTGACCTTGGCGTCGTCACCCAACGTGAGCCCGCCCGAATAAGTAAGGTCGATGTTCTTGCGCATCTTTTGTGAAGCCTTTGTCCAGTTGGTCGGCTCGTCGGTGAACACGAGCTTGTAGCCCCCGCCGGTGATGCCCTCGAGCGGCGGCTGGACGGCGATGTCATAGACCTTGCGCTGGAGGTATCCGCGCCAGTCGTACGGCTGCACCGATTCCAGCGTCCTCACGACATCGTCCAACGTGTAGGTCAGCTCGCCATAGTCGCGGTCGCGCATGCCGAAGAAGCGCCGCGCGAAATCGTCGATCGAGCGCTTGCCGCCCGATTGCTGGCGGATGATCCGGTCGACATCGAGCCAGATGAGCTCGCCTTCATTGTAATAATCCTCGCTCCGCTGCCAGCTGCGCCACGGCTGCGGCGCGCGCTGCGCGATGATCGGGTCGTTGGTCGTGTCGATCAGCGGCCGCCACGCGCGGCCCGGCATTCCGGGGCCGTAGCCGGCGGCGGTCGCGGCAATCGCCTGGAGCACGTCGTCCTTCGACAACATCCCGGAGCGGGCGGCGAGGATGTACCCCCAGAATTGCGTCTGCCCCTCGTACAACCACATCAGGTCGTCCTGCATCGGGACACGATAGTCGGGCGTCCACAGGTCGGCAGCGCGGCGATACTTGCCGTTCCAGCTGTGGACATATTCGTGCGGCATCAGCGAGCTGCGATCGCCGAGGTGAGTCTCCCAGTCGGTGAAATAGCCCGGGTCGACCCCGTCCTCCGAGCTGCGGTGATGCTCGAGGCCTTCGCCGCCGAGATTGTTCGAAATCGTCAGTAGGAAGTCGTAATGGTCGTAATGCTGAGCGCCGAACAGCTTCACCGTCTGGTCGACCATTCGCCGGTGCGCCGCAATCTGATCGGGCTTCGCCTCAAGCTCGTGCTCGTTGTCGGCGATGACGTCGAGCGCGACATCGGGGCTGAGCTCGAAGCGGCGGTAGTGCGCTCCCGCGATCAGCGGCGAGTCGTTCAGGATCTCATAGCTGGTCACCGGATAGTCGATTCGGTTGCCACTCTGCCGGCTGGGTCGAAGTGCGGTTGCGGTCTTCCACCCCGCCGGCACAATGACCGAGGCTTGCACTGGGATGTCGCGGACGAAATAGCCGGCCGGGTAGAGCGAATTGGCAATCCACTCGATGCTCGCCATGTCGGGCGTGGCGACAACGCGGCCCTGGTTCTCTGCCGTCGGTGAGACATATTGGAAGTTGACGTCGATCGCTTTGACACCCTGCGGGACGGTCACGTGGAAGCCATAGACGTCGAGCGTGTCGCGGACCCAGGGCAGCGCCTTGCCATTGGCGCTCGCGCGGAAGCCCGCGACCTTGTTGATCTGGCCCGTCGGTGAGTGGTTGCCGGGCAGCCACTTGGGATAGAGCAGCACGAGGTCTCCCGCGGCCGCCACCGGGACACGCTCGTGGACGTTGAAGATGCCGCGCGTCACGTCGGTCGCGTCGACCGTCAGTTGGATCGTGCCGGGATAGGGCACGTCGCGCCGGGCGGGAATCGTGTCGACCTTTGCCGTCGCTGGGGGCCGGCTGTTGAGTGGCGGCGCCAACTGCGCCGATGCAGCGCCGGCGAGCGTTGACGAAGCAAGGAAGGCAAGCGCGACTGTGCGCATCAACAAGAACTCCCTGAAAAGAAAGGCTAAACCGTCGCTTTATCGCAAAAAGGCCATGCCGCCACTGCCTTTTGTCGGTGAGGCACGGCACTTTGTCGAAGCGGGTTTCGTTGTCAGCGTTCGTTCACCCGACCAGGCTAGCGGAGATCTATGATTAGTCGTTCCTTGCTGCTCAGCAGCGCAGCACTGCTCTTTCAAACCTCTCCGTCCCTCGCGCAGCAATCGGCGCAGCCTGTAATCCCGGCAGAGCCCGCGCCTTCGGCCGGTGCCGGCGCGCCAAGTCCCGACGATCTCGGCGACGAAGAGGATATTGTCGTCACCGGCCAGCGCGCGCGCGGCTCGGTCGTCGGCGACATTCCGCCGCAAAATGTGCTCGACGCGCGCGACGTCCGCGCCACCGGTGCGACAAGCATCACGGAACTGCTCGATGCGCTGGCGCCCCAGATCGGCAGCGCGCGCGGGCGCGGCGGCGAAGCCCCGGTACTCTTGCTCAACGGGCTGCGCATCTCGAGCTTCCGTGAGCTCCGGGACATTCCGACCGAAGCGATCCAGCGGGTCGAGATTCTTCCCGAGGAGGTCGCGCTCAAATATGGCTATCGCGCCGACCAGAAGGTCGTGAACATCGTCCTCCGCCAGCGCTTCCGCTCGACCGCCGCGCAGGTCGGCGCGGCGGTTGCGACCGACGGCGGCTATGCCAGCGGCACCGCTGACGTCACCCGCTTTCTCGTCCAGCGCAACGGCCGCACGACGTTCAACCTCCACGCCACCGGCAACAGCATGTTGACTGAGGCCGAGCGTAACATCCTGCTCGATCCCACGCAGATCGTCGGGACGCCCGAGCAGGAGCTCGCGGCCCGCTCGCTCGTCGGGCGCAAGCGCGACGTGCGCGGCTCCGCGACGTTCAACCGGACCATCTTCGGTGACGTGTCGGCGACCCTCAACACGGAGCTTGAACATAGCGAAGGCCTGTCGCTCATCGGGCTCGACCGCACCTTGCTCCAGCCGATCCCGCGCAACACCAGCGCGGACAGCGCCCACGCCGGAATCGCGCTCAACGGCACGACCAAGTCGCAATGGCGGTGGACGGTGACGAGCAATGCCGACGTCGACCATGACGTCACCCGCACCGGCAATTCTCGGTCAAGCGCGACGACGACGTCCGGCGACCTCAAGGGAACCGCCAACGGGACGCTGTTTAAGCTGCCCGCGGGCAATGCGACCACCACGCTCACGGCCGGTGGCAGCACGGTCCATTTGCGCGGGCTGTCCCGCACGATGGGCGAAGCGGCGATCAACCTCGACCTGCCGATTTCGCGCCGCAATCGCGACTTCAGCGCGCTTGGTAATCTGACGCTCAACGCCAATGCCGAGGTCGATCAGCTGTCGGACTTCGGAACGCTGACCACGATCGGCGCCGGGGCCAATTTGTCGCCGGTCGACCGCCTCAATCTCATCGCTAGCTGGACCCGGGAGGAAGGGCCGCCGACCATCAACCAGCTCGGCGACCCGGTGCTGACGACGCCGGGCGCGCGGATCTTTGATTTCACGACCGGGCGGACCGTGCTCGTCACCGCCATCACCGGCGGCAACCCCAACCTGAATTCCGACCGTCGCAACGTGGTCAAGCTGAGCGGCAATTGGCAGCCCTTTGCCAAGACCGACCTCAGACTGAGGGCGGATTATGTGCACCAGTCGATCGACCGGCCGATCACCGGGATCAGCGTCACCCCGGCAGTTGAGGCAGCCTTCCCTGAACGCTTTGTGCGCAATTCGGCGGGCCAGCTGGTCAGCGTTGACCTCCTGCCGGTCAATTTCGACAGTTCGCGCCGCGACGCGCTTCGCCTCGGGTTCGATTTCTCCAAGCCCCTGAAGTCGCGGCGGCCGTCGCAGTCGGTGATCGACCAGCTCCGCGCCCAGTTCGGCTTTGGTGCACGCGGCGCGCAGCCCGGCGGCCGGGGCGGAGCCGGCGGCCCGCCGGCCGGACCTCCGCCAGAGGGCGGTGCTTCAGGAGGGGGCGGCCGCGGCGGCGGCGGCTTTGGCGGCGGCGGCTTCGGAGGTGGCCGCCGTGGCGGCGGTGGCGGCTTCTTCGGCGGCGGCAGCCGCGGCCGGCTGACCTTGTCGGTCACCGATACGATCACATTCGTAGACAAGGTGAGGATCGCGCGCGGCGGACGCGAGCTCGATTATCTCCACGGCGATGCCACGGGTTCGGCCGGCGGAACGCCGCGCCACACGGTCGAAGCGCAGGCGGGCTGGTCCAACAACGGCCTCGGCGCGCGGATCGGCGCCAACTGGCGCAGCGGGACGAGCGTCAATTCGCTGACCGGCGACAACCTTCGGTTTTCGCCCTTGGCCACCTTCGATCTCAAGCTGTTCGCCAATCCCGGCGACATCCCCGAGGTCGCGGTCAAGCATCCGTGGCTGCGCGGCACCCAGTTCCGGCTCGAGTTCAACAATGTCTTCAACGCGCGGCCGCGCGTGCGCGATGCGGCGGGCAGCATCCCGCTCAACTATCAACCCGACCTGCTCGACCCGCTCGGCCGGACCATCATGATCAGCTTCCGCAAGCTGTTCCTGCCGTCGCCGACGACGATCAGGCGGATGTTCCAGCAGGAGCGGCCGCAAGGCTCCCCGACGCGCTGATTCCGCTCCCCGCGAAATTGTGCTTTAGCGCGGGGCGATGACGCCGGTTCAGCCCGTTCGGGGCACGCAAAGCTTGCTCGGAGAAGACGCCGACCGCCTCGCCGCGGTGGTAGCGGCGTTCGATCGCGTGCGCCGTCTCTACGGCTTCAGGCGGGTCGAGGTGCCGACCATCGAGCACACGCAGGTATTCGCGCGGACGATCGGCGAGACCACCGACGTCGTGTCCAAGGAAATGTATTCGTTAGAGGACCGCGGCGGCGAATCGATCACGCTCCGGCCGGAGTTCACCGCCGGCATCTGCCGCGCATATTTGAGCGAAGGCTGGCAGCAATATGCGCCGCTGAAGGTCGGAACGCACGGCTCGGCGTTCCGCTACGAGCGGCCGCAGAAGGGGCGCTTCCGTGAGTTCCACCAGCTCGACGCCGAGATCATCGGCGCCGGCGAGCCGCAGGCCGACGTCGAGCTGCTCGCCTTTGCCGATCAGCTGCTGAAGGAGCTCGGGATCGACGGCGCGATCCTCAAGCTCAACACGCTTGGCGACCCCGAGACTCGCGGTGCGTGGCGCGACGCGCTCGACGAGCATTTCCGCGGGCACGCCGGGGCGCTCAGCGACGACAGCAAGGTGCGGCTCGAGCGCAATCCGCTCAGGATCCTCGACAGCAAGGCGCACCAGGATTGGCCGGTCGTCGACAGCGCACCGGTGATCGACGATTTCCTGACCGCCGAGGCGGCGGACTTTTTCGCGCAGGTGACTGCCGGGCTCGACGCGGCGGGGATCGCGTGGGAGCGCGCGCCGCGCCTCGTCCGCGGCCTCGATTATTACCGCCACACGGCGTTCGAGTTCATCACCGACCGCCTCGGCGCGCAAGGCACGCTGCTTGCCGGTGGACGCTACGACGGGTTGATCGAAGCGCTCGGCGGTCCGCACACGCCCGCCGTTGGCTGGGCTGCGGGAATCGAGCGCCTCGCGATGATGATCGGGGCGCCCGCGCCGGAGACACCGGACGTCGTCATCGTCCCGCTCGGCGAACGCGCGGAAGCCGCCGGGCAGCGGTTGCTCGCCGACCTCCGCCGAGCCGGGATATCCAGCGACATGGCGTATCGCGGCAACATGAAGAAGAGGCTCAGCCGCGCCAATGATGCCGGCGCTGATTATGCGCTGATCATCGGTGACGACGAGCTCGACCGCGGCGAGGTGCAGCTCAAGAATCTTCGCAGCGGCGAACAGCGCGGGGTTGCGCTTGGCAAGGTCGCGGAAGCTCTTCGCTCGTGACCCAGATCTCGTCGGAACGGATCGCGTCGATCGAGGGGCGCAGGCACGAGCTTCAGCAGGCGATGTCGGCGCCCGACCTGTCGCCCGACGAGTTCGTGCGCCTGTCCAAGGATTATGCGGCGATCGAGCCGGTCGCCCAGGTGGCGCGCGAGGTTCGCCGGCTGCGGGCCGAGCTCGAGGTGCTCGGCGGCATGATTGCTGACCCGACGGCTGAGCCCGAGCTCAAGGAGATGGCCGCCGCCGAGGCCGATGAGATCCGCCACAAGCTGCCCGCCGCCGAGCGGGCGCTCGCCCTCAAGCTGTTGCCGCGCGATGCCGCCGACGATCGCGCGGCGATGCTCGAGGTGCGCGCCGGCACCGGCGGCGATGAAGCGGCGCTGTTCGCCGGAGACCTGCTGCGCATGTACCAGCGCTACGCCGAGGCGCAGGGGTGGCGCTTCGAGTTGATCTCGGCGAGCCAATCGGAGCTTGGCGGCTACAAGGAGGCGGTCGCGTCGATCAACGGGTCCGGCGTGTTCGCGCGGCTGAAGTTCGAAAGCGGCGTCCACCGCGTCCAGCGGGTCCCGGCGACCGAGAGCGGCGGGCGCATCCACACCTCTGCGGCGACGGTCGCGGTGCTGCCCGAAGCCGAGGACGTCGACGTCCAGATTGACGACAAGGATCTGCGCATCGACGTTTATCGCTCGTCGGGACCGGGCGGGCAGTCGGTCAACACGACCGACAGTGCCGTCAGGATCACGCACTTGCCGACCGGTCTCGTCGTCATCCAGCAGGACGAGAAGTCGCAGCACAAGAACAAGGCCAAGGCCTTGAAGGTGCTGCGCACGCGGCTGTTCGAGCTCGAGCGCGAGCGGCTGGCGAGCGAGCGGGCTGGCGCGCGCAAGTCGATGGTCGGCTCGGGCGACCGCTCCGAACGGATCCGGACCTACAATTTCCCGCAAGGGCGCGTGACCGACCACCGGATCAACTTGACCCTGCATAAGCTAGAGGAAGTGCTGGAGGGGCCCCGGCTCGGTGAGCTGATCGATGCGCTCATCGCTGAGGACGAGGCGGAGCGGCTCGCGGGGCTGGAAGAGGCGTGAAGGCGATCACCCGCGCGCTCGACGATGCCGCGCGCCAGCTTTCGGCCACCAGCGATACATCGCGCCTGGACGCCGAACTGCTGATGGCCGAGGCGCTGCACATCGACCGCGACCGGCTGATCCTCTCGCCGCCCGACAAAAAGGTGCCGCAGCGATATTGGAAGATGGTCGAGCGGCGCAAGACAGGCGAGCCGGTCGCCTACATCACCGGGCGCCGCGCTTTCTGGAACATCGACCTCCACGTCGGGCCGGGCGTGCTCGTGCCGCGGCCGGATTCGGAAGTGCTGATCGCCTCCGCAATCGAGCATTTCGGCGGGGGGGAAGCGCCGACGCGGATCCTTGATCTCGGGACGGGGCCCGGCACCCTGCTGCTCGCCGCGCTCGACGTCTGGCCCGACGCGACCGGCCTCGGGATCGACGTGTCGCGCCGCGCCTTGTTCTACGCCTCGGCCAATGCGCGACGGCTCGGTTTCGAAAAGCGGCTGAAATTCAAGCTCGGCAATTGGGCCGAAGGGATCGAGGAGAGCTTTGATCTCGTCCTGTGCAACCCGCCCTATGTCGCGGAAGGCGCCGAGCTTGGCCCGGGAGTGCGCGAATATGAGCCGGACGAGGCGCTGTTCGCCGGTGAAAGCGGTCTGGAGGCCTACCGGGTGCTCGCGCCGCAGCTTCCGCATCTGCTGACCAAGACGGGCCTCGCCGCGGTCGAGATCGGCCTCAATCAGGCCAAGCCGGTCACTGCTCTGCTCGCGCGCGACGGGCTCCAGGCGCGCGTGGCGCGCGACCTCGCCGACCGCCCTCGTGCCGTGCTGTTAACCTGGGCTAGCACGAAATAGCTTGGCATCGGGCCCTCGCCACACTACATCAGTGTCCTGGGCCGGGCCCGCTCCAGATCAACTGCAGAGCGCTCCTGTCCCAACCCCCGACGCAATCGGCCGTTCTTCAGGCGCTTCGACGCGCAGACCGGAACGAGAGGGTCAGAGGCGGCGCATAGGCGCAGCCCTGCCCGTCTGAGACCAAGGGGCAAGCGACACTGCGTAAGGACGTAGGCATTTGATCAACAATCGTCAGGGCGGCCGCAGGCGCGGCCGTGGGGGCCAGCGGGGCCAGAACCTCGGGGGCGGCCAGCCGGGTAACCGGCAAGATACTCGCCAGCGCGGCAATGCCGCCCAGCTGCTCGAGAAGTACAAGAGCATGGCACGCGACGCTCAGCTCGCGGGCGACCGTGTCCAAACCGAATATTATCTTCAGTTCGCGGATCATTATTTCCGCGTGCTGGGTGAGAACCGCGCCCGCTTCGAAGACCAGAACCCGCGTCGCTCGCGCGACGACGAGATGGACGACGATGGTGAGGAAGAGATGGTCGAGGCGGGCGACGACACGTCGGCCGACGATCATTCCGATCGTTCCGATCGTCCTGAGCGCGCTGAGCGGCCGAACCGAAACGAGCGCTTCAACCGTCCCAACCGTCAACGTAGCGACGAGCGCTACGCCAATGAAGAGGATGAGAGCGATCGGCGGCCGCGCATGAACGGCGCCGCCGACGACAGCCTTCCGCTCGACGTGCTTCCGCCGGCGATCGGCCGCGAGCAGCCGGGCGAGGATGTCGAGGCCTCGGAAGAGGAGCCGCGGCGTCCGCGCCGCCGGGCTCGCGCTCCCCGTCCCGCCGACGGCGAGGACGAGATCGCACCCGCCGCTTAAGCTCAAGCTTCGGCGTCGACCGCCCTCGGACGATGGTTGGCATCGAGCGCGACAAAGGTGAACAGCCCTTCGGTCACCTTGACCTGGGTGGTCCCGAAGTCGCGGTTCGCCATCACTTCGATCCGCACCGCCATCGAGGTTCGCCCGACGTGCTCCACCGCGGCATAGACCGAGATCAGGTCGCGCAGGTGGATGGGCGCGAGAAATTTCATCGCCTCGATCGCGACCGTTGCGACTGGCCCTTTGGCTCGGCGCGATGCGACGATGCCGGCTGCGATATCCATCTGGCTCAGCACCCAGCCGCCGAAGATATGGCCGTTGGCATTGATGTCGGCCGGCCCGGGGATCACGCGCAGGATCGGCGAGCGCTCGAGGTTGGTCATTCCTGATCCTCTTGGTGACTGCCGCTTGCCGCCTCGTCATGGCCGCTTGACGAGCTCACGAACATCAATGCCATCAGAGCTGAGCCAAGCAGGACGGTCAGTCCGATACCGAGCGCCGTCGCAATGATCAGACTCGCGTGAACCTCGCCCTCGCCCCGCGTCACGAGCACCACGCCGATTGCAGCGATGATGATCGACAGCAATGCGAGCAGCCGAAAGACCCGCCAGAAGCGGACCATCATCGACTGGCGCGGGTTCGGAACCGGATCCGGTTGAGGCATGGCTTCCCTTTGGCCGTGCGAAGTGGGACTATCAAGCCGGCCGAGGACGCGATTCCGGGAGGTGAGCCATGACCATCGCATCAGTGCTTCGCGACAAGGGCAGCGCGATCGAGACGGTGAGCGCCGATGCCAGCCTGTTCGACGTCGTCCGCCGGCTCGGCGAGAAGCGAATTGGCGCGCTTCCGGTGCTCGATGGGGACCGGATCACGGGCATCGTCTCCGAGCGCGACGTCATCTATTCGCTGCGCGACCACGGACCGGAGGCTCTCGACTGGCCGGTCTCTATGGTGATGAGCTCGCCGGCGATCACCGCTTCCCCCGACACCGACGTTCTCGCTGCCCTGGCGCTGATGACACAGCGCCGGATCCGTCACCTGCCGGTCGTCGAGGGTGGGCAGATCCGCGGAATCGTCTCCATCGGCGACCTTGTGAAACACCGCATGGAGCGGATCGAGGCCGAAGCCGAGGCGATGCGCGCCTACATTCAGAGCGCTTGAGCGGACCTTCGAAAAAAGACTTGAGATCAGTACCTTACAGACCTTGAAGAAGAGCGCCGCCGCCTTATGTTGAGTTCAAGCGAGGCGCGCTCTTAACGGCGTCTCGAGCGCGTCGGGCGGCGAACTGCAACAAAGTTGCAAAAAAGCCGGTTGACGCTTCGGGGACCGCCACATATATGGCCCTCCAGCAGCGGACGCGCCTCCTTACGGGGGTCAGCGTTCGTTTCGCGCCTTCTCTAGTCGGCATAACCGATGCCCGGAACGAATCGAACCGGGAGAGGAAGCGCGTCGGCTCTTTGACATTGTTGGTTTAGATGAAGGGACATGTGGGCGGCGGCCCGGTCACCGATAACCTCTGGGTATCGGCGGATCGGTCAAATTTATGCCGTTCCTTATGGATCCGCGCTGAAGCTTTCGGGCTTGGGCGAGGAGCTCATATGTCTCAAAAACGCAAACACACCAGATTGTGATTTTTGTGCAGGAACGGCTCCCGGAGATGCCGGTCTTGCTTTCGCTCATTCCAGCGGAGGCTTGATCGTACATCAACTTGAGAGTTTGATTCTGGCTCAGAACGAACGCTGGCGGCATGCCTAACACATGCAAGTCGAACGAAGCCTTCGGGCTTAGTGGCGCACGGGTGCGTAACGCGTGGGAATCTGCCCTCAGGTACGGAATAACTCAGGGAAACTTGAGCTAATACCGTATAATGACTTCGGTCCAAAGATTTATCGCCTGAGGATGAGCCCGCGTCGGATTAGCTAGT
>JBJMVJ010000152.1:0-6936 GCA_045810685.1 Sphingomonas sp.
AACCAGGCGACGGTGTGCTTCATCCAGTTCGCGTCGTCGCGCTTGGGATAGTCTTCCTGCATGTGGGCGCCACGGCTTTCCTTACGGTTGGCGGCGCAGTGCATGGTGACCACCGCCTGGGCGAGGAGGTTATCGAGCTCGAGCGTCTCGACGAGGTCGCTGTTCCAGATGAGGCTTCGGTCGGTGACGTGGACGTCGGCCATGCGCGCATAGACCTTGTCGATCTTTCCGACGCCTTCCGCGAGCGTTCGGTCGGTGCGGAAGACGGCGCAGTCGGCCTGCATCGCGCGCTGCATCTCGAGCCGGATCTCGGCGGTCGGGCTTCCGCCCTCGGCGTGCCGGAACTTGTCGAGGCGGGCGAGCGCGAGCTCGGCCGCGTCGTCGCGGAGCGGCTCGGCAAGCGCGCCTTTCTTGACGACTTCGGCGAGGCGAAGGCCCGCGGCGCGGCCGAAAACGACGAGGTCGATGAGGCTGTTGGAGCCCAGGCGATTGGCGCCGTTCACTGAAACGCAGGCCGCCTCGCCCACGGCCATCAGGCCGGGGATCACCTGGTCGGGATTGTCGCCCGACTTGGTGACGACCTCGCCGTGATAGTTCGTCGGGACGCCGCCCATATTGTAGTGGACCGTGGGCACCACCGGCACCGGCTGGCGGGTCAGGTCCACGCCGGCGAAGGTCTTCGCGGTTTCGGTGATACCAGGCAGCCGTTCGTGCAGGATCTTCGGATCGAGATGGTCGAGGTGAAGGAAGATATGGTCCTTGTGCTCGCCGACACCGCGGCCTTCGCGAATCTCCATGGCCATCGAGCGTGAGACGACGTCGCGGCTGGCGAGATCCTTGGCGCTCGGCGCGTAGCGCTCCATGAAGCGCTCGCCATTGGCATTGGTGAGATAGCCTCCCTCACCGCGCGCACCCTCGGTGATCAGCACGCCGACTCCATAGACGCCCGTCGGGTGGAACTGGACGAACTCCATGTCCTGCAGCGGCAGACCGGCGCGAAGCACCATCGCGTTGCCGTCGCCGGTCTGGGTATGCGCGCCTGTCGCCGAGAAAAAGCAGCGGCCGTAGCCGCCGGTGGCAATCACCACCGCCTGAGCGCGGAAGCGGTGGATCGACCCATCATCCAGACACAAAGCGACGACCCCGCGGCAGGCGCCGTTCTCCATGATCAGGTCGAGCGCGAAATATTCGATAAAGAAGTCGGCGTCCTGCCTGAGGCTCTGCTGGTAGAGCGTGTGGAGCATCGCGTGGCCGGTGCGGTCGGCGGCGGCGCAGGTGCGCTGCGCCGGCGGGCCTTCGCCCATGTCCTGGGTCATGCCGCCGAACGCGCGCTGGTAGATCTTGCCATCGGCGGTGCGGCTGAACGGAAGCCCGGCATGCTCTAGCTCGATCACCGCGGCCGGCGCTTCGCGGCACATATATTCGATGGCGTCCTGGTCGCCGAGCCAGTCGGAGCCTTTGACCGTGTCGAACATGTGCCAGGTCCAATGGTCCGGACCCATATTGCCGAGGCTCGCCGCGATCCCGCCCTGCGCCGCAACCGTATGGCTGCGGGTCGGAAAGACCTTGGTCACGCAGGCGGTCTTGAGCCCGGCCCCCGACGCGCCGGTGGTCGCGCGAAGGCCGGCGCCGCCCGCGCCGACGACGACCACGTCGTAATCATGGTCGATGATCCTGTAGGCGCTCACTCAATGGCTCCGAAGGCAATGCGAGCGAGTGCGAACAGTGCGAGCGCGCCGCCGCCGACGGCAAGGAAAAGCAGCAGGAGGTTTAGCGCGAAGCGGTTGCCCTCCTCATGGACATAGTCGTCGACGACGACCTTCACGCCGTCGAGCGCGTGTTTGAAGCCTACAATGATCAGCAGCGCCATCGGGACCGCACCGCTTGGGCTGCGCAACCATTCGATCAGCGTGCGCTGGTCGAGCTTGGGGAGCAGCAGCAGCGAGGCGATCAGCCACGTGCCGAGCAGCAGCAAAGCGATGCTTGTCGCCCGCTCGGTCAGCCAATGCTCGCCGCCATGATGGGCCGACCCGAGCCCGCGCACGCGCCCGAGCGGCGAAGAGCTGTCGCCGAGGCTCATTTCGCGACTCCCAGCACGTAGAACCAGACGAGCGCCGTCAGCAGCACAGAGCCGACGATCGTCAGGATCGCGAAGGTCTTGTTGATGCCGAGCTCAAAGCCGGCGCCGCTGTCCATCACGAGGTGGCGAATGCCGGACAGCAAATGCTGGAAGAAGCTCCACGTGATGCCGACCATTATCAGCAATACCCACGGGATGCCGAATGCAGTCCAGTTGATGAAGCTTTCGAACACTGAGTAGCCGTCCGGTCCGTTGGAGATCGCGAGCAGCCACCAGGTGAGGATTGCGAGGCCCGCGAAAGACAGCACCACGCCGGTCGCGCGGTGCAGGATCGAGACGAGCATGTGCGGCCCCCAGCGCCAGATCGTCAAATGGGGCGAGAGCGGGCGAGGTCTAGCGTTGGCCATGGTGGCGCCCGCTTAAGGCGCGGTCCTGAGCGAGGCAAGTTTCGGGGGCTCCCTAACCCGCTCTTAACCATTCCCAGTGCAAGAGTTCGCCCGAACGCGTCAGGATTGAGCACGGAGAACCGACGGATGAGTGGCGAGACTGGACAGCTGCAGCAGCTGACCGACGAGCAGGTGAGCGCGCGCCTCGCGGCTTACAATGGCGACGGCTCGCTCGAGCGCGACATGCAGCTTCTGCGTGACAATGCCGCTGATGTCATCGTCGCCGAAGTCCTGGCCCAGTTTGGCCCGGAACGCGCCGCCCGCTATGCCGAGGTCCACAATGGCACGGTGGATGCGCGGTGGATCCAGGCCGTCGCCGGATATGGCCGGCGGATCTATGCCGAGAAGACCCCCGTGCCGACCTATATCGCGGCGCGCACGCAAGCGGCGAGCCGCATCGTTTCGGGTATCGTCCAACGCCATTCGGGCGACCCTGAAAAAATGGATCAATGCCTCAGCGCCTTCGTTCGCATCAGCACGTTCGAAACCGACATCATCCTGGCGCAGGTGGCGCTGCTTGAGGCTAACGACGCCGCCGACCAGCGCGGCCGCGAGAGCGTCGAGTTCGAGCGCCGGGTCACCGAGCTGGTGCGCGCCAGCACCGATCAATCGAAGTCGCTGACCGAGCGCACGCGCTCGACCGCCGCTTCGGCCCGGGGCATGCTCGGCAAGACCAGCGAAGTGGCTGCGGCCGCCGAGCAGTCAGCAGTCGCCATGCGCGAAGCGGCCCAAACTGCCGCCGGCCTGATCCGCGCAATCGAAGATGCCCGGTCGGAGGTCGAGGTCGCCGCCGATGTCGCCATTCGCGCCGGCGACCAGGCGAGCCAGGCAGTCAAGGTCAGCCAAGCGCTTTCGGCCCATGTCGAGGCGATCGAATCGATCCTCAGCCTGATCCGCGACATCGCCGGGCAGACCAATCTGCTCGCGCTCAACGCAACCATCGAAGCGGCACGCGCTGGCGATGCCGGCCGCGGCTTCGCCGTCGTCGCGCAGGAGGTGAAAAGCCTCGCCTCGCAGACCGCGCGTGCAACCGACGACATCACCGCCAAGATCACGGCGATCCAGCAGGCGACCCGCCAGACGGTGGAAGCCAACGGCTCGATCCAGGGCACGGTCGAGGAAGTCCAGACCTCCGCCGACCGCATCCGCGAGGCGATGGAGCTCCAGGCGCAGACGGTGACGATGATCACCGCTGCAGTCGACGAGACCGCGCTCGCCGCCGACTCGATGAGCTCGACCATCGCCGCGATCCGCAGCGACACCGAGAATGTCGCCAAGGACATCGACCAGGTCGAGCAGGGCTTCGGCCGGTTCTCCGAGCAGATCGCAAGCTTCAACACGACCGCCAAGGCCTTCGTCAGCGGCATCGCCGCTTAATCCGGAGCCGTCATTGCGAACCTAGCGAAGCAATCTGGCGGAGGGCTGGATTGCTTCGTCGCATTCGCTCCTCGCATTGATGATTGAGCTGTTTTAATCGGCGGCCATGAACGTTCTGATCACCGGCGCAAGCCGCGGCATCGGCGCTGCCGCTTATGCGCTTCTGAAGGCCGCCGGCCATCGAACCGCTGGCCATTCAACCAAAGGCAGCGACGAACTGATCGCCGGCGACCTCGCCGATTTCGCCGCGCCGCGCGACATCTGGGATACGGCGCTGGCCGAGCTCGGTGGCCAAATCGACGTGCTGGTCAACAATGCCGGCATCTACGAAGGCGTGCCGGACAACGCCACCGACGAGGAATGGCACGCCGCCTGGGCGCGCACGATGACCATCAACCTCCAGGCCGCCGCCGACCTCAGCAAGCTCGCCGTTTCGCACTTCCTCGACCTCGGCACCCCCGGGCGGATCATCAATGTGGCCAGCCGCGCGGCGTTCCGTGGCGATTCGCCGCAGCATTGGCATTATGCGGCCTCGAAGGCGGGAATGGTCGGCATGACGCGAACCATCGCGCGCGGCTATGCAAGCGATGGGATCCTATGTTTCGCCGTCGCTCCCGGCTTCACCGTGTCAGAAATGACAACCGACTATCTCGAAGGCCGCGGGGGCGCGCAGATCGTCGCCGACATTCCCTTGGGCCGGGTTGCCTCCACCGATGAAGTTGCCGAGGTCATTCGCTGGCTCGCGACCGATGCGCCCGCCTCCGCGACCGGCAGCGTGATAGATGTCAATGGCGCCAGCTACGTGAGGTGAGCTGGCGCGCGACCCTGCCGTGCACCCGCGCGCAGGCGGAGGCGCTTCCCAATGCCGGCGAGCTGTTCCCGGACAGTTCGAGCCCCCCGGTGCTCGTCGCCGATGAGCCGGACCCAAGCCGGCCCGACGAGTGGCTGATCCACATCTACTTCGAGCATGACCCCAGGCCCGAGGAACTCGCAATCCTGTCGAGACTCGGCAGAGGCGCCGCTGAGTTGGAGCAGCTCGGCGAGGCCGATTGGGTGACGATGAGCCAGGCCGGGCTGCAGCCGATGCGCGCCGGCCGCTTCACGGTCCATACGCCGACCCATTCCCCCGACCCCGAGCGCATCAATTTCGAGATCGATGCCGGCCTCGCGTTCGGCACCGGGCAGCATGCGACGACGAGCGGGTGCCTTGCGGCGCTCGACAAGCTCGAACGTGAAGGTGCGCGTTTCGCGAACATCGCCGACATCGGCACCGGGACGGGCCTGCTCGCCTTCGCCGCGCTCGCGCTGTGGCCAGAGGCGAAGTGCATCGCCACCGACATCGACCCGGTCGCCGTGGACGTCGCTCGCGACAATGCCGCGATCAACCGTGTGAAGCTCGGGCACGGCGGCGGCGAACTGCTGCTCGCCAAAGCCGACGGCATGGACTCGCCGCTACTTGCCGCCCGCGCGCCGTTCGACCTGATCGTCGCCAACATCCTCGCGGGTCCGCTGATCGAGCTCGCACCCGCGTGCGCGCTCGCGTTGGAGTCCGGTGGCACGTTGGTCCTTGCAGGTCTCCTCGACTCTCAGGCCCACGCCGTTGCGAAAGCCTACGAGAGTGAAGGATTGACCGTTGCCGATCATGGTTCGGGCGAGTGGCCTGTCCTGATTCTGCAGGGCTCGGTGACATAGCGGGAGCAAGCGCGCCCGCTCACGCCTCTGCCACGATCCGCGCCCACTCGTCTTCGCCGATCACCCGGACACCGAGCTCCTCGGCTTTCTTGAGCTTCGAGCCAGCGCCGGGGCCGGCGACGACCAGGTCGGTCTTGGCACTGACCGATCCGGCAGCGCGTGCCCCGAGGCGCTCGGCCTGGGCCTTGGCTTCGTCGCGGCTCATGGTTTCGAGGCTGCCGGTAAAGACGACGGTCTTGCCGCTCCACTCGGTCTGCTTGGCGTCGCTGACGAACGGCTTGGGCGAGACTTCCGACAGCAAATCATCGAGCGCGGCCTGGTTGTGTGGCTCGTGGAAGAAATCGACCAGGGCTTCGGCGACAACCGGGCCGACGCCCTCGACCGCGGACAGTTCCGGCTGAGCGTCCTCCGAGGTGGCAACGCGGCGCAGCTCCTCGATGGTGCCGAAGCATTTCAGGAGGTCGCGGGCGGTGACGATGCCGACATGGCGAATGCCGAGGCCGAACAGGAAGCGCGGTCCGTCGGGTTCACGCTTGGCGTCGATCGCCCTGAGCAGATTGTCGACGGATGTCACCTTCCAGCCCTCGCGCTCGAGCAATTCGTCGCGGTGGCGGTGGAGGCGGAAGATGTCGGCGGGCGAATGGAGCCAGCCCAATTCGATGAACTCGGCGATGCTTTTCTCGCCGAACCCTTCGATGTCGAGCGCGCCGCGCGAGACGAAGTGGCGCAACCGCTCGAACCGTTGCGCCGGGCAGATCAAGCCGCCGGTGCAGCGGACGTCGACCTCGCCCTCCTCGCTTACCGCCTCGCTGCCGCATTCGGGACAATGGTCGGGGAAGACGTACGGCTCGCGCGGCTCGTCCCGCGTGAGGTTCTCCACCACCTGCGGGATCACGTCGCCGGCGCGCTGGATACGAACGCGGTCGCCGATGCGCAGGCCGAGACGAGCGATCTCGTCGCGGTTGTGCAGCGTCACATTGGCGACGATCACCCCGCCGACGCCGACCGGCGTTAGGCGCCCAACCGGCGTCAGCTTGCCGGTGCGCCCGACCTGGATGTCGATCGCTTCGAGGGTCGTCTCGGCTTTTTCTGCCGGGAATTTGTAGGCGATCGCCCAGCGCGGTGCTCGCCCGACCTGCCCCAGCCGCTCCTGCCAGTCGAGCCGGTCGATCTTATAAACGACGCCGTCGATGTCGTACGGAAGGTCGGCCCGCGCGCGCTCGATCGCCGAATAATGGGCGAGCGCCTTTTCGATGCTGATCGGCCCAGCTAACAGGACAGAGACCTGAAAACCACTATTCCTAAAATGGGCGATGACTTGGCTTTTCGTGTTGCCAGGAA
>JBJMVJ010000153.1:0-3693 GCA_045810685.1 Sphingomonas sp.
ACACTCTTTCCCAACACTACTCAAAACCAAACAGGCATCGGTCAGCGAGTTGCCGGAGGACAAGCCGGCGATGGCCATGGGCGGCGGCGGCGGCATGGGCGGAATGGGCGGAATGGACTTCTAAGTCCGCTCACTCACCGCGTTGAATTGGAGGGGCCGGAAGCGTTTGCTTCCGGCCCCTCTTCGTTTGAGCTCATGGCGTTCAGCATGTCCTCGGCTTCATTGAGCTGAGCGGATTGCTGCCCCGTCGGTGTCGGCGGCCGTTTGTCGTGGCAGCTACCAAGCGCCAGGGCGGCGACAAGAAAGCACAATTTCGTCATTGCGAGCGGAGCGAAGCAATCCAGCCCTTGTTCCGCGATTGCCGCGTCGGTCCGCTCCTCGCTGTGACGCCGAGCACAAAAAAAGGGCCGCCCGGGCGGGCGGCCCTTTCTGATAGCTTGGAAGCGGAGCTTACTTGTTCTCGACCGCATTCGCCGCGCTGTTGACGGCGTTACCAGCGTTCGAAACTTCGTTGCCGGCGGCGTTGAGCGCGGCGTCGGCATTGGCCGTGGCGCCCGCATTGTCGGTCGCGGCATTGACGTCCGTCGACGCGGTGTTCTCGACCGCGGTCTCATTGGCCGCATTGTTGTCGGCGTTGTTCTTGTTGCACGCGGCGACGCCGAGCGCGAGGACCGCAACGGTCACGATCGCAACCTTTTTCATGTGACTTTCACTCCCTTTGTAAATGCCCCGGTGGGAAGGGCACGCCCGGGCCTTCCGCGCGAGTCGTCAGGCCAGGCCGGTCGGAATAGCGACAATCCCTACCCCGGCACAAGGGATTATTTTGAAACGCTGAATTGACATATAAAGATATCTTTATATCCTTATCCCGTGACCGTATCACTCCCGCTCGCCGACCGGTTTCAGGCGCTCGCCGACCCCTCGCGGCTGCGCATCGTCGCGTTGCTGCGCCTGATGGAGCTCTCCGTCGGTGAGTTGGCGCACGTGCTCGGCCAAAGCCAGCCGCGGGTGTCGCGGCACCTGAAGATTCTCGCCGACGCCGGCGTGCTCGAGCGCCGCAAGGAAGGCAGCTGGGTGTTCCTGACGCTGGCCGAGGCGGAGCGGGTCGAGCCATTGTTCGCGCTCATCGACCGCTGGGCGGATGCGGCGACGCAGGCGCTGTTCGCGTCGGACGGTGCGCGCACCGAGTCGATCCGCACCGAGCGCGCCGAGGCCGCCAACCGCTATTTCGCGGGCCATGCCGAGGTGTGGGACCAGATCCGCTCGCTCCACGTCGCGGAAAGCGAAGTCGAGCGTGCGATCGAGGCGGCGCTCGGCAAGCGGCCGCTCGGGCGCCTGGTCGACATCGGCACCGGCACCGGCCGCATGATCGAGCTGTTCGGCCCGCGCGCGAGCCAGGCGATTGGCATCGACCGCTCGTCGGACATGCTGCGGCTGGCGCGCGTCAAGCTCGAGGCGGCGGGGATCCAGTCCAGCCTTCGGCAGGGCGACATGTACGCGCTTCCGCTCGTCGACGGCAGCGCCGAGCATGTCATCATCCACCAGGTCCTCCATTATGCGCACTCGCCGGCGGCGGCGATCGCGGAGGCGGCGCGCGTGCTTGCCCCCGGCGGGACCCTGCTGGTCGTGGACTTCGCAGCGCACGACCGCGAAGAGCTGCGCGAGCGCGATGCCCACATCCGCCTCGGATTCGAGGATGAAGTGATGGCCGGATGGTTTGCCGGCGCGGGCCTCGAAGTGGACGAGGTTCAGCATCTGCGCGGCGGCGAGCTCACGGTCACCTTGTGGCGCGGAACCAAGGCGACCGCCCGGCAGCGGAGGGCGGCATGAACGCCTTCGACAGCCTCGAGCGCCACTTGCCCTTGTTCGCGGAAGCACGCGGCGACATCCAGGCGAGCTTCGAATTCTTCCCGCCCAAGACCGAGAAGATGGAGCAGACCCTGTGGGAGTCGATCAAGACTCTCGAGCCGCTGCATCCGCGCTTCGTTTCGGTGACCTACGGCGCGGGCGGCTCGACGCGTGAGCGCACCCATGCAACGGTCGAGCGGATCCTCAAGGAAACGCCGCTGACACCGGCGGCACACCTGACCTGCGTCGGCGCGACCCGCGAGGAGATCGACGCGGTCGCGCGCGATTATTGGCAGCTCGGCGTGCGCAACATCGTCGCGCTGCGCGGCGATCCGCCCGAACCCGGCGCCAAATACCAGCCGCATCCCCAGGGCTACCGCGACGCAGCCGACCTCGTTGCCGGGCTGAAGCAGGTCGCGCCGTTCGACATCTCCGTCGCCGCTTATCCCGAAATTCACCCTGATTCCTCGTCGCGCAGGTTCGACCTCGACAATCTCAAGCGCAAAGTCGACGCCGGCGCGAACCGGGCGATCACCCAGTTCTTCTTCTCGCCGGACTGCTTCTTCCGCTTCCGCGACGAGGCCGCGGCAGCGGGGATCGTCGCGGAGATCGTGCCGGGCATCCTGCCGGTGTCCAACGTCGCGACAACCCGGCGCTTCGCCCAAAGCTGCGGCGCGAGCATCCCGCTGTGGCTCGACGATTTGTTCGAAGGGCTCGACGATTTGCCTGCAGCGCGCCAGCTCATCGCCGCGACGGTCGCGGCCGAGCTATGCGGTCAGCTCTACGCCGGCGGGGTTCGCCACTTTCATTTCTACACGCTCAATCGCGCGGAGCTCAGCTACGCGATCTGCCACCTTCTCGGCGTGAGGGCCAAATGACCACAGCATCGCAAAGCCTCCGCGCCGAAGCCGCCAAGCGCATCCTGGTCAAGGACGGCGCCTACGGCACCTCGATCCAGGACCGGAAGCTGAAAAGCACCGATTATTGTGGCCCGCTCGACCTCATGAAGGACCAGCGCGGCAACAATGACCTGTTGAACATCACCAGGCCCGACATCGTCCGCTCGATCTGCGAGAGCTTCGCTGAGGCGGGCGCCGAGATCCTCGCCACCAACACGTTCAATGCCAATGCGATCAGCCAGGCCGATTACGGCGCCGAGGACCTGGTCGTCCAGATCAACCGCGCTTCCGCCGAGATCGTGCGCGGCGTCGCCGACGCTTATTCGGCAAAGGACGGCCGGCAGCGGTGGGTTGCCGGCGCGCTGGGACCGACCAACAAGACCCTGTCGCTCTCGCCCAACGTCAACGACCCCGCCTTCCGCGAGGTCGATTTCGACCAGGTCAAGGCGGTCTATCGCGAGCAGATCGATGCCGTCGTCGTCGGCGGCGTCGACTTCATCCTAATCGAAACCATTTTCGATACGCTGAATGCGAAGGCGGCGATCATGGCGACGATCGAGGCGGAGCAGGACCTCGGCCGCGAGCTGCCGCTGATGATCTCGATGACCTTGACCGACCTTAGCGGCCGCAACCTGTCGGGCCATACCGTCGAAGCCTTCTGGGCCTCGGTGCGCCACGCGCGGCCGGTCACGGTGGGGCTCAATTGCTCGTTCGGCGCGGCGCAGCTGCGGCCGCATCTCGCGGCGCTCGCAGCGACCGCCGACGCCTTGGTGATGGCTTATCCCAACGCCGGGCTGCCCAACGAGCTTGGCGAATATGACGAAGCGGCGGCCGAGACCGCAGCGCAGGTTCGCGACTGGGCGACAAGCGGCCTGGTCAACATCGTCGGCGGTTGTTGCGGGACGACTCCCTCGCACATCGCCGCCATTGCCGGGGCGGTGCGCGA
>JBJMVJ010000154.1:0-3225 GCA_045810685.1 Sphingomonas sp.
CCGCACACCGGCGTCAATCCGGACGAGGTCGTCGCCATGGGCGCGGCGATTCAGGCGGGCGTTCTTCAGGGTGACGTCAAGGACGTGCTGCTCCTCGACGTGACGCCATTGTCGCTCGGTATCGAGACGCTCGGCGGCGTGTTCACCCGGATGATCGATCGCAACACGACCATTCCCACGAAGAAGAGCCAGGTCTTCTCGACCGCCGAGGACAATCAGAATGCGGTGACGATCCGCGTCTTCCAGGGCGAGCGTGAGATGGCGGCCGACAACAAGATCCTCGGCCAGTTCGACCTGGTCGGAATCCCGCCGGCGCCGCGCGGCGTGCCGCAGATCGAGGTCACGTTCGACATCGACGCCAACGGCATCGTCAACGTCAGCGCCAAGGACAAGGGCACCGGCAAGGAGCAGCAGATCCGCATTCAGGCCTCCGGCGGCCTTGCCGATTCGGACATCGAGAAAATGGTGCGAGAGGCCGAGCAGTTCGCCGACGAGGACAAGAAGCGGCGCGCCGCGGCGGAGGCGAAGAACAACGCCGAAAGCCTCATCCACTCGACCGAGAAGCAGCTCGCCGAGTTCGGCGACAAGGTCTCGGCTGACGTCAAGGGCGAGATCGAGAAAGCGCTGGCAGACGCCAAGGCAGCGGTCGAGAGCGGCGATGCCGACGACATGCAGCAAAAGACGGCGGCGCTGACCCAAGCGGCGATGAAGCTCGGCGAAGCGATGTACAAGGCGCAGCAGGCGGAAACCGAGGCTGCGGCAGGACCGGATACGGGGACGTCGGGGCCGGCCGAAGAGCAGCCGGGCCAGGAAGAAGTCGTCGACGCGGAATTCTCCGAAGTCGACGAGGGCGAGAACAAGGGCTGATGATCCGGCGTCGCCACCTACGGGAGGCGGCGCCCGTCCGTGTAAGGCGTAGCGGGGAGCATTGATGGTCGAGCACGACTATTACGAGCTGCTGGGGGTTCCACGCGGCGCGGACGACGCGGCGATCAAGGCCGCGTACCGCCGGCTCGCCAAGGAACATCATCCCGACCGCCACAACGGCTGCTCGAACAAGGAAGCGCAGTTCAAGGCGATCAACGAGGCGTATGACGTCCTCAAGGACCCGCAGAAGCGCGCCGCCTATGACCGCTTCGGCAAGGCCGCGTTCCAGAACGGCGGCAATGGAAATGATCCATTCGCCGAAGCCGGCTTCAACGGCTTTTCCGACATCTTCTCGACCATCTTCGGCGAATTCATGGATCCGCGCGCGCAGCAGAATGCGGCGCGCGGCGCCGACCTTCGCTACGACCTCGAGCTCAGCCTGGAGGAAGCGTTCACCGGCATCGACAAAGCGATCACCGTCCAGGCCATGGCGACGTGCGAAAAGTGCGACGGGCGCGGCTGCAACGGCCTCGATCGGTGCACCAGCACCTGCCAGACCTGCGGCGGAATGGGCAAGGTCCGCGCCCAGCAGGGGTTCTTCGTCGTCGAGCGCGGCTGCCCCACTTGCCGCGGCGCCGGCGAAGTGATCACCGACCCGTGCAGCAACTGCGAAGGCGAAGGCCGCGCGCTCACCCAGCGCAAGCTGTCGGTGAAAGTCCCCGCCGGAGTCGACGAGGGCACCCGCATCCGCGTCGCCGGCGAGGGCGAAGCGGGCGTACGCGGCGCGGCCAGCGGCGACCTCTACCTTTTCGTCCACATGAAGCGGCACCCGATCTATGCGCGCGAGGGGACCACGCTGATCGCCGATTGCCCGGTGAGCTTCACCACCGCTGCGCTTGGTGGATCGATCAGCCTGCCCGGCATCGACGGCAAGCCGGTCGAGATCAAGATTCCCGCTGGCATCCAGTCGGGCGAGCAGCTGCGCCACCGGGGATCGGGCATGAGCGTCTTGAACGGCCGCGGCCGCGGCGATCTCGTCGCCCGCATCCTCGTCGAAACCCCGTCGCGGATGAGCTCCAAGCAGAAGAAGCTGCTCGAGGAATTCCGCGCGACGGAGACGGGCGAGGAATGCCCGGCGGCCAAGAACTTCTTCGCCCGCGCGCGGGAAAGGTTTGGCTAATCAGCCGTCATTGCGGGCGGAGCGAAGCGATCGAGCTGGATCGCCGCGTCGCTGTCACTCCCCGCGATCAGCCTTATGGTTACGAAGCTGATCGATCTCCAGCCGCATCGCGAACAATTGCGCGAACAGTTCAGCGGCGGCGTGAAGCTCGAAATTGGGCGCGCGCGGAGTCCGGCTGTCGCAGCGGAATTCGCCGCTGATCTCATCGATCTTGAACGGGACCCGCAGGCACGAGCGCACGCCTTCGCGCCGAAGCTGCTCCAGCCCCTCGGCACCGCAAGCGACGAGCAGCGCGCCGGCCGCGGATGCCTCGTCCGACTCTCGTGGGAAAACCGCCACCGCTTCGGCTTCGGTATCGCACACGATCGTTGGCAGATTCTCCGAGGGCGCAGCAGCCGCGCTTAATGCGCCGCGGCTGCTTTCGGCCCGTTCGCTCCCGCACAGCAACGTCACGCGGTCGTAGCCGGTAAGCGCTCGCATCCGCCGGGCGCCGCCGTCGAGCAGGGCGTGGCCGCGATTGTCCGCAAGGCCGGCGATCAAACCGCCGATCGTCCCGAAACACTCGCCGAAGCTCCCGGCCGACGGAACGGCTTCGAGCAGCACGCGTCCGTCCACCAGCTGGAAGGCGATGTCGACATGCTCAAATTCGTCGGTCAGCCGGACGAAATAAGCGCGCGCGATCCCGGTCGTGCCGCTCAGCCGCGAGAAGAGATTGCGCAGATCGTGAAGCGCCTGCGCGTGGACGAACCGCCCGAGCGGCTCGCCGATCAGCGTGACATGGGATTCGCTCAGCAGGTGATGGATGTTCTCCGACGCGCGCAGCACGATCCAGTCGAGCGACAGCTCGAGCAGATAGCTGCCGGACTGGACCCGCGCGCCTCGGTCGGCGGCGGGCGCGGCACTCGTGTCGTTACGAACCTCGTCAGCGATTTCCATCGACCCCCCGGTCGCGTGCGAGGGGTCAGAATAGTCACTGAATTTCGCAGGTGCACGAAAAATCTTGTGCTCTGCGAAAGAGTTAACCTGCGTTACCAAACACCCGGGCGAAGATCGGGTCGACGTGGGCCAAGTGATGGTCGAGGTCGAACAGCTCCTCGAGTTGCTCGGCCGAGAGTCGCTGCGAGACCTCCGGATCGGCTTTGAGCAGGTCGAGCAGAGACAGCGCGCCGTCCGATTCC
>JBJMVJ010000155.1:0-6136 GCA_045810685.1 Sphingomonas sp.
ATCGGCGGCATGATCTGGATGGGCATCGGCGCCGCGATCATGGCCAAAATGGTCAACTTCGAGATTTAAGGGGGGCACGAATATCATGCAGACAGTGCCTTCTTCCGGCCCGCACATCCTCGGCTTCGACGTCATCTGGATCGCGACGATCCTCAGCGCCGTCGCGAGCTTCGCGGTACTGCTCGCAATCTATGCCGCAACCACGGTCAAGGATCCGATGTCGCGTCGCGTCAAGGCGCTCAACGAGCGGCGCGAGCAGCTCAAGGCCGGCATCGTCGCCTCGACCAACAAGCGCAAGAAGCTGACCAACCGCAACCAGGCGGCGGACAACGTCCGCCAGCTCCTGTCGCAGTTCAAGATGCTTCAGGACGACCAGGTCAAGAAG
This sequence comes from Sphingomonas sp., assembly GCA_045810685.1. GTDB lineage: Bacteria > Pseudomonadota > Alphaproteobacteria > Sphingomonadales > Sphingomonadaceae > Sphingomicrobium. Next base: position 386 of record JBJMVJ010000155.1, read on the forward strand.
ACCCAGACGCGCCTGATGCAAGCCGGTATCCGGACCAAGGACCTCGCCTTCTTCATCATTTTCGCGCGCTTCGTGCTCCCGGTCGTCCTCGGCCTCACCGCCGTGGTGATGATCTACGTCCTCAACCACTGGCCCGAATGGGGCTGGTTCCGCCGCTATGCGACCGTCGCCGGAGTCCTCATCGGCAGCTACAAGGCGCCCGACATCTGGCTCAAGAACAAGGTCACCAAGCGCAGCAAGGCCATCCAGAAGGGCTTGCCCGACGCGCTCGACCTGCTCGTCATCTGCGCCGAAGCCGGCCTCACCGTCGACGCCGCCTTCAACCGCGTCTCGAGGGAGCTGGGCAAAGCCTATCCGGAGCTCGGTGACGAGTTCGGCCTGACGGCGATCGAACTGGGCTTCCTCAACGAGCGGCGCCAGGCGTTCGAAAACCTCGCCAACCGCGTCGACCTCGAAGCCGTCCGCGGCGTCGTCACGACCATGATCCAGACCGAGAAATACGGTACGCCGCTCGCCTCCGCGCTGCGCGTCCTGTCGGCCGAGTTCCGCCACCAACGCATGATGCGCGCTGAGGAAAAAGCCGCGCGCCTGCCGGCGATCATGACCGTGCCGCTGATCCTGTTCATCCTTCCGACCCTGTTCGTGGTCATTCTCGGCCCGGCCAGCTGCTCGATCAACGACAGCTTCCTCCACGGTAAGTAAGCGCCTACCGCTCGGCTTGCCCGTGCGGAACATTGGAACGCGGCGGCGCGCTCAGGCGTAGTCGCCGCGCCACCTTTATCGTTGAGGACGCGACATGAGCTTCACGACCGACCCGAACGTCCTGATCATCTATGCCTTGATCTTCCTGCTCGGCCTGCTCATCGGCGTGTTCCTGACCGCCGGCGGCCGCCGCAAGTGGAAGGAACGCTACAACAGCGAGACCCAACGGCGGCGCGAGCTCGAGAAGGCACACGCCGAGCGCGAGGAATATTGGGCCGATCAGGAGAAGCATTGGCGGGAGCGGGATTCGTTGCGCACGGCCGCGATCAAGGACCCGCGCGAGCCAGGCGACCACGAGGTGCGCTCGCTCTAGCCCGCGATCTTCGAGAAGTCCGCCACCCGGTTCACCGCGTCCCGAAAGCGCAGCAGCAGGTTCAAGCGCCGCTCGCGCTTGGCCGCGTCGGCATCGTTGACCGTCACATGGTCGAAGAAGTCGTCGATCGGCGCGCGCAGGGAGGCGAGCGCCGCCATGGCCCCGGTAAAATCTTCCTTCTCGATCGCCGCTGACGCCTTGGGCTCGGCTGTATCGAGGGCGGTGATCAACGCCTTCTCCTGCGGCAAGTCAGCGCCCGCCTGGCCCGACGCAATCTCCGCCACGGCATCCTTGAGGATCGGATCGTCGACCAGCACGAGCGGATCCTCCTCGCCGGTTTGGGGGATGCCCTGTTCCTCGGCCGACGTCAGGACGCCACCCATCCAGTCTTCTTTCTTGAGGATATTGGCCGCGCGCTTGTAGGCGGTGAGAAGGTCCGCGCCGTCGGCGGTTTCAACGAAGGCCTGCAGCGCGTTCACGCGGGCAAGCAGGCGAATCAGATCGTCCTCTCCACCCAAGGCAAACACCGCATCGATCAGATCGTGCCGCACTCCCGCCTCGCGCTGCTGGATCTTCAGCCGGTCGGCAAAGAACGCCGGAACATCCCAAACTGCGTCGTGCTCGCGCTGCTTTTGTTCCCTCAACTCAACCTGCATCAACGCGTATTCAGCAGTATGTTCGGATATCGAACGATTTGCACGCTTTTCAACGAAGGGGGCTATCGCGCGGAAGACGAGCCTGCGTAGTTCAAAACGAATGTGATTTTGCAGGACAATGCCAATCACACTCAACGCGGCCCTGCGGAGGGCGAATGGGTCGCGCGACCCAGAAGGCTTTTCTCCAATTATGAAGAAGCCGACCAAGGTATCCAACTTGTCCGCAAGGCTTACGGCCACAGTCGTCGGCTCGGTCGGCACCTCGTCTCCCTGCCCGACCGGTTTGTAATGGTCGCGGATGGCGTCCGCGATGGACTTGGGTTCCCCCTGGGCTTCAGCGAGATAGCCGCCGACCACTCCCTGGAGCTCGGGGAACTCGCCGACCATCCCGGTGACGAGGTCGGCCTTGGCGAGCCGCGCCGCGCGTTCGACCTGATCGGGATCCGCGCCTTTGACGATGCCCTCCTCAACCAGCCACCGCGCGAGCTTGGCCACCCGCTCGACCTTGTCGGCAACGGCCCCGAGCTTGTCGTGGAAGACGATGCCGGACAGCTTCTTGGCCTGTTCCTCGAGCGGCACCTTGACGTCCTGCTCCCAGAAGAAACGGGCGTCGGCGAGCCTCGCCGCGAGCACGCGGGCGTTGCCCTGAGCGATCGCCTCACCGCCGTCGTTGGCCGCGATATTGGCGATGCACGCGAAGGCGGGAGCGAGCAGCCCCTCCTCGTTGGTGCAGGCGAAATATTTCTGGTTGGTGCGCATGGTGAGCACGATCACCTCGCGCGGGACGTCGAGGAATTCCGGGTCGAAACGGCCGACCAGCGGCACCGGCCATTCGGTGAGCCCGGCATTCTCGACCACCAGGCCTTCGTCGGGCACCAGCGCCAGCCCGGCCGCCGCCGCAGCCGCTGCTGCGCCGTCGCGCACCAGCCGCTCGCGCTCCTCCTGGTCAACAATCACATGGCAAGCGCGCAGCTTCTCCACATAATCGGCAGCCCCGCCGATGGTTATCGGCCCCGGGTGATGGAAGCGGTGGCCCACGGTCGTCGCACCAGCAACGATGCCGCCGATCTCCACCGCCACGATCTCCTCGCCAAGCAAGGCGACAATATTGTGAAGCGGCCGCACCCAGCGCAGCGAACCCGTTCCCCACCGCATCGACTTCGGCCAAGGGAAATCGGCAACGATCCGCTCGACGGTCTCGCCGAGAATTTCGCCCGCCGGCCGGCCGGCCCGTTCGATCACCGCGAAGAGCACGCCGCCGCGCTCCTCGAGCTGGTCGCGCCTAAGGCCGGTCTTGCGCAGGAAGCCGTCGAGCGCCTGCGGCGGCGCGCCCACGCGAGGGCCTTTCAGCTCCTCGCGGCTCGCCTCGGTCGCATCCGCCACCTCGCGCGCGATCAGCACCAGCCGCCGCGCCGTCGAGAACACGTCGATCGGTCCGGTCGAAAGCCCGGCCGCACCCGTGCACTCCGCGAATAACCGCGCGAGATCGTTGCGCGCCTTCGCCTGCATCCGCGCCGGGATTTCTTCCGACAGCAGCTCGAGCAGGAAATCGGCCATCAGGCGATTCGCTCCAGCCACTCGCCGCACGCCGCCTTGGCGAGGTCGCGGACGCGGCCGATGTAGGCCTGGCGCTCGGCGACACTGATGACCCCGCGCGCCTGCAGCGTGTTGAACATGTGGCTCGCCTTGATCGCCTGCTCGTAGGCCGGGATCGGCAGCTTGTTGGCCAGGCAGTTCTCGCATTCGGCGGCCGCCTTGCGGAACAGGTCGAACAGGGCCTCGGTGTCCGCGACCTCGAAATTGTAGGTCGACATCTCGACCTCATTTTCGAGGAACACGTCACCGTAGCTGACGCCGGCGTCGTTGAACCGGAGGTCGAAGACATTGTCGACGCCCTGGATGTACATGGCGAGGCGCTCGAGCCCGTAGGTCAGCTCGCCCGTGACCGGTCTGCATTCGAACCCGCCGACCTGCTGGAAATAGGTGTACTGCGTCACCTCCATCCCGTCCCACCACACTTCCCAGCCCAGCCCCCAGGCGCCGAGCGTGGGGCTTTCCCAATCGTCCTCGACGAAACGGATGTCGTGCTTCAGCGGATCGATGCCAATCTCGATCAGGCTGCCGAGGTAAAGCTCCTGCAGGTGGGTGGGGCTTGGCTTCAGCACGACCTGGTACTGGTAATAATGACCGAGGCGGTTCGGGTTTTCGCCGTAGCGGCCGTCGGTCGGGCGGCGGCACGGCTGGACGTAAGCCGCCCGCCACGGATCCGCGCCCAGCGAGCGCAGCACCGTCGCTGGATGAAAGGTGCCCGCCCCCATCTCCATGTCGTAAGGCTGGAGGATCAGACAGCCCTGCGCGCCCCAATATTGGTGGAGCGTGAGGATCAGGTCCTGGAAGCTCAGGCTCAAGCGAAGATATCCCCGACTTTGGTCAATGCCGCTTTGGCGGCTGGGCTCGGGATCGGCAAGTCGCCGCCGGGGCGCATCTTCAGCAAGCGGCAAGCTTGCCGCCCTACATCGCAAGCCCCAATTGAAGGACCATGATGAAAAAGCTCCTCCAGCGCTTGATTGCTCCCGTCGCGACCTTCCTGGCGTTGGGCTCCGCCGCCCAAGCCCGCACACCGCAGGTTGCCAAGCCCGCCCTGTGGGCCGTCTCCGATCCCGACACGACGATCTACCTCTTCGGCACGATCCACTTGCTTCCCGAACATTTGCAATGGCGTACGGCCAAGCTCGATGACGCGATCTCACGTTCGCAGGAGCTCGTCGTCGAGACCATCGTCGATGAGAAGAACCCGACCAAGCTGATGTCTGCGCTTGCGAGTCTCGGGCTCGCTAAGGGGCTGCCGCCGATCCTCGATCGCGTGCCGCCGGCCAAACGTCCGGCGCTCGAGGCGGCAATCAAGAAGAGCGGCGTGCCGGTCCAGGCGCTCAATGGAATGAAGAGCTGGATGGCGGCGTTTCTGCTGCTGTCGAACCAATTCAAGGCGCTCAACCTGTCCGGCGGCGTCGAAGGCGTGCTTCGCAGCGACTTTGCGGCGCAGAGCAAGCCCATCGATGAACTCGAGACCAACGTCGAGCAATTGAGCTTCTTCGATCGGCTCCCGGAATCCGCGCAGCGGGTTCTGCTCGAAGGCGCGATCGAGGACAATGATTCGATGAAGAATGAGTTCGGCGGGATGCTCAAGGCCTGGTCGCGAGGCGATGTCGCGGGGATTGCGAAGACCTTCGACCGCGATCTTTCGACCTCGCCCGAGCTTCGCGACGCGTTGCTGCGCCAGCGCAACGCCACTTGGAGCAAGTGGATCGAGCAGCGCATGGCGCAGCCCGGAGCGGTCCTGATCGCGGTGGGTGCGGGCCATCTTGCCGGCAAATATTCGGTGCTCGAGCTGCTCAAGAAGGACGGCTACACGGTTCGCCGCGTGCAGTAGGTCGACAGGCGAGGACCATCCACCGATAAATGTTCACCTTCTGCCTGAATTCGCTAGACATTTGTAAAGGAGTTGGTGACCATTCTGCTCGGGTATCGGGCTGGGGGGTCTGATGCGTGGAGTGACCGAAGGCGGGGCTGATCCGCCGGTTTCTTGCGCATCTATTGCCATCCAGCGCCATTCGCCTCGGGAGGGTGATGGATGGTCAATTTGCTGGTCGCTGCCGCGCTTGCTGCCGCAACACCCTCTGACATGCCCACGCCGCCGCCCGACGTCTCACCAGCGATGTTCGTCGTCCGCGATGCCGACACCACCGTCTACATCTTCGGCACCTTCCACGCGCTCGACGGCAAGTCGCAATGGTTCGCACCGCAGATCAGGGATGCCTTTGAGCATTCGAATGAGCTGGTGCTCGAAACCCTCATTCCCGAACGTCCGGTGCCGCCGAGGCAATTCGGCGAGGCCGTCAGGCCTCCGTCGGTAACTCCGTCAGCCTCGTTTCTCGCAACCACGAGGATGGCGGTCAACGCTGGCCGGTCGCGGGGAATGCAGGTCGGCAATGGCGCCGACATGGTTCTGCGCCACGTCGC
>JBJMVJ010000156.1:0-8541 GCA_045810685.1 Sphingomonas sp.
CGTGGGGGCCTTCCCAGAGGTTGGTCTCGGTGTGCATCACCGGCAGGCGGTAGCGGTTGTAATATTGGCGGGTGATCTCGGAATAGCCGAAGGTCTCGCCCGCAGCGACTGTGTGCCCGTCGGCGAACACGCGGTGCTCATTGAGCTGGTAATAATCGTTGCCGAGGATGCAGTGCTGCTTCAGCCGGTGCTCGAGGAACCACTCATATTCCTCGCGGCTCATGCCGTTATCGAGCAGATACTGGTACATGCCGCTGTCGACCCGCCGCCCGTAATTGAGGTCGAGCGACAGGTATCGCATCTGGTTGAGCACTTCGGCCCGGCCGATCGCTGCCGGGCTGTCGGCGTGGTAATATTCCGAGGATTCCGATTGGATGAAGATTGCGTCGTGCCGGCGCTTGAGGATTTCGATCATCCCCATGACGTTGGCTTTGACGAGGTGCTTGAGCGCTGTGACGAACGAGCGATCATCCTTCTTTTGCTCGTTCCACCAGCCGTACTTGGCCGAGAAGACCGCGCAGATGAACATCTCGTTGATCGGGGTGTATATCTGAACCCACGGGAAGCGCTCGGCGAATTCGCCCGCATACGCGGCGAACAGGCGCGGAAAATCCGGGTTCTGGAAATTGCCGAGCCAGTCCGGCACGCCGAAATGGCATAGATCGACAATCGGCGTGATGTCGCGGCGCTTCAGCTCGGCGAAGGTGAGGTCGGTGAACTCCCAGTCGAACTTGTTGGGGCCAAGATAGGTCCGGTGAATCGGCGGCCCGTAGCGCAGATAATTGATGCCGATTTCCTGGACGCAGTCGAAGTCCTCGCGCCAGCGCTCGTAATGGCCGCAGACCGCCATCTCATCGACGCGAGTCTTGCCGTTGTTGATCGTGGGGTAGCTGTTCTCGATCCCCGTCGCGAACATGAAGTTGGCGATGACTCAGTCTCCGTCGTGTCAGCCCGCAAAGGGGACGTCGGCCAGTCCCCGGACGCCCGGTTCGACCATAAACAACCCCCCGGCATTTGGTTGCACTGCAATTGCCGCCTCGTCGAGGTCCCTGCTTGCCGAGCTGATGTACAATTTGTCGAGGTCGCGGCCGCCGAACGCGCAGCTGGTCGGCCGCTGGACCGGCATCCTGATGGTCTCCACCCACTCCCCGGCCGGCGAAAAGCGGCGGATGCACCAGCCGTCCCAGAAAGCGATCCACAGGTGGCCGTCGGCGTCCACCGTCATTCCGTCGGGAAAACCGTCACCCTTCCCGAACTGGATGAACGTCCGCCGGTTGCGCGCCGCTCCATCGGCGCCGATGTCGAAGACATAGGTCACCTGCCGGGCCGAATCGCTGTGGTACATGAGGTTGCCCGACGGGCTGAACGCGGGTCCGTTGGTCACGTGATAGCCCTGGTCCGCCACGGTCACGCGCAAATCCGCGTCGATGCAATAAAGCGTTCCGCTCGCCTCGCGTTCGCGATCGTCCATCGTGCCCGCCCAGAAGCAGCCGCGGCGGTCGACCTTGCCGTCGTTGAAGCGATTTCCGGGCAGCTGCTCTTCGGGATTGGCGATGATCTCATAGCGGTTCGCGGCCGGATCGACGATCGCGATCCCGTCCTCGGTCCCGGCGATGAACCCCCCGCTCCGGCGCGGCGCCAGCGACCCGATGCGCAGCGGCGTCGCCCACTCGCTGACCTGTCCCTGCTCGTCGAGGCGAAAGATCTTCCGCCCGTTTATGTCGACCCAGTAGAGCGCCGATTCGCGCGCGACCCACACCGGTCCTTCGCCGAGCACGGCGTGGACGTCGGCAACGCAGCTTACGGGCGAGTCGGCGGGCATGGTCCTGTCGCTTAGTGCGCCGGGCTGAAAAGAAAACCGGCGGAGCGATGTTGCGCTTTGCCGGTTGTCGGCTGCATGGCCGCGGCGATGCGCTGGACACAGGGATTCATCGCGGTCGACTGGGGCACGACCAACCGGCGCGCCTACAGGCTCGACGAATCCGGCGGCTGCGCCGACGAATTCGAGGACGACAAGGGCGTGTTGTCCGTGGCTGCGGGCGGCTTCCCGGCAGCAGTCGCCGAGATCCGAGACCGCCTCGGCGACCTGCCGCTTCTCCTTGCCGGGATGGTCGGCTCGAACCGCGGCTGGAAGGAGGCACCCTATGTGCCGTGCCTGGCCGGCCTCGACGATCTCGCCGGCGCCCTCGCCTGGGCCGGTGAGCGTGAAGCGATCGTCCCCGGCGTCTCCTATGTCGGCAACGGCCGCGCCGACGTCATGCGCGGCGAGGAGGTGCAGCTCCTCGGCGGGGTCGCCGCCGGGCTGGTCGATCCGATGAGCCTCGTCTGCCATCCCGGCACGCACAACAAATGGGCGACCCTGCGCCACGGCAAGATCATCGAATTTCGCACCGTCATGACCGGCGAGCTGTTCAGTCTGTTGAAGGAGCACAGCATCCTCTCCGACCTGCTGCAGGACGAGGTGAAGCCGAACGACGCCTTTCGCGAAGCGGCGCTCCACGCCATTTCGAACGAGTCCTTGCCGGCGGACCTGTTCGCGGTCCGCGCCCGGGTCCTCCTCGGCCAGGCGAAGAAGGAGGATGCGTCCTCGTCGACCAGCGGGCTGCTCATCGGCTCCGACGTCCGCATCGGCCTTTCGGTCCCGACCGGCGCGCAAATCACCGTGATTGGGCGGCCCGAGCTCACGCAACTCTACGCCGCCGCCATTGCCGCGGCGGGAAGGGACGTCACCGAGCTCGACGGTGAGCGATGCTTCCTGGCTGGCATCAACGAAATCGCGAAGAGGATCGGCACTTGAGCGCCAAACAGCTGCTGCACCTTTATCTCGACCAGTGCCCGCTGGTGGCGATCATCCGCGGGGTCACGCCGGGCGAAGCCGAAGCGATCGGCGATGCCATCTTCGAAGGCGGCATCCGCATCATCGAAGTGCCGCTCAACTCGCCCGACCCCCTCGCCAGCATCGAGCGGCTGGCGGCACGGTTCGGCGAGCGGGCGCTGGTCGGCGCGGGCACCGTCCTCGACCCCGCCGATGTCGCCCGCGTGCGCGATGCCGGCGGCCGGATCATCGTCTCGCCCGACACCAACATCCAAGTCATTGCTGCGGCGGCGGAGGCGGGTCTGGTCGCCAGCCCGGGCTATTTCACGCCGTCCGAAGCCTTTGCCGCGATCCGCGCCGGTGCGACCGCGCTCAAGCTGTTCCCGGCGGAGGGCGCGAGCCCGGCGGTGCTCAAGGCGCAGCTCGGGGTGATCCCGCGAGAGATCCCGATCCTCGCCGTCGGCGGCATCAAGCCCGACAATATGGCCGGCTGGCTCGAGGCCGGTGCAACCGGCTTCGGCCTCGGCGGCGGGCTCTACCAGCCGGGCCAATCGCCCGCCGACACGCTCGGCAAGGCGCGGGCCTATGTCGCGGGCCTCGGGCGGTGAAGCCGATCCGGATCGCGATCATCGGGTTCGGCAAGATCGCCGCCGACCAGCACGTGCCCTCGATCGCGGGCAATGAGCGGTTCGAACTGGTCGCCAGCTCGAGCCGCTCGGGCCAGGGCGTCGCGCGGACCTTCACCGATTGGCGCGAGCTGATCCGCACCGCGGAGGGCCTCCAGGCCGTGGCGATCACCACTCCGCCCGAGCCGCGCTTCGAAATTGCGCGCGAGTGCATCCTCGCCGGCCTCCACTGCCTGCTCGAGAAACCGCCGACCGCCGGGCTCGCCGAGATCGCCGACCTCGACTGCCTCGCGCAGGCGCAGGGCGTGACGCTGTTCACCACCTGGCACGCGCAGCACAATGCGGCGGTGGACGGGGCGGCCAAGGCGCTTGCCGGCAAGCGCATCCGCTCGATGGAGATCCATTGGCACGAGGACGTGCGCAAATGGCACCCGGGGCAGAAATGGGTGTGGGAGCCGGGCGGCTTCGGCGTGTTCGATCCCGGCATCAACGCTTTGTCGATCGCGACCAGGATCTTCCCCGGCGGGCTGTTCGTGAAGTCGGCCGAGCTCCAGGTTCCGGACAACGCCCAGACCCCGATCGCCGCCGACATCATCTTCTCCAGCCCGGTGGCCGACGGCCCGCTTCACGTCAGCTTGGATTGGCGTCGGAGCGAAGGCGAGGAATGGACGATCACCATCGTCACGGGCGACGGCGAAACCGTCCGGCTCGAGGACGGCGGCGCGAGGCTGCTGCTCAACGGCGAGGAACAAAGCTGCGACGGGCTCGGGGAATATCCCGACATCTACCGCGCCTTCGCCGACCTCATCGACGAACGCCGCAGCCTGGTCGACGTCGCTCCGTTCAGGCTCGTCGCCGATTGCCTGCTGGTCGGCCGCCGGACAAGTGTCGAAGCGGTGCAGGATTGATGGAGCAACTTGCGGCCGCGCGCATTTAAGCCTCGCGCCGCAATCGTAACGACCAGCCTGCGGCCGCGGGAATCGACGTGGCAGAAGCGACGACAGACGAACTGATCCAGACCGACGAAGCGTTCGCAGGGAACCGCTTGCTTTCGACCTTCTCGCGCGAGGCGCGGGCCCTGATCGAGCCCTATGGCGAGCTCATCGAGCTTGGCCCCGGAGAGATCGTCCTCAAGCGCGGCGAGCAGGTCCACTCGAGCCTGTTCCCGGTTGGCCCGACGATGATTTCGCTGACCGTCGAGCTCGCTGGCGGCCGCTCGGCCGAAGTCGCCTCGGTCGGCCGCGAAGGCGCAGTCGGCGGGATCGTCAGCTGCGGTCAGGCTCCGGCCTTCGCCTACGCGCAGATTCTAGTGCCCGGAAGCGCGTTCCGGGTGCCGATGGAGTCGCTCGAGGATGCGAAAAACCGGTCGCCGTTCATCGCCAATCTGTTCTGCCGCTTTTCCGATTATCTGCTGGCGCAGGTGATGCAGTCGGTGGTGTGCAACAGCTTCCATTCGATCCCGGAGCGCGCTGCGCGCTGGCTGCTCCACGCGCAGGACCGCGCCGGCGACCGCATCGAGCTGACCCAGGAATCCTTCGCTGGCCTGCTCGGAGTCCAGCGCACGACCGTCAACGCCGTGGTCCGCGAGCTGGCGTCTGAGGGGCTGATCGCCACCGCCCGGGGAACCGTGCGGGTGACTGACCGCGCCGGGCTCAAGCGCCGCTCGTGCGAATGCTATCAGCGGCTGCAGGAGCATTTCGACGCAGTAATCGGCGTCACTGGAATCGGCCGCTAGGCTAGCCTGCCAAGCGCCAGCTCAGGGTTTCGCCGGCGTGGAAGGGCACGAGGCCGTCGATTTCGTCCGGCACCCGCACTTCCGCTCGTTCCAGCGTGACGGTTTCTTCGTTCGCCCGAAGCCCGTAAAAGCGCGGTCCGTTGAGTGACGCGAAGGCTTCGAACCGCGCGAGCGCGCCCGCTTCCTCGAACACTTTCGCATAGCTTTCGAGCGCGAACGGCGCGTTGAAAATTCCGGCGCAGCCGCACGCGCTCTCCTTCGCCGGTCGAGGGTGCGGGGCGCTGTCCGTGCCGAGGAAGAATTTGGGCGAGCCCGAAACTGCCGCTTTGCGCACGGCCAGCCGATGCTGCTCGCGCTTGGCGACCGGCAGGCAATAAGCGTGGGGCCTCAAGCCGCCGGCGAACAGCGCGTTGCGATTGATGATCAAATGTTGCGGCGTAACCGTCGCGGCGACCCTCACGGACCTTTCGACGAACTGGACCGCGTCGGCCGTGGTGATGTGCTCGAGCACGACCTTGAGCCGGGGGAAGTCCTCAACCAGCCGCGACAGCACCCGCTCGATGAATACCGCCTCGCGGTCGAACACGTCGACGTCGGGATCGGTGACCTCGCCATGGACGCACAGCACCATGCCGATCTCCTCCATCCGCGCCAGCGTGGGATAGATGTTGCGGACGTCGGTGACGCCGCTCGCGCTGTTGGTGGTCGCGCCGGCCGGGTAGAGCTTGGCTGCGATCCACACCCGGTCCTCGAAGCCGCGCGCGACCTCGTCGGGGGTGGTGCTGTCGGTCAGGTAGCAGGTCATCAGCGGCGTGAACCCGGGCCCGGCCGCCGCCACGACGCGCTGCCGATAGGCGCTCGCCGCCTCGATGCTGGTCACTGGCGGCGACAGGTTCGGCATCACGATCGCCCGCGCGAACTGCCGCGCCGTGTACGGCGCCACCTTCTGGAGCATCTCGCCGTCGCGCAAATGCACGTGCCAATCGTCGGGCCGGCGGATGGTCAGCGTTTGCGATGCCACGCCGCGATCCCTAGCTAAGGCGCATGGCTGGCACCACCCTTGCAGACCGCGCCGTGATCCGCCTCTCGGGCGAGGACGTGCGCGGCTTCCTTCAGGGCCTCGTCACCAGCGATGTCACGGGCGCGCTGCCGGTCTGGGCGGGCCTGTTGACCCCGCAGGGCAAGTGCCTGTTTGATTTCCTGGTCTGGCCAGATAGCGAAAGTTCCGGCGGCGACCTGCTGCTCGATTGCGAGTCCGCCGCGGCCGATGATCTGATCAAGCGCTTGACCATCTACCGCCTCCGCCGGCCCATTCGGATCGAACCCGATTCATCGCTCGCGGTGCACTGGTCACTCGAAGCAAGCGGCGCGCCCGATCCGCGGCTTGCCGCCCTCGGCAGTCGCTGGCTTGCGCGGGCGGGCGAGCCGTCGTCCGGCTGGCTCGGGCACCGTCTGCGCCTCGGCGTCACCGAAGGCCGCGCCGAGCTAGGCGATATCCTCTGGCTCGAATGCAACGCGGCGGAGCTCAACGGCGTCAGTTTCTCGAAGGGCTGCTTCGTCGGCCAGGAGAATACAGCGCGGATGAACTGGCGGCAGAAAGTCAACCGCCGCCTCATGGTCGTCGAGACCGACACGCCCGGCCCGCGTACCCGGATCCATTACCCCGAGCTCGGGCTCGCCGTAGAACACCTCCGCGTCGACGATCTGGACCGCGCGATCATCCCCGCCTGGCTCGCGCCGGCATTGCGAGGAGCCGACGCGGCAATCGACTAGGTGGATTGCTTCGCTGCGCGCGCGTCCGCCTTCAACCCGTCATCGCGAGGAGCGCACCGACGCGGCAATCCACCAACGCGGCAATCCACCAACGCCGCGACCACTGGATTGCTTCGCTCGGCTCGCGATGACCGATTAGTCGAGCACCGCGTAGGCGCGGACCGGAAACGTCCCCATCCCCTTCACCTTTGGCGGGGCTGCGGTGAAGCGGAAGCCGGCGTCGGGAAGCGCGCCTAGGCTGGTCATATGCTCGCAGATCGGGATTCCGGCGCGCAGCAGCGCGGTGTGCACCGGCCGGGTTCGAACGCGCGTATCGTCGATATTGTGGCTGTCGATCCCGACCAGCGCCGCGCCCTCGCCGACCAGCCATTGCGCGGCTTCGGCGGTGACGAAGCTATGGTCTTCATAATAAGCATCGCTGCCCCAGTGGCGGTCCCAGCCGGTTGCGACCAGCACGGCCTTGCCGCGGACGTGTAGCCCTTCGAAGGCGTCGATTCCGACCGCCAGGCCGGCTTCAAACGGGCGGCGGACAACCAGCGCGGGCAAGTGCGCGAACGCCTGCACCTCGACCTCGCTTAAGTCCTTGCCGTCGGCGAAGCGATGCGAGGGCACATCGACATAGGTGCCGGTATTGGCGACCATTTCGATCTTGCCGATCTGGAAGGTCTCGCCACCGTCATAATTGGCGGCCGATTGCTCGCGCGAGAGGAAGTCGCAGATGTGCGGGCCGGGCAGCCCCTTGTAGGTGACCATGCCGTCGGTGATGACGTGGCTCAGGTCGACGATTCGGGACGCTGTCCGATCTTCCATAAGGCGACCAATCCGATTGCTGCCCAGATGACGTTGAGAACCGTGGAAGGCAGCGCCTGATGCCACCAGCCGTTGATGACGAAGCCCACGGCGCCGCCGACATTCATCCATTGGAAGAGTGGCGACTGGCCCGTGACCCGGCCGGTGGTGACCAGCACATAAGCGCCGAGGATCAGCGAAGCGCCGACCCAGCCCGCCACTTCGACCGCGATTTGTACGGCGTTCACGCGGCCGCCAGCCGCCTCAGCACATATTGGAGGATCCCGCCGGCCCTGAAATATTCGAGCTCGTTATAGGTGTCGATGCGGCAGCGGGCGGTGAAGCTGAACTCCTCGCCGCTGTCGCGCGTCACCTTCACCTCGACGTCCTGCCGCGGCTTGAGCTCGGCGATGCCTTCGATCGTATATTTCTCCTCGCCGGTTAGGCCGAGGCTCGCCGCATTCTCGCCCTCGCGGAACTGCAGCGGGAGCACGCCCATGCCGACCAGGTTCGAACGGTGGATCCGCTCGAAGCTCTCGGCGATGACCGCGCGCACGCCGAGCAGCACCGTGCCCTTGGCCGCCCAGTCGCGCGAGCTGCCGGTGCCATATTCCTTGCCGGCGATGACCACGAGCGGGCGCCCGTCCTGCTTGTACAGCATCGCCGCGTCGTAGATCGGCATGACCTCGCCGGTTGGTGCGTAGCGGGTGAAGCCGCCCTCGACATTGTCGAGCATGCGGTTGCGGATGCGGATGTTGGCGAAGGTGCCGCGCATCATCACTTCATGGTTGCCGCGGCGCGAG
>JBJMVJ010000157.1:0-17067 GCA_045810685.1 Sphingomonas sp.
CCCGGGTCACCAGGGCGGCGAGAGCGAGGCCGTGATCGGCCGCTGGCTGAAGCGCGATCCTTCGAAGCGCGACAGGATCGTGATTGCGACCAAGGTCGGTTTCGTCTCCGGACTCAAACCGGAGACGATCGCCGCCGCGTGCGAGGCGTCGCTGCAGCGGCTCGGTATCGAGACGATCGACCTTTATTACCACCACAAGGACGATCCGGACGTGCCGCTCGCCGACAGCCTCGGAGCGATGGATGCGCTGGTCAAAGCGGGCAAAGTGCGCGCAATTGGGCTGTCGCAATATTCCCCGGAGAGGCTCGAGCAGGCGATGCGAACCGCCCGGGAGCAGGATCTCGCCCGGCCGTGCGCGCTACAGACCTGGTACAATATGGTCGAGCGGGAGAAGCTCGAAGGGCCGCTGCGCGACGTCGCGATCGCCAATCGGCTCGGGATCATTCCCTTCTACGGTCTCGCCAACGGCTTCCTCACCGGCAAGTACCGACTCAAGGCCGATCTCGGCAAGAGCCCGCGCGGCGACCGAAGCGCGCAATATCTTCAGGGCAAGGGCATGCGGGTGCTCGAAGCGCTCGACGAGATCAGCGCCGAGACGGCCGCGCCTTTGGCGGCGATCGCGATTGCCTGGACCGACGCGCAGCCCGGAATCACAGCGACGCTCGCCAGCGCGACCAGCGTCGAACAGCTGCATGAGCTCACCGCCGCGATGCATTTGCGCCTGACGCCCGATCACATGGCTCGTCTGGATCATGCGAGCGCGGAAACCGAAGCGGAACCCGCCTAAGCTTTCTTCAGAACGTCGAGCGCCGCCACCGTCATGGCCTCGGTCGCGGTCGAGATCACCGTCTCCGCCTCGGGCGCCCAGAACGGCGAGTGCAAGGACGGCAGCTTGGTTGTGTCGCCGCTCACCGCATCCCACTTCGCCTTTGGCACTCCGCCGACCCAGAACATCGTGCTTTGCTTGGACTTGTCGGCCAACCAGTATCGGCTGAAATCTTCGGCAGCCATGACGGGCTTCGCCTCGATGACGCGGTTCGCACCGAAGTGCGATGTGAAAAGCTGCGCCAGGTGCGCGTTGAACTGGGGTGTGTTGTAGGTCGCGTCGGCCGACGGCTGCTCAACCTTGACAATCGGTAGGAGATTGTCCGGGAGGCCGGCGGCGATGCCTTCCCCCCGGGCGATCCGCGCGATTCCATCGAGCAGCAATTTGCGGGTCTGGGGCGTGTAGCTGCGGACAGTGAGCCTCAGCGTCGCCTTGTCAGGGATGATGTTCTCCTTGGTACCTGCTTGGAACACGCCGACGGTGACGACGGCGGGCTCGAAAGGGCTGTTCTCGCGGCTGACGAGGGTCTGGAGCGCAAGGACGATCTTCGAGGCGAGAACGATTGGGTCTTTCGTGTTCTGCGGATAGGCCCCGTGGCCGCCGATGCCCTTTACGTCGATGTTCACGCTGTCGACGTTGGCGAGCATGTAACCGGGCGTCATCCCGATCACACCCGCGGGCAGGGACGCGCTATCATGGAAGGCCAGTAAATAATCGGGCTTGGGGAAGCGAGTGAAGAGGCCGTCGTCGAGCATCGCCTTGGCGCCCGTCACCAGCTCTTCGCCAGGCTGCAGGATCATCACCAGCGTGCCCGACCACTCGTTCTTCATCGCCGCGAGCCGTCGACCAGTCGCTAGCCAGGTGGTGATGTGCGTATCGTGTCCGCAGGCGTGCATCACGCCGGTGTCAACGCCATCGAGGGTCTTTCCGCGAACCTTGGAAGCAAAAGGCAGGCCGGTTTGCTCCTGGACCGGAAGCGCGTCCATGTCGGCGCGGATCAAGAGCACGGGCCCGGGCCCGTTCTTCATCACGGCGACGAGGCCGGTCTTGCCGACATGCTCGGTGACGTCGAAGCCAAGCGCCCGCATCTTCGGCGCGAGCAGCGCCGGTGTGCGCACCTCCTGCATTGATAGCTCAGGATTGGCGTGCAGGTTGCGGTAGAGCGCCATCAGTTCCGGCATGTCGGTGCTGATCGATTGCGACAGCGTCGCCGCGGTTGTGGGGCTCGAAACGGTCATGGCGGCAGCCGCGAGCCATAGCATTTTCTTCACCGGGACGCTCCTTCAGGTACCAATTCCATCACATCCACCCGCGATTCGAAATGCGGCTCCGGCATCACCAGCCGCCAGCGGCTGGGGCCGATGCGCTCGACATAGCCGGCGACGTCGCGCTGCTCGTCCTGGCCATATTGCAGCACCCGGCTCTCGTCGCTGAGCGCGAGGGTGCCGAGGAAGACGTTGCGGAGCGCGTCACCGGGGAAGATCAACCCGACGTAACGCTGAGCGCCGCTGAGCTTGCCCAGCCGCTGCAAGCTGCGCTCCTGGCGCACCCGGCAGGTGAAGCCGCGAAAGGAAACAAAATCAAGGTTGCCCGGGTTCCTGGCGCCAAGCTTGATCACCCGGCAGCGGTACATGCCGTTGGGAATTGCCGGAGCGGCAAGCGCGGCGTCGGGGTCGAGCAAAGCTCCTTCGCGGGCAATGTCCGCGGCGTGTCCGGCCCGGCGCGCTGCCTCGAGCCCCTGCTCGAACGCCGCGCGCCAGTCACGCAGGCGAAGCCGGTCGGATTCGCTGATCACTTCCCTGTAGGCCGTGGTCCAGCGCGGGATCAGCCCGGCGGGTTGCTCAATGACGTTGCACCCGCACATGAGGGTCAGCATGGCGATAAGGACGGCTCGACGCATTGGCGACCAGGCTTAGGCTGCAGTCCAGCCGCCGTCGATGCTGAGATTTGTGCCAGTGATCGAGCGCGCTTCCTCGCGGCACAGGAAGACGGCGAGAGCCGCGACTTCCTCGGGAGTCACGAACCTTTTGGTCGGCTGAGCCGCGAGCAAAACGTCGTTCATCACCTGCTCGCGCGTCAGGCCGCGGGTCTTCATCGTGTCCGGGATCTGCCGTTCGACCAGCTCGGTCCAGACGTAGCCCGGCGAGATGCAATTGGCGGTGATGCCGTCGCGCGCGGTTTCGAGCGCGACGGTCTTGGTAAGTCCGGCGATGCCGTGCTTGGCGGCAACATAGGCGCTCTTGTTCGGCGAGGCCATGAGGCTGTGGGCGCTCGCCGTGTTGACGATTCGCCCCCATTGCTTGGTCCTCATTGACGGCAGCGCCAGTCGGATGGTGTGGAACGCCGAGCTCAGGTTGATCGCGATGATCGCGTCCCATTTCTCCGGCGGGAAATCCTCGACCGGGGAGACGTGCTGGATACCGGCATTGTTGACGAGGATGTCGGGTCCGCCAAGCTCATTGGCGCAGCGCTTCATCATCCGCTCGATCTCCGCCGGCTTGGACATGTCCGCGCCGTCGTGGACCGCGTCCAGCGCCTGGGCTTCGCGCTCGATCTCGGACGGATCGCCGAAGCCATTGATCATCAGCTTTGCGCCCTCGGCCGCAAGCGCCTTCGCGATGGCGAGGCCGATGCCCGACGTCGAGCCGGTCACCAGCGCGACTTTGCCTTGCAGGAACATTCATTCACTCCGTCAGTGCAGGCGCAGCGAACCGATCCGGAACTGGGTTTGCCGCGGCTCTCGTGGAGCCTCGCAATGACGCCTGGCCCGTGAATTGCAACCACAAGGCCGGCGGAGCATTAGCCCGATGCAACAGGAGGTCTCCCATGCGGTTCGGCGACGAGCGCGAAAGCACCAACTTCACCGACGACACGGGCCGCGGCGGCTTCGGAGGCGGCGGATTGGGCGGGGGAGGGCTCGGTTGCCTGCTGCCGTTGGTCGCGAGCCGCTTCGGGATCGGCGGCGTCGTCGTTCTGATCGTCGGCTATTTCCTGTTGAGTTCGCTCGGCGGCCTCGGCGGCGGCGGGACCGGGAGTATTGCCCCAGGCTCGCAGGTCGCCGCGCCCGCGGGCCAGAGCAATCTCGATCCCAACATCAAGCATTTCACGCTGCAGGTGCTGGCGAGCACCGAGGACGTATGGACGCAGCTGCTCAAGCCCAAGGGGTTGAGCTACACGCCGACCAATCTGCATTTCTATTCCGAAGGCGACCAGTCGGGCTGCGGCGCGGCGCAGTCGGCGATGGGCCCGTTCTACTGCCCGACCGACAAGAACATCTATCTCGACACCGAATTCTTCGACGAGCTCACCCGGCGTTTCCAGGCGCCCGGCGACTTCGCCCAAGCCTATGTGATCGCGCACGAGGTCGGCCACCATGTGCAGGACGTGATGGGGACGCTCGGTCAGGCCGAGGATTTGCAGGCGAGGGCAAGCCGGACCGAGGGGAATGCGCTCCAGGTCAAGATCGAGCTGCAGGCCGATTGCTACGCCGGCGTGTGGGCGGCCAATGCGCGCAATCCGGAAGGGCAGCCGGTGATGGAGCAGGGCGATTTCGAGGAAGGAATGCGCGCCGCCGAGGCGATCGGCGACGACACGCTCCAGCGCCAGAGCCAGGGGCGGGTGGTGCCCGACAGCTTTACCCACGGCACCTCGGCGCAGCGTACGGAAGCGCTCCAGCGCGGCTTCAAGAGCGGCAAACCCGACGTCTGCAAGTTCTAGAGCCGGACGAGCATTTTCCCGACATTCTCGCCTTTGAACAGGCCGAGGAACGCGTCGGGCGTCTTCTCCAGCCCCTCAACGACGGTCTCGCGTGACTTGACCGCGCCGCTCGCGACCAGCTGGCCCATCTCGCGGTAGAATTCGTCCATCCGCGGCTGGTAGTCGAACACCAGGAAGCCCTTGAGCCGGATGCGGGCGGCGATAATCCGCTGAATGAAGCGGAAGCTCGGCGGGTTGGGGTCGTTGTAACTGGCGATCATGCCGCAGATCGCGAAGCGCGCGTTGTTGCGCGCGATGGCGAAGGCGGCGTCGAGATGGTCGCCGCCGACATTGTCGAAATAGACGTCGATCCCGTCCGGCGCTGCGGCGGCGAGGCCCTTGAGCACGGAGCCGGCCTTGTAGTCGATCACCTGATCTGCGCCGAGCGAGCGGACGAATTCCACTTTATCCGCTCCGCCCGCCGAGCCGATCACGCTCATGCCCCTGGCCTTCGCAAGCTGGACCACGACCGATCCGACAGCGCCCGCGGCGGCCGAGACGAACACCACTTCGCCGGGCTTGGCGCTCGCCGCGTCGAGCAGGCCGAAATAAGCGGTCGCGCCAGTGATGCCGAGGACGCCGAGAAACTTCTCCGGCTCTGCGCCGAGGTCGGGCAGCTTGATGACTGTGCGCGCACTGACGACCGCCTCGTCGCGCCAGCCGCCCATGTGGACCACGAGGTCGCCGGCCGCGAAGCCTTCGGCCTTGCTGTCGACCACCTCGCCCACGGCGCCGCCTTCGAGCGGCTCTCCGAGCTGGAACGGCGGGACGTAGCTCTTCACGTCGTTCATTCGCCCGCGCATGTAGGGATCGACCGAAAGCCAGCGGTTGCGGATGCGAACCATGCCGTCGCCGAGCGGCGGGAGATCGACCTCCCGGAGCTCGAAATTCTCTTGCGTGGGCATGCCGCTCGGGCGGCTCTTGAGGTGCCAGGCGCGCGCCATTGTCGTTCTCCTGCTGCGGCGGCGCATAGGCGGTGCACCGCAGACAAGAAAGACCCGGCGGCAAGGGGACGTACCGCCGGGTCTCGGGTCAGCCTCCGCTGGTCGGGAGGCTCAGCTCGCCACCGCTCTAGCGGTAGGTGCCCTCAAAGCTGCGATCGAGCGTTCGCGGGCCCATTTGGCCCTGGTCCTCGCGCTCGAACAAGGCGCGGCTGCGGTTGTCGTCGCGCCACCGGTGGCGCGCCTGGTCGGCCGAGCAATCGAGGATCACGCGGTCACCCTCGACGCGGTCGATGTCCGAGCAGCTCAGCGAATGGTGCGAACCGCCGCTTTCCGGATCGGACTTGGCGAGGATGATGCGGTCCGATACCACACGGTCGACCGTTCCCACATGCTGGCCGTCATTGCCGACGACCTCCATATGCTCGCGGATCGCGCCGAGCAGCCCGCGCTTTTGCTGGCGGCGCTCGCGCCAGCTGCCGAAGTCCTCCTCGAAACGGGAGCGGTTCTCGCGGCGGTAATCGTCATAATCGCGGTCGAGCTCGTCGAGGTGCCGCTGGCGCCAGCTGTTATAGTGCGGATCCTCGTGGCGCGAGCGGTCGGACGAGTCGCTCGTGCCAGCGCGGCTGGTCGAGCGATATTCGTCGCGGTCCCACTGGCTGTCGGATCGGCCGTAATCGCCGGCCATCGGCCGGTAGTCGCGGCCGCGGTCGCGGAATCGGTCCTGTTCCTGGGAGGAACGGTCGCGGTCGCCGCCGCTGCCCCACAGCTCGCGCTGCCAGTCACGGTTGTAGTCGCGCTCGCTCGATCCACCGCTGGCGAAGACGCCCCGGTTGTCGTTCCAGTCGCGGCTCGACCGCTCGCGGCCGGATTCACGGTCCCGGCCCCAGCCGCGGTCATGGTCGCGGTCACGGTCCCAGCTGCGGTTCGTCCCGCGGTTGTAATCGGACGGGCGGGCGCCATGGCCGCTCTCGCGCTCGTCACGCATGCGGTCTTCGCGCCGGCGCCGCTCGGCCTCCTCGTCGCCGAACCAGGAGGCGACCTCGTCGCCGGCGCGCTCGAAGAACCCGCGGTCGTCGCCGCCGCGCTCGCTGCGCCAATCACGGCCGCGGTCGCGATCCCAATCACGGTCGTCGGACCATCGCGAACGTTCATCACGCGGCGTGTCCCGCGTGTCGTAACGATCATAAGCCATGTTTGTCCTCCAGCAGGAAAGCGGCCGGTCTGGCACCAGCCGAAAAACCTAAGAAGAAACGAACAGGAGTTGACGGCCGTTCCGGTCGTTTCGCCGTCGCAGCCATCGAAAACGGCGGGCCGAAGCCGTGGTGGGACGGGCGATTGCAAGGGTCCAAGCAAGCCGCTAGGGAGCCGCTTCCCAAGCGGCCCGACCCCATCGGGCCGGCTTCCGGCTGGAGGCGCGGGGCTGTAGCTCAGATGGGAGAGCGCTGCAATCGCACTGCAGAGGTCAGGGGTTCGATTCCCCTCAGCTCCACCAGCCATTTCAGTGACTTAGCCTGTGCGGCGCGGCGGTCGTACGAAAAAGGATACCGGCAGTCGGCGCAATGCTTGAGGTCAGGCGGGGCCCTATGGTGAAGCATTCGAAGGGTTGCGCGCAGCCCTCATTGCACGGTCAATAAGTCGACCGTAGGAGCAAACCCATGTTGAAGCGAACAAGGGCGCTCTGGAAACGGCGTGCTCAAGCCCGCATTTTCGAGATGACCGGGATGCAGGGCTTGCTGGACGAGAGGTGGCAACATGCGCTCGA
Organism: Sphingomonas sp.; assembly: GCA_045810685.1. GTDB lineage: Bacteria > Pseudomonadota > Alphaproteobacteria > Sphingomonadales > Sphingomonadaceae > Sphingomicrobium. Next base: position 7,289 of record JBJMVJ010000157.1, read on the forward strand.
GGATCACATGGGCTTTCGTGGACAGATTCCCGAGCATCGCCGCTTTCAAATAGACCAGCTCAAGAAACGCGGCCTCAAACCAGCATCCTCGCTACTTGAAATCGGTTGCGGCCCTTTAACCCTCGGCATTCCGGCAATCGACTACTTGGATGCTGGTCACTACGTCGGTGTCGATGTTCGCTCGGAGGTGCTGAACATGAGCTGGCAGGAGGTCGGGCGTGCAGAGCTTAGCGGCAAGAACCCTCGGCTGATTTGCTCGGATAACTTTGGCAGCGAGAGCCTTGGCGACGGCACGTTCGACTTCATCTGGTCGTTCAGCGTCTTATTTCATCTATCCGACGACATCCTCGACCGGCTGTTTGGCTTCGTGGCCGAGCGGCTTTCGCCCGGCGGTCTGTTTTTCGGCAACGTGCAGACCTTCATGGAGAGCAGCACCTGGTTGCAGTTCCCGTTTCTGAAACGCTCGCTGGAGGACTATGAGACATCGGCGGCGCGGCACGGACTCAAGATGAAGCGCCACGGCACGCTTGAGGAATTGGGCTTTCGTCTGGACCGGGCTGAGCGCATGAACGACCTTCTCCAGTGGACACGCGCTCCTTGACCAGAGCGAAAAGCGGTGCGAGTCGTGAGCATGGACATGGCTAAGCCCCGGCTCGCTGGCCTTGAATGGCCGCCCTTACGCCAGTCTGATCTCCGCCCGATTAGCTTCCACGAGGAACGTCCGGATCCGGCGCCTCAGACGCGAGATCGCGTCTGAAACCCGTCTGCGGCCGCGGCGAGCGAATTATTCGGCGGCGGCGGCGAGGACGTCCGTGGGCGCGGGGACCTCTTCGGCCCGCCCGGCCAGGTAACGGTGAATTGCGGCGACCACTTGCGCGCCGTCTCCGACCGAGGCTGCAACCCGCTTGACCGAGGTCGAGCGGACGTCGCCGATAGCGAAGACTCCGCGGCGGCTGGCCTCCAGCGGGAATTCGGCCCCGACCTCTTCGCCGGTGAGAATGAAGCCGCGCGGGTCGAGCTTGATCCCTGAGCTCCGCAGCCAATCGGTGTTGGGCTCGGCGCCGATGAACGAGAAGAGGAAGCGCGCGGGCACCTCCGTAAGGGTGCCCGACGTCCGATCGCGGACCGCGACACCGTCAAGTGCGCCAGGCTTGCCCTGCAGCTCCGTGACTTCGCAGCCGACCACTACGTCGACGTTGGGCTGGCTCTCGATCCGCTCGACAAGATATTGGGACATAGTCTCGCGCAGCGGCCGCCGCGCAATCAGCGTCACTTTGCGCGCGCGGCCGGCGAGGAACACGGTCGCCTGGCCCGCCGAATTGCCGCCGCCGACCAGCGCGACGTCTTGACCCGACGCGAGGTCCGCTTCGAGCGGCGAGGCCCAGTAATGCACCGAGGTGCCGTCGAACTCCTCAAGACGATCGACGTTGAGGCGGCGGTAGCGAGCGCCGGTTGCGATGACGATGGTTCGGGCCTGGACGCGCTCGCCGGTCGCGAGCTGAATATGGCAAGGGTCGTTGCCGCACTCGAGCTTCACCGCTTCATCGGGGATTGCGATCTCGACCCCGAACTTCTGCGCCTGGCTGAACGCGCGGCCCATCAGCGCCATTCCCGATATGCCGGTTGGGAACCCGAGATAATTCTCGATGCGAGCCGAGGCACCGGCCTGACCCCCGAACGAACGGCAGTCGATCGTCAGCACCGCCAGCCCTTCAGAGGCGGCATAGACGGAGGTCGCTAGTCCTGCGGGACCGGCGCCGATGACGATGACATCGTACAGCCGATTGCCGTCAAGCGCGCCGACCAAACCGACGCAGCGGGCGATCTGGTCCTCGCTCGGGTTGCGCAGGAGCTGGCCGCCCGGGCAGAGCACGATCGGAAGCTCCTCGGGCGTGACTTCGAAGCGCTCGACCAGCGCCTGAGCGCAGCCATCCCTCGCCGGATCAAGGTTGCGGTACGGGTGGCCATTGCGGCGCAGAAAGTTGATCAGGCGGAGGACGTCGCCGTTCGCCTCGTCGCCGACGATGATCGGCCCGGCACCGGATTCGATCAGCCCTACCCGGCGCAGGATCAAGGCACGCATGATGCGCTCGCCAAGATCGGCTTCGGCGATCAGCAGCGCGCGGAGCCGGTCGGGCGGAATGACTACGGCCTCGACCTCGGTCAGCGCACGGGCGTCGACCAGCGACGGACGGCCTGACAACTGGGCGAGCTCTCCCATGAATGCGCCGCGGCCGTGGGTCGCGATATGTTTGCGTTCCCGGCCGTCACCAGGACGCGATATCTCCACCTCGCCCGAAAGGACCAACGTAAGCCCGAGGCCCGCTTGCCCGACCTTCGCCAGCGCCTCGCCGGCGCCATAGGCGTGGAAAGTGCCGAAGCGGCGAAGACGATCCATTTCGGCTTCGCTGAGCGTCGGAAGCGCCTGTGCCGCCCGCGCGACTAGGATCGATTCCGGAGCCACGGTCAGTGACCGGCACCAAGGAAGGCGACGATCGCATCCCGATCCTTGCGATCGGTGGTGAGAAGAGCTTCGGCGAAGGTCACTGCTGTAGCTGGGTCATTGGCTTGCAGCTCCGCGCTGCCCAGCGGCATTGTTCGTGGGCGGAGCGCCCGTAGCAGCCGTGAGGGCGGGCTTTCAATGTGGATTGTCGCATGCGCGACAAAGCGGACTGGATGACACCGCCGCCTCGGCAAGTTCGAAGGCAGACCCAAGCTGGAGATGTCGCCCGCGGTCAGGGACATAGGATCGTCGATGCAGGCGCGAACAATGCTCCGCACGGGCTGTGCAATCGGTCGCCGCTGCTGTTACATGAGCGGCGTTCGAAGGAGGAGGGGGGATGATGTACCGAGTTTGGGCAGCGGTGACGTTGGCTGTGTCCGCAACAATCGCGCCGGCCCAGCCGACGACGACGGCCACAGCCGCACCGGAGACGCTCCGTCCTGACCAGGCGACGTTCCGCGGCCTCTACGAGGAGCTCGTCAACACCAACACGACCCTGTCATCCGGCAGCTGCACGCTCGCCGCGCAGCGGATGGCGGCGCGGCTCAAGGCAGCCGGCTATACGGACGCCGACCTGACCCTGTTTTCGGTGCCCGATCACCCGAAGGAGGGTGGCCTCGTTGCAGTACTTCCGGGACGCGATCCGAAGGCGCGAGCGATCCTGTTGCTCGCCCATCTCGACGTGGTCGAGGCCAAGCGCGAGGACTGGACCCGCGATCCGTTCAAGCTCGTCGAGGAGAATGGCTACTTCTACGCGCGCGGCGCCTCCGACGACAAGGCGATGGCGGCAATCTTCACCGACACGATGGCGCGGATGCACTCCGAGCCCCGGCCCCGCCGCACCGTCAAGATGGCCTTGACCTGCGGCGAGGAGACGACCGGAGCGTTCAATGGCGCCGAGTGGCTGAGCGAGAACAAGCGCGACCTCATCGACGCCGACTTCGCACTCAACGAAGGCGGCGGCGGCCGGGTCGACAAGGACGGCAAGCGGCTCGCGCTGGTCATGCAGGTCAGCGAGAAGATCTACCAGGACTTCACGCTCGAGGTGACCAATCCCGGCGGCCATTCCTCACTGCCGCGTCCCGACAATGCGATCTACGAGCTCGCCGCGGCGCTTGGACGGATCCAGGCTTATGCCTTTCCGGTCCGTGTCGACGACACGACCCGCGCCTTCTGGACCGAGACGGCGAAGATCGCTTCTCCGGCGGCCGCCGAGGCAATGAATGCGATTGCGCGCAATCCCGACGACAAGCTCGCCGCGCAGCTGCTGTCGCGCGACCCGCTGTTCAACGCGAACCTTCGAACGACGTGCGTCCCGACGCTGATCACCGGCGGCCACGCGCAGAACGCTTTGCCGCAGCGGGCGACCGCGAATGTCAACTGCCGCATCTTCCCCGGGGAGACGATCGAGGGGACGCGCGCGAAACTCGAGGAACTCGTCGCCGATCCGGCGGTCAAGATCACGCTCAAGTCCCGGCACGGCCCGATCGGGCATCCGGCGCCGCTGCGCGCGGCGGTCGTCGATCCGGCCCGCAAGGTCGGAGCGAAGATGTTCCCCGGACTGCCGCTCATCCCTGCGATGTCGACGGGCGCCAGCGACTCCATCTTCCTCGCCGCGGTGGGCATTCCATCCTACGGCGTTCCAGGCATCCTCTATGAAGCCGACGGCGGCGGCATTCACGGCCTCAACGAGCATATTCGGGTGAGGTCGCTGTACGAGGGGCGGGACTATCTCCACCGCCTGATCCGTCTCTACGCCGAGGCGCCGTGATCAAGTTGGGCTGACGCATCGACCCATTCCGCGCATTTCGTGCGACCACGCCTTCGATTGGACCGCGTAGCATTGCGTATATCGTCGCCTCCGAAGACCACTCATCCCCTCATCCATGAACGTTTGGAAGAATGTTCGGTTGGAGCTTGCGAGTACGAACGAGTTTCCAGCCGGGTCGGTCAGCCGCGCCTATCTGATCCGGCTGCCGCTTGGTGACGACGACCGGGTGGATGAAGCCGCTTATCTCGAGGATCCCACGAAGGCGACGGTGCGGCGCCATTGGTCGTCCGAGCCGGACATCAGTGGAAGTCTGAGCTGGGAAGACGGCGCCTGGATCATCCGGTGCAGCGCGTTGCCCGACCGGTGGCTCGAACTTGACGGCAAGCCGATCAGGCTCGGCCAGCGGATCGAAATAATCACGGACAGCGGAACAACTCTCCCTTTCCGGGTAGCCACCATCCGATAGGCTGACTCGCTCCTCATTTGCCGAGATGCATCTTATCCTTGATCAGCTTATCAATACCGACGTGAAAAGATTTGCCGGGAGTGAGGAGCATTTGCGCTCCATCCTCGCGACCGTCCCGGACGCCATGGTGATTATTGACGAACGGGGCACGATTATCTCGTTCAGCGCCGCCGCCGAAAAGATGTTCGGCTATACCGAGGACGAGGTTGTTGGCGAGAATGTCTCGATGCTGATGGCCTCACCGGACCGCGAGCGGCACGACGGCTATCTCAAGAACTATCACGATACGGGCCTGCGCAAGATCATCGGCATCGGCCGTATCACGACCGCGCGACGCCGCGACGGCAACACGTTTCCGATCGAGCTATCGATTGGCGAGGCGTGGGTCGGAAGTTTGCGCGTCTTTACCGGCTTCATTCATGACATCACTCAGGCGCAGGAAGCCGAGGTGAGGCTCCAGGACCTGCAGTCCGAACTCGCGCACGTCGGCCGGATAACCGAGATGGGAACGCTCGCTTCGTCTCTCGCGCATGAACTCAATCAGCCGCTGACGGCGATCTCGAGCTTTTCCGAAGGCGCCCGCGACCTTCTCGGCGGAGAGCCGACCGAAGAGGACCTGAAGCTCGCGCGCGAGGCTCTCGAGGAGGTTGCGTCGGAGGCTATCCGCGCCGGCGAGATCGTGCGCCGAATGCGCGATTTCATGAGCCACGGCCGGACCGAATCGCAGGCCGAGAATCTCCCCAGGCTGGTGACTGAGGCAAACGCATTGGCTCTGATCGGGTCGCGCGAGCATGGCATCGACGTCCAGGTTACGCTCGATCCGCGCGCCGAGTGGGTACTCGTCGATCGGATCCAGATTCAGCAGGTGTTGCTCAACCTCATCCGCAATGCCATCGACGCCATGGCGGAAAGCGCGGTCCGGTCGCTGACCATAGCGAGCGCCGCCGAGCCGCCTGGCTTTGTCACAATCAGCGTCGAGGACACGGGCGCAGGAATTGACGAGGCGGTGGCGCCGCAGCTGTTCCAGCCGTTCGTCACCTCCAAACCCGGCGGCATGGGAATTGGCCTGTCGATTTGCCGGACCATCGTCGAGGCGCACGGCGGGCGCATTTGGTGCGATCCGGGGCGCCACGGCGGGACGGTGTTCCGCTTCACATTGCCGGCCGCGGGAAATGGTGATGACGGCATCTGAAGAGAAATTGGTCTACCTCGTCGACGACGACGCAGCCGTGCGCCGGTCGGTCGCGTTCATGCTCAAGACCTCCGGGCACAAGGTCGAGGCTTACGAATCCGGGACTGCGCTGCTCAAGGCCGCCGCCCGGCTCGGGCCAGGCTGCATCCTGCTCGACATCCGCATGCCCGGCATGGACGGGCTCGAGGTCCAGCAGGCGCTGCTCGAGCGGGGGGTCGGCCTGCCGGTGATCATCATGACCGGTCACGGCGATGTCACCCTGGCGGTCAAGGCAATGAAGGCAGGAGCGGTGGATTTCATCGAAAAGCCGTTCGAAAAAGCAAGCTTGCTGGGCTCACTGGGGGAGGGGTTCCGGCGCCTGTCGCGCAAGGAAGCGACCGACGACCGCAAGAAGGACGCCGAGGTCCGGCTCCAGGGTCTGACGCCAAGGGAGCGCGATGTGCTCGACGGTCTCGCCGAGGGGCTGCCCAACAAGACGATCGCCTACGACCTCGGGATCAGTCCGCGTACGGTCGAGATCCACCGCGCCAACCTCATGACCAAGCTCGGGGTGCGCAGCCTCTCGGACGCTTTGCGCATCGCCTTCGCGGCGCAGGGCTGATCCCGCGCCGCATCGCCGCAACTTAGGAGTTTCACGTAAGGACAGCCGCGCCGAAACGGCGCGTTATGCAAGCGGCTGGCGATCGGGAAGAGGGCGACCATGGACCAAAAAGCCGTCGACATTCTCAACCAGTATCGATTGATGGCCATTGCCACGCTGCGCGCCGACGGGTGGCCGCAAGCGACGATGGTCAGCTACGCCAACGATGGCCTGCTGCTCTATTTCGTCATTTCACGCGCCAGCCAGAAATATGCCAATATCGAGCGCGACAGCCGTGTCTCGATCGTCGTCGGGCGCGACTTCGCCGAGCCGTCGGAAATCAAGGCGCTGTCGATCGCGGCCAATGCGTCGGAAGTCCGCGATCCCGCGCAACGCGAACGGGCGATCGACCTGATCCTTCAGCGTCATCCGGCGCTGGCCAAGCTGCCGCGGCCGGACCCTGGGCATTCCGCGGTGATGCGCGCCTATTGCAGCATCGTGACCATCCTCGATTATTCAAAGGGCTTCGGCCACGCCGACCTGCTGACCGTCGGTCCCGGAGGCGCCGAAATGACCCCAGCACGCGATGACGACTGGGGATTCCTCGATACAGGCCCGGCGACCGCCTCAGCCGGCCCGTAGCTCCGTAGCATTACCTATTCAGTCCTCCGCCCCGCCCGCCTAATTCACCAGACAGCCTTCCGGGGACATCCCGCTCCCCAGCACCCTCCGCCCCCGGAAGGCCGCACACGGAAACCTTCGATGGAACAGCCCGCGATCACCGTGATGGACGCGCACCGGATCATGGCGGTCTCGACTGTGCGTCCGGACGGCTGGCCGCAAACCACGATCGTCGGCTACGCCAATGCCGGCTTCGACGTATATTTCCTGGTGTTTCGCGGCAGCCAGAAGCTGGCCAACATCGGCCACGAGCCGCGGGTCTCGCTGGCGATCGGCGAGGAACCGGAAGACCTCACCACGTTGCAGGCCGTCTATGCCGGAGCGATCGCGGCCGAAGTGACCGAACCCGCCGAGCTCGAGGCCGCATGGACGCTTCTCAACCAGCGCCATCCGAACCTTGCCGCTTACGCGCCGCCCGATCCGTCGCAAACCGCCATGGTGCGTGCCTCGTGCAAACACGTCTCGGTGCTCGACTACACCAAGGGGCTGGGCCACGCGGAGACGCTGACGCTCTAGCTCCCCTCGACAAGCGGGACGCGGTATGCGGAGAGCAGCGCGCGGATCTCGCCTTCGCGGCGGGCTAGCACGCGGTCGACGTCCTTGAGCAATTTTTGATTGTCCTTCTGCACGCCGACCGAGACGTCGAACTGCATCGGCCATTGCTGGTCGGCAAACCAGGGCGTGACCGGCTCGAGCCTCAGCGGCACCGGCGAGTGCGCTGCGAAATAGCCCGCGAGCGGCCCCCAGACGAGCGCGACATCGACGTCGCCGCGCTCGACGGCGCGAACCACCTCGGCCGGCGGATTGGGCTCGCGATAGTCGCCGTAGAGCATGTAGCCGCGCACGGTGGCGATGATGCCGCGGCTGGCGAGCGCGTGCGCGGGCGGCGTATTGCTGGCGTCATTGCCGACCAATTGCACGCCGATCCGGAGGTGCTTGAGGCGCGGGTCGTCGAGCGACAGCCCTTTCAGGTTCGAACTGTCGCGGCTCACGAATTCGTAGGTCGAGCGATAATAGGGCCGCGTCGTCGCGACCATCTCGACGTTGCTGGCGATGCCGGGCCAGAAGTCGCACTTCTTCTCGTTCAAGGTGTTCCGGACATAGCCGCGGCGCTGGGCCCACCAAATGTAGCGGAGCTTCGCGTGGAGGTCGGACGCGATCATCTGCGCGAGCTTGTTCTCGAAGCCCTCACCGGCCCGGTTCGAGAACGGCAGGTTGTTGGGGTCGGCGCAGGCGGTGAGCGTGCGCTGGGGCACGAGGTTGCACGAGCCGAGCAGCAGCGCGGCACTAATGAGCATGGTCCATCGGGTTCCTGGCCAGTTCATTTGGGCGCCGCGATCGCGCCCCACGGCTTGCCGCCGAGCTTGACCGTCCCCGCCACCTTGTTGCGTCCCAAATCGATGATGGTGAGCGTGCCCGACAGGCCGCTCGCCGCATAGAGCCGCATCTCGTCCGGCGACAGTCCGATGCCCCAGGTGCGCTCGCCCGTCGGCCACCAGCGGAGCACCCTGCCGCTGGCGGGGTCGAGCTCGGCGACACGGTTGGCGCGGCCCATTGCGACGAACACACGGCTTTCGTCGCGCGTCGCGCGCATCTCGATCGCCTGCACCGGCTCGTCGATGTCGAAGCTCTCGGTCAAATCGATGGTGCGCAGGACCTTGCGCGTCGCGGCATCGAAAACGGTGATGGTGCCGCGCTGCTCGGACGAGACCCACACCTCGCGCCCGCCGCGCATGAACAGAACGAAGCGCGGGCGGCTGCCGACCGGCAGGCTATCGAGCAATTTGCCCGACGCGGCGTCGATGAAATGGGCGAGGTTCGCGACCTCGGACGTGGCGACGACGAGTTTGCCGTCGGGGCTGACCCCGACGCCCTCGGGTTCCGGCCCGACCGCGACCTCGCGGACGATCTTGCCCGTGCCAAGGTCGAGGAAGGAAATTGCGCTGTGGTCCTCATTGGCGACGTAAGCGGTGGCACCGTCGGGGCTGATGGCGAAGCGCTCGGGATCGGTGCCGGAGGCAGAGGTGCGGAGCAATTTGCGGGTGCGGACATCCCACGCTTCGATCCGGTTGGCGTTGGACGCGGCGACGTAGAAGGTGCGGCGGTCGGGCGAGAGGGCCATGCCTCGCGGCCGCGGCCCGGTCGCGAGCTCGCCCTCGATCTGGCCGGTCGCGCCGTCGAGGATGGTGACGCGGCCGGTCTCGTTGGAGACGAACACATCGTCGTTCGAGGGCTGCCGATGGGAGGTGCAGGCTGCGAGGGTGAGGGCCAGCGCAGCGCTTACGGGCTTCATAGCTTCGCATTACGCTCGAACGCCGCGAAACGCAGCAATCGCAGCGAGCCTACGCGCGCGCATGCGCCGAACCCCCCGGGGGGGTGTCGGCTTTGTCGGATTCGCTTGTGGATCTTCGCAACCGCGCGCACGGGCGGGGGTGGGGTTGTATCAATTTCGTCAACTTTGCCTCCTCGCCGGCGAGTCGAATGCTCGATCGGGAGGCGAACCAATTATCTCAAACCGGGCGCTGTAGGACAGGCATTTCGGTCGAAAGTCCGGCAGGGGCGTCGCTCGCCCACGATTTGTTATCC
>JBJMVJ010000158.1:0-22418 GCA_045810685.1 Sphingomonas sp.
GATGACGGTCGCAACGGCCGCTTGGTGCTGCGCGCCGAAGCGGTCGACCAGCAGATTTTCAAGATAGCCGAGGGCAACACCGCGGTCGATCGCGCGCCGCGCGGCAAAGGCCACCACCAAAGCGTCGGCGCGGCCGGCAAAGCCTTCAGCGCGCTGGGTTGCGCTCTCTACTTGCGCGACGCGCTGCTCGAGCGCGGCAATGCGCCCGCTCTGCGCAGGCGGCGGCGACTCCGCTGCCGGAGCGGCGTTGGTGACGACGGGCTTTGGCGTCAGCATGACCGGCTGCGCGGGTGGGGCAATGCCGAGGAACCGGACCGCCGGCTGGTAGTGCGCGAGGGCCCAGACGGCGGCTGCCGCGCCGATCAGGATCAGTACGAGCGCGACGAGCAGCCGCGCCCCCCAGCCCATGCCATTGCGGGTGCCGTTCATTTCGGGGACGAGTTGTTGCACAGGCTCGCGGCGAGGGCCAGCAGCGCATCGTCGGTCGGTTGTTCCACGGATTCGACGGTACGCCAGCCGCTCCCGACCGCATCGGCAGCGGCTCGGCTAATCGCGGCAATAGTGATCGAGCCGCGATCGCGCACCAGCTCACCCAGGCGCTGTCCGGCGCGGGGCGAATGGACCAGGACGATATTGCCATCGGCCGCCGACAGGTCGGGATCGCCGATGGGGTGCGAGCGATAAACGGTCACGGTCGTGAGCGACTGCGGCGGCGCTTCCGGCTCGCGCCGCGGGTCGCCGCACAGGTGCAGCAGACGAAGGTCCGGCTCGAGCGAGCGGAGCAGCCGGTCGACGCCCGAATCCCCCGTCGCGGCAATGTGGAAGCCCGCTTCGCGCGCGCCCTGCGCCGTCGCTTTGCCAACGGCATAGACCTGAAGCGCTCGCAATGCCTTGAGCCCGTCGCCTGCGTGCCGGACGGCGTTGGCGCTGGTCAGGAGCAGGCCGTCGAAACCGCTCGGGTCGGGCGGGCGCCAGCCGAGCGGCTCTACCCGGAACACGGGTATCGCGACGGCATCGAGTCCGTGCTGGCGCGCCCGCTCGACCGTCGCGCTGGCGCCGGGCTCGGGGCGCAGGACCAGCACGCGCCTCATTGGGCGGCGAACAGCCTCCGGATCGATTCCGGCGCGTCCGAAAGCAGCGACGCCGCAAGCGCTTCGGCCGGCCGGTAATCGCCGCAGTCGAGCACGGCGCGCGCCTCGACCATCTCACTGCCGTCCTCGCTGAACAGTTGCGCGCGCAGCCGCAAATCGCCGTCGTCGAAGGCGCAGAATGCCGCGACCGGCGAATGGCAGCTGCCGCCTAGTGCCCGCGCGAGGGCTCGCTCGGCCATGACGCAATTGTACGTGATCTCATTGCTGACGGTGCTCAGCACGCTCTGGGTGCGGGTGTCGTTGGTGCGGCACTCCATGCCGATTACCGCCTGCCCGGGCGCCGGCAGCAGGATCTCGGTCGGGATTGCGGTTCCGGCGTCGATGTCGAGCCGCTTGAGGCCTGCCGAAGCGAGCAAGGTGGCATCGACCTCGCCCGATTCGACCTTTCTGAGCCGCGTTTCGATATTCCCGCGCAGTGGGACGATCTGAAGGTCCGGCCGGAGCCGCAACAGCTGCGCCTTGCGCCGCGGCGACGAGGTTCCGACGACGGCGCCGTGCTTGAGCTTGTCGATCGACTCCGCCCCGACGATGCGGTCGCGAACGTCGCCGCGCGGGCGCACCGCGGCGATATGGATCTCCTTGGGGCGGATGCTTTCCACGTCTTTCATCGAGTGGACGCAGAAATCGACTTCGCCCTCGAGCAATGCGCGGTCCAGCTCCTTGGTCCACAGCGCCTTGCCGCCGATCTCGGCGAGCGGGCGGTCCCGGATCTTGTCGCCGGTGGTGCTGATTTCGACGATTTGGACCCAGCCGTCGGGCCAGCGCTGAGCAGTCTCGATTGCCGCGGCGACCTTGCGCGCCTGCGCCAGCGCCAGCGACGATCCGCGAGTCCCGAGGCGAAGCCCTTGCATGCCCCACCCCTAGTGCATCTTCGGAGGATCAGGCAAAGGGCCGGCAGCGAAATGAGCCTGATCCTCGGCCTTGAAAGCAGTTGCGACGATAGCGCGGCGGCGCTCGTCACCAGCGACCGGCGGGTCCTCGCCAACGCGGTTGTCGGGCAGAACAGCGCGCACCAGCCCTATGGGGGCGTGGTGCCGGAGATCGCCGCGCGCGCCCATGTCGAGATCCTGCCGGGGCTCATCGACCGGGTGCTGAGCGAGGCCGGTCTGTCGATCGGCGAGGTTGATGCGATTGCCGCGACCGCCGGACCGGGCCTGATCGGCGGGGTGATGGTCGCGCTGCTCGCCGGCAAGGGGCTGGCGCTGGCGGCGGGCAAGCCGCTGCTCGCCGTCAACCACCTTGAGGGCCATGCCCTGAGCCCGCGTCTCGCCGATGCGGAGCTCGATTTTCCCTACCTGCTGCTGCTCGTCTCCGGCGGCCACTGCCAATTGCTGGATGTCTGCGGCGTCGGCGACTACCGGCGCCTCGGGACGACGATCGACGATGCGGCCGGCGAGGCATTCGACAAGGCGGCCAAGCTGCTCGGCCTGGCTTATCCCGGGGGGCCGGCGATGGAAGAGCTGGCAAGGCGCGGCGACCCGGGCGCCGTGCCGCTGCCGCGGCCGCTGGTCGGGTCGGGCGAGCCGCATTTCTCCTTCGCCGGACTCAAGAGCGCGGTCCAGCGGGCGGTGGCCACCGGCGACTTTACCGCGGAAGACGTCGCCGCGAGCTTCCAGCAGGCGGTCGTCGACTGCCTCGTCGACCGTACCCGCCTCGCGCTCGACAAGAGCGATGCGCCGACCCTGGTCGTCGCCGGTGGAGTCGCGGCCAACCAGGCGATCCGCGCCGCGCTGGCCGATCTGGCGGAAGGCAATGGCCGCCGATTCAGCGTCCCCCCGGCCTGGCTGTGCACCGACAATGCGGCGATGATCGCCTGGGCTGGCGCCGAACGCTTCGCCATTGGCGAGAGCGACTCGCTCGACGCGCCGGCGCGCGCCCGCTGGCCGCTCGACGAGCGCGCCGAGAAGGTCCGCGGTGCGGGCGTGAAGGCATGAAGCTCGGCATAATCGGCGGCGGCGCGTGGGGCACCGCGCTGGCGCAAGTGGCGTCGGCTGGGGGCAAGGACACGCTGCTGTGGGCGCTCGAACCGGAAGTGGTCGAGGGAGTGAACAGCCGCCATGAGAATGTGCTGTTTCTCCCCGGGATCCGGCTCAGCGAATCGATCCGCGCGACGTACGACCTCGCGGATCTCGACGGATGCGACGCGTGGCTCGTGGTGACGCCCGCTCAGCACATGCGCGGCGTGCTCGAACAGGCACAGGACTGCGGCAAGCCGCTGCTGCTTTGCGCCAAGGGCATCGAGGAAAAGACCGGCGCGCTTTTGCACCGCGTGGCGAAGGAGGCGTGTCCGAACGCCCAGGTCGCGGTCCTGTCCGGCCCGACCTTCGCGCATGAGGTCGCGATGGGGCTTCCGACGGCCGTCACCCTTGCCGCCGAAGATGCCGAGCTGGCGCAGCGGCTGCGCGACCGGATCGCCCAGCCGACCTTTCGCATCTACGTGTCGGACGATCTCGCCGGCGCGGAGATCGGGGGCGCGGTCAAGAACGTGCTGGCGATCGCCTGCGGCGTGGTCGAGGGCCGCGCCCTTGGACAGAACGCGCGCGCCGCGCTGATCGGCCGCGGCTTTGCCGAGATGACCCGCTTCGGACTCGCGTTCGGCGCTCGGCGCGAGACGCTCGCCGGTCTGTCCGGCCTCGGCGACCTCGTCCTCACCTGCTCGTCGACCAGCTCGCGCAATTATTCGCTCGGCAAAGGCATCGGCGAAGGACGATCGGCCGACGAGCTCCTCGCCGACCGCAAGACCGTCGCCGAAGGTGCGTTCACCGCGCCGGTGCTGGCGCGGCTGGGACGCGAGAAGGGCATCGACATGCCGATCGTCGATGCGGTCGACGCGTTGATCGCGGGGCGCGCGGGCGTCGATCAAGTGCTCGAGGCGCTGCTGGCGCGTCCGCCCAGAGCCGAGGCGGTTTAGAAATCGACCGCGATGCCCTTCTTCTCCCAGTCCCCGTAGCGAGTGGGATCGAGCCGTTGCTCCTCACCGGCCGGGGGCAGAGCGGTGTCGAGCGGCTCGGGTTCGGGCACCGGCGGCGAGGGACTGAGATGCGCCGGCGGATCGAGATGCGCCGGCCGTTTTGGAGACCGTTTCATGGCGCCAAGATGACCATTGGGAAGCTCCATGCCAAGCGTTGAGGGGGTCGGCGCGCGGCGTGCGGCGCTGCAGCTGCTCGACGCCGTGCTGCGCCGCGGCCAGACGCTCGACGCCGCGGCTTCGGCGACTCGTAATCTCTCGCCCTCCGATCAGGGCTTGGCGCTCGCGATCGCCGGAGAGGCGCTGCGGCGGCTGCCCGATCTCGATGCGCTGATCGACAGCGCGACGCGGCAGCGGATTCCCGACGACAGCAAGGCGCGCACGGTGCTGCGCCTCGCGCTAGCGCAGAAGCTCGGGTTGGACACGCCCGATCACGCGCTGGTCGCGACCGCACTCCCGCTGGTCGACGGCGGACCACGGCGGCTGGTGCATGGGGTGCTCGGGACCCTGCTTCGGCGCGGCATTTCCCCGATCGACGCGCCGCGCCTTCCCGCCGACGTCGAGGACCGGTGGCGCGCGGCTTGGGGTGACGAGGCCGTGCAGGCCGCCCGCCGCGAAATTGCCAGGCGCCCGCCGCTCGACCTCACCTTTGCCGATGATGCCGAGGCGCAAGGCTATGCCGCGCAGCATCGCGGCGTCTCGCTCGCGCCGAACCATGTCCGAGTGCGAAGCTCGTCGGTGACGGAACTCGCGGGTTTCGGCGGCGGCCGCTGGTGGGTGCAGGACCTCGCCGCCTCGCTGCCGGCACGACTGATCCGCAAGAACGCGAAGCACGTCCTTGACCTCTGCGCCGCGCCGGGCGGCAAGACCATGCAGCTCGCGGCTGCGCGTCATGACGTAACCGCCGTCGACGCCTCTTCCAATCGCCTCGCGCGGCTGCGCGAGAATCTCGATCGCACGCAACTCAGCGCGCGGCTCGTCGAGGCGGACGCGCTGAGCTGGCGGGCCGATCGGCAATATGATGCGATCCTGCTCGATGCGCCTTGCTCGGCGACCGGCACATTCCGCCGCCATCCGGAGGTTCTCTATCGAGCGCGATCCAAGGTGATTGCCGAAAGCGCTCAGCTCCAGGCGCAGTTGCTTGACGGGGCGATCCAAGCGCTGACGCCGAACGGCGCGCTGGTCTATTCGGTCTGCTCGCTCGAACCGCCGGAAGGCGAACAGGTGGTTGCCGCTTTCCTGGACCGTCATCCAAGCTTCGTCGTCGACCCGGCGCCGGATCTGCCGGCGTTCGTGACTCCGGCGCCCGAGGGCTGGGTCCGCATCCTTCCCGGCGTGCTCGAACAGCAAGGCGGGCTCGACGGCTTCTTCATGGCGCGCCTTGTCCGCAGCGGATAATCCCGTCTAATCGGACCGATGCCGATCATCGCGCCCTCTATCCTGTCCGCAGACTTCGCCAAGCTCGGCGACGAAGTGCGTGCGATCGACGAAGCCGGCGCCGACTGGATCCACATCGACGTGATGGATGGCCATTTCGTGCCCAACCTCACAATCGGTCCCGCGGTGGTGAAGGCGTTGAGGCCGCATACGTCCAAGCCGTTAGACGTTCATCTGATGATCTCGCCCGTCGATCCGTTCCTCGACGCGTTCGCGGAAGCCGGCGCGGACATAATCACCGTCCACCCGGAGGCCGGTCCCCACCTCCATCGCACGATCCAGCGTATCAAGGGGCTCGGCAGGAAAGCCGGGGTTTCGCTCAATCCGGCGACCCCGGCCAAGGCGCTCGATTATGTGCTGGACCAGATCGACCTGGTTCTCGTGATGAGCGTCAATCCCGGCTTCGGCGGGCAGAAGTTCATCACTGGCCAACTCAAGAAGATCGAGGCGATCGCCAACCGCGTCGCCAAGGAGAATCTCGACGTCACGGTCGAGGTCGATGGCGGCATCGACGTGGAGACGGCGCGCCAGGCGGTCGAAGCGGGCGCCACCGCTCTCGTCGCCGGCACCGCGGTTTTCCGCGGTGGCCCCGCGGCGTATGCCGGCAATATCAAGGCGCTCAGGGGCGGCGCGTGAGCGATGACGGCTCGGCCGCGGAGCGCGCCGTCGTCGGCAAGCTCGCGCGCGGCTCGTTCCTCTCGCGCCTGACGCGATCGAAGCAGCCCCTCAAGCTCGTCGCGGTCCCGCGCGACCATGTCCATGGCGAGCGTCCGCGCGGCGACGCCTTGCTGGCCGGGCGATTCACGGTCGGGAGCGAAACCCTGCCGCTCAAGGACCTCGACTTCGCAGCGGTCGGCACGAGCGGCCCGCTCGCGCAGCAGCTCCAGGGCTTTTCGTGGCTCCGCGACCTTTCCGCCGCCGCGTCGCGTGAAAAGGGTGCCCGCCTCGCCGAAGCCGTCGTCGGCCGCTGGTTGTTGGCGCATGGCACCAAGGTCGACGAGGCGTGGGCGCCGCATCTGTGGGGCGAGCGCATCCTCTTCTGGGCAGCCTACGCGCCCTATATCCTGTCGAGCCGCGACAGCGGCTACCGCTCGGCCTTGCTCAACACGCTCGCGCGGGGCGCCCGGCACCTCGACGCCGCTGCCGACAAGGCCACCGCCGGCCTCGACCGAGTCACCGCCTGGTGCGGAGTGGTCGCCGCCGGGCTGTTGGTCCAGGGCGGGGTGCCCCGGGTCGCTCGCGGCGAAGCCGGACTGGCGCGCGCCCTCGCGGCGGCGCAGTTCGACGACGGCGGCCTGGTCAGCCGCTCGCCGTTCGAGCAGGTCCTGCTGCTCGACCGTTTCGGTCTGCTCCGCGCCTGCTACCAGGCGGCCAAGCAGACCATGCCCGATGGCATCGAAGCGGCAGCGCAGGCCTCGCTAGCCGCGCTCCACGGAGTGATGATGGGCGATGGCGCGCTGTCGAGCTGGCAGGGCTGCGGTCCCGGCGAGGCCGCGCGCCTGGCGGCACTGATCGACGGCTGCGGGCTGCGCGCCCGGCCGCTGCGCCAGGCGCGCGGCTGGGGCTACCAGCGGATGTCGGCGCTGGGCACCATCCTCGTGCTGGATGCCGCGCCGCCGCCTCCGCAAAAGATGGCGGCGCAGGGATCGGCGTCGACACTTGCATTCGAACTGTCCGACGGCGGGCAGCGGCTCGTGGTCAATTGCGGCGGGCCGGGCCCACTGCCCACCGACCTGCCCGATGAGCTGGTCGAGGGGCTCAGGACCACGGCGGCACACAGCACGCTCGCGCTTTCGGACACGAATTCAACCAGCATTCTTGCCGACGGCTCGCTCGGCAAGGGTGTCGAGGACGTCACCATTGAACGCAGCGAGGACAATGACGCCAGCCGATTGGAGGCGAGCCACGACGGGTATGTCCGGGGGTTCGGCCTGGTACACAAGCGCAGTCTCATGCTCGGCAACGACGGTAAGGAACTGCGCGGCGCCGACCAGCTGGTTGCAAAGGGCCGCCGGAAGATTCGCGAGGCGGCGCCTTATTCGGTGCGCTTCCATCTTGCGCCGGGCATCGAGGCGACGATCACCGCCGACGGCATGGGCGCGATCCTGCGCTCGAAGAGCGCGCCGCCGTGGAACTTCCGCTGCCGCGGCGGCAATCTAACGAGCGAAGAGAGCCTGTGGGTCGACGGTCGCGGGAAGCCGCAGCGCACCAGCCAGCTGGTGATCGTCGGCGAAGTCTCCGCGCTCGGCGGCGAAATTGGCTGGACCTTCCGCCGCGCGAATTGATTGAGAGGTTTGATGACCGACCTGGTTCCGGTTCGCCGGGCGCTGATTTCGCTTTCCGACAAGAGCGGCCTCGACGAGCTTGCCGCCGGGCTCGCGCGGCATGGCGTGGAGATGGTGTCGACCGGCGGCACCGCCGCGAAGCTGCGCAAGCTTGGCGCCGATGTACGCGACATCTCCGACCTCACCGGCTTTCCCGAGATGATGGACGGGCGGGTCAAGACGCTCCACCCGAAGGTCCACGGCGGCCTGCTCGGCGTGCGCGACAATCCCGAGCACGCAGCGGCGATGGAGCAGCACGGCATCGCGCCGATCGACCTCGTCGTCGTCAACCTCTACCCGTTCCTGAGCACCGTAATGAGCGGCGCTGACCGCGACACGATCATCGAGAATATCGACATCGGCGGCCCGTCGATGGTGCGCTCGGCGGCCAAGAACCACGCGCACGTCGCGATCGTCACCGACCCCGCCGACTATGCCGCCCTCCTGCTCGAGCTTGATGCGAATGGCGGGAGCACGTCGTTCGAGCTCAGGAAGACGCTCGCCGCCAAGGCGTTTGCTTTGACCGCCGAATATGATTCGATCATCGCCCAGTGGTTCGCGTTCGCCGACCAGGGCGAGCGCTGGCCCGAGCGCTGGACTTTGTCGTCGACGCTGAAGATGGGCCTGCGGTACGGAGAGAACCCGCACCAGTCAGCGGCGCTCTATCTGCCGGCCGGCCCTGCGGCACGGGGAGTTGCCCAGGCAACCCAGGTCCAGGGCAAGGAGCTCAGCTACAACAATCTCAACGACGCCAATGCTGCGCTCGAGCTTGCCGCCGAATTCCGCGACGCAGCGCCGACAATTGTTATCGTCAAGCATGCCAACCCCTGCGGCGTGGCGACGCGCGACAATCTGGTCGATGCGTGGCGCGAAGCGCTTGCTTGCGACAGCGTCTCGGCCTTCGGCGGGATCGTCGCGACCAACCGCCGGCTCGATGCCGCAACCGCCGAAGCGATCACCGACATCTTCACGGAGGTCGTCGTCGCCCCCGACGCCGACGATGACGCCAAGGCGATCTTCGGCCGCAAGAGGAACCTGCGCCTGCTTATTACCGGCGCCTTGCCGGACCCGGCGCGCGGCGGAACGAGCATCGCGGTGATCGCCGGCGGGCTGCTGGTGCAGGACCGCGACAACGGTTTCGTCACGCCGGACCAGCTCAAGATCGTGACAAAGCGCGGACCCACGGACCAGGAGATGCTCGACTGCCTGTTCGCCTGGACCGTTGCAAAGCACGTCAAGTCGAACGCGATCGTCTATGCCAAGGACGGCGCGACGGCCGGTATCGGCGCCGGCCAGATGAACCGGCGCGACAGTGCACGGATCGCCGCGGCGAAAGCGATTGAAGCGGCAGAGACGAACGGATGGACGGAGCCGCGCACCGTCGGCTCAGCGGTCGCCTCGGACGCGTTCTTCCCGTTTGCCGACGGCCTACTCGCCGCCGTCGAAGCCGGCGCCACCGCGGTTATCCAGCCCGGCGGGTCGATCCGCGACGATGAAGTGATCGGCGCCGCCGACGAGGCCGGAATTGCGATGCTGTTCACCGGAATGCGGCACTTCAGGCACTAGACGATATCGTCCTCGACCTGGTCGCGCGCTTCGGCGGCGGCCTCAGCCTCGCGCAGTTCGCGCACTTCGTCCTTGCGCATCGTGAAAAGCTCGCGGTCTTCGCGGCCGAAGCCCTTGGTCCACAAGACCGCGCCGAACGCCAGCAGGATGACCGCGATGCCGAGGAGCTGGACAGACTCCGGCAACAAGAAGCGAACCGCCGCGCCGGCGAGCAAGCCCGCCGAAGTCATCCACACGAGGTCCAAGCGCCAGCCCGACACCCGCTCGCCGAGCTTCCTGGACAGCAGCCGCGATTTGGCGATGGAAGCGAACGTCAGCGCGATGCACAACGCGATCGCTGGCGCTGTCGCCTGGAACGTGTCCGGCAGGTTCTCCCGGCGCATCGCCAGGATCAGCCCGACCGCAAGCGCCGCCTCGAGCGCGAGCATGATCAAGCTGATGACCATGTTGCGGGTCCGAGCGAGGTAGATCAGCGCCGACTCGCTGACCACTGCAGTGGCGGCGATCACTTCCGCAGCGAGCAGGAAGCTCAGTGTCGCGGTGCCGCCGGTAAATCCCGAGCCGAACAGCCCCATCACTGCGCGCCCGGGAATGCCGAGTGCCAAGGCGATGCCGAGCTGCGCTGCGATGATCCAATAGGTCACCTGCCGCACCTGCTGGGCAATGCCCGCGCGATCGTCGGCGGCGATCTTCCGGACGATGGCTGGCCCGAGCACGGGCTCGAAGCTGGTCTTCAGCTTGGCAGGCAGTGTCGCGATCTGCTGGGCCGCATAATAAATCCCGACGAAGCTTGCTGGCAGGAATGCGCCAAGCACGGCAAGGTCGATCCTGCGCGACGCCCATTCGACGGTATCGGCGGCCGCGAGCGGGACGTTGCGCCACGCCGTCCACCAGGCGGTCGGCAGGTCCGGCTTCCAGCCATGGGGCATCCCGTAGCATCGTATCAGCGGGATCAACGAGGCGACCAGGGCCGCGACCATCGACAGCACGTAGGCAATGATCAGCCCGTCCCCGCGGCTGACCATGATCGGTATGAAGGACAGCGCCAATGCTGCGATCGTGATCGTCCACGGCTGGACGATCGAGCGCGCACGTACGGTGGCGCCGACGTCATGGTGATAGGCGAGTGCAGCGAGCGCGATGTCGGTCCAGGAAACGGCGAGGACCGTGACCGCAAGCAGACGGTCGAGTCCTCCGACGGGCGTGGTCGGGTACATCGCCTTCGGAAAGACGATGAGGATCGCCATTCCGACCGCCGATCCTATCGCGGCGATGAGCAGCGCATCGGCGACGATGCATGCCTGGGGCTTCTTGGCATTGGCGAGTAGCTGGGCGAGCCCGCGCCTCAGACCGAAAGCCGCAACCTGGGCTCCGAATTCCACAACTAGGATCGCATAAGCGAACCGGCCGAGCGCCGCGGGGCCGTAGATTCGTCCGCCGATGAACAGGAACGGCACCATCCCCACCAATCGAAGCGCGAACCCGAAGATGTTGAGCCGCCCGCCCCGAGCCAGCGTCGCCATATCGGCGTCCGGACCCGCATTCGCGGCGGCTGCGGCCCGGTCGATGTCGGTCAATGCGCGGCGCCCCAATGCTCGCCCCAGCCGACTTCGACGTCGAGCGGGACGTCAAGCTCGAGCGCCGGTTCGGCGGCGTGTCCCATCACCTCACGAATGACCGCGGCGGCTTCCTCTTCGCGCCCATCGGGGACTTCGAAGACCAGTTCGTCGTGAACCTGGAGCAACATCCGCACCCCGTCGAGGCCGGCATCCTCGAGCGCCCCGTCCATCCGCGCCATCGCACGCTTGATGAGGTCCGCCGACGTGCCCTGGATCGGCGCATTGATCGCAGCGCGTTCGGCGCCAGCGCGGATCGACGGGTTGGGCGAGCGGATATTGGGTTCGAAGTGGGTTTTCCTGCCGAATAGCGTCTGGGTGAAGCCATGTTCGCGGGCGAACGAGAGCGTGCTGTGCGTGAAGGCGCGGATGCCGGGGAAGCGCTCATAGTAGCGGTCGATGATCGCTTTGCCCTCATCCTTGGGCAGTCCCAAGCGCCCGGCGATCCCCCACGCCGAGCTGCCGTAGAGGATTGCGAAGTTGATCGTCTTGGCCTGGTTGCGCGTGTCGCGATCGACACGGCCGAACAATTCCTCCGCGGTCAGGCTGTGGATGTCGACGCCGTCGCGGAACGCGTCTTTGAGCTGGGGGACATCGGCCATATGCGCGGCAAGGCGCAGCTCGATCTGGCTGTAGTCGGCGCTTAGTAGCTTGTAGCCCGGCTCCGCGACGAAGGCGTCGCGGATCTTGCGGCCGATCTCGGTGCGGATCGGGATGTTCTGCAGGTTCGGGTCGTTCGACGACAGGCGCCCAGTCTGCGCTCCGGTGAGCGAGAAGCTCGTGTGGACCCGCCCGGTTTCCGGATTGATCTGCGCCTGCAGCGCGTCGGTGTAAGTCGACTTGAGCTTCGTCAGCTGGCGCCACTCGAGCACCAGCGTCGCGCACTCTATGCCTTCGGCGGCGAGCCGCTCGAGCTCGGTGACGTCGGTCGAATATTGGCCGCTCTTGCCGCGCCGCCCGCCCTTGAGCCCGAGCCGCCCATAAAGCACTTCCCCAAGCTGCTGGGGCGAGCCGATCGTGAACGGCCCGCATGCGGCTTTGTAGATCCGCTCTTCCAATCTTGCGGTCTCGTCGGCGAAGTCGCGGCTCAGCCGCGCAAGATAGTCGCGGTCGACCTTGATCCCGCGCCGCTCCATCCGCCCGATCACCGCGACCAGCGGCTTGTCTACGCGATCGTAAACGCGGGTCACGTTTTCGGCGGCGAGCCTCGGCCTCAGCCGCAGCCAGAGCCTCAGCGCGATGTCCGCATCCTCGCCCGCATATTCGGTAGCGGGGCCAAGCGGCACCTTGTCGAAGGTGATCTGCTTCGCGCCCGATCCGCACAGCTGCTTGAACGGGATGCACTCATGATCGAAGTGGATCTTCGCGAGCTCGTCCAGGCCGTGGCCAAACGTGCGGCCGGCGTCGAGGTCGAAGCTCATCACCATCGTGTCGTCGATCGGCGCCACGTCGATGCCGAGCTTGTCGAACATCACCCAGTCATATTTGAAATTGTGCCCGATCTTGAGCACCGCCGGATCTTCGAGCAGCGGCTTCAGTCGGTCGAGGACGAGCTGCATCGGCAGCTGGTTCGGAGCGTCGGAATAAAGGTCGAGGCCGCTGTGGCCGACGGGGATGTAGCAGGCACGGTTGGGCGCCGTCGCCAAGCTGATGCCGGCGAGCCTCGCGATGATGCAGTCGATGCAGTCGGTTTCGGTGTCGATCGCGACGAAGCCTCGCTCAGTCGCTTCGGCGATCCAGCGATCGAGCGTCGCTTCGTCGGTGACGGTCTCGTATTTCGACCGATCGACCTCGATCTGTTCGGCCGGCGCAGGCTCGCTGGGCTTGCGATCGAGCGACGCCATGACGCCATTGATGCCGCCGCCGCTGCTGCTCCGGCCTTGCACTGGCCCGCCGCCATTGAGCCTGTTCAGCAGCGACTTGAATCCCTGCTCCTCGAGGAATTCCCTTAACGGTTCCGGCGGAATGCCTTTCAGCGCCAGGTCCTCGAGTGGCTCGGGCAGCGGGGATTCGCACACCAGTCGCACCAGCTCGCGCGACAGGCGCGCATTGTCGGCATGATCGATCAGGGACTGCTTGAGCTTGGGCTTGGTGATCTGGTCGGTGCTGGCGAGTACGGTCTCGAGGTCGCCGAAGGCCTGGATCAGCTGGGTCGCGGTTTTCGGCCCGACGCCCGGCACGCCCGGCACGTTGTCGACGCTGTCGCCCATGAGCGCGAGCACGTCGCCGACCTTGTCGGGACCGACTCCAAACTTCTCCACCACCGCCGCCTCGTCGATGCGCCGGTCGTTCATCGTGTCGAGCATGTCGACGCGCCCGTCGTCGACCAGCTGCATCAGGTCCTTGTCTGAGCTGACGATAGTCACCCGCCAGCCGGCCTTCTTTGCCGCGGTCACGTAACAGGCGATGATATCATCGGCCTCGAGCCCGGCCTCCTCGATGCACGGGATCGAGAAAGCCCGCGTGGCGGTGCGGATCAGCGGGAATTGCGTGACGAGATCCTCGGGCGGCGGCGGCCGGTGCGCCTTGTAGCCGTCGTACATCTCGTTGCGGAACGTGTGCTCCGAGGCGTCGAGGATGACCGCCATGTGGGTTGGGCCGTCGGCCTTGTTGAGCCCGTCCGCGAGCTTCCACAGCATGGTCGTGTAGCCATAAACGGCGCCCGCCGGGGCGCCGTGGCGGTTGGTGAGCGGCGGCAGCCGGTGATAGGCGCGAAAAATGTAGCTCGACCCGTCGACCAGGTAGAGATGCGGCGTGGATTGACCTTGTGCGTCGGGCATGAACGGAGCGGTTTAGCAGGGTGGAGCGGCGATGAAAGCCGCACGGACGTTCAGCATATGGGGCTTTGTTGATGGCGGTCAAAGTTCGCGGCGAGTGAACAGGGCGCTTGCCGAAAAACGATAAGTGATATATCGTTTATCAATATCACGAGTCGTTGGAGTGCAAGTCCCATGTCCAGACATCAGTCCGCTGCGCTGCCGATCGCCTATACCGTTCTGCGCATCCTCATTTTGCTCAATTGGCTCTATGCGGCGGTTCTCATTGCGCTGCTCAGCTATTCTTTCATCAACGAGCCATTCCTGCTGCGGGCGCTTAACCTTGGCTCGGTGTCCGAAAATCCGGGGCTGGTCGCGGGCGTCCGCGCAGTCGCCGCCCTTGGCCTGGTCACCGTTCCGCTCAATCTCGCCATGCTCAAGCGCATGGTCGCAATGGTCCACACGGTCCGCGCCGGCGACCCGTTCGTCGCGGCGAACGCCTATCGCCTGCAGGCGATCGCATGGGCGCTGCTCGCGCTCCAGCTCATCGGCCTTGTAATCTGGGCGATCGGGAAGGCCGTATCGACGCCGGCTCACCCGCTCCATCTCAATGCGGGCTTTTCACCGGCGGGTTGGCTTGGCGTCGTCATGACGTTCGTCCTCGCCCGCGTGTTCGCCGAAGGCACGCTGATGCGCGAAGACCTGGAAGGCACCGTCTGATGGCGATCGCGGTCAAGCTCGATGATCTGCTGCACGATCGGCGCATGACGCTGACCGAGCTTGCCGACCGCATCGACATCACGCTCGCCAACCTATCGATCCTCAAGACCGGAAAGGCGCGCGCGATCCGCTTCTCAACGCTCGAGGCGATTTGCGAGGCGCTGCGCTGCCAGCCCGGCGACCTGCTCGAGTTCCACCTGGACGGCGAAGCGGCGCAGCAGCCGCGCGCCGCCTGAAAAGGAGAAGGCCAATGGTCTCGACGGCAGCGTCCGTTTCCGCCCAGTCCGCCGAGCTGTCGCTGACGCGGCTCTATGTTCTTCGCTTTGTCTACCTGCTGATCGGCGCGGGTGAAGGATCGCAGGTCGTGCCGGTCCTGTTCAACCACGAGCCCGCCGCGCGCGGTGTGATTCCGAGCTTGCTCGCCGGCATGTGCCTGCTCGACCTGCTCGGACTAAAATACCCCCGGCAGATGCTTCCACTGCTGCTGTTCGAGTTCGCCTGGAAGTGGATCTGGATGCTCGCCTTTGGCCTTCCGCAATATTTTTCCGGGCAGCAGCCGCCGACCTTCGGCGAAGACTTCTTCAACATCGGTTTCGGCGTGATCCTGATGCCGCTGGTGATCCCGTGGGCGTACGTCTGGCGCCATTATGTGACGGCGCCCGGAGATCGCTGGCAGTGAGCGCGGTGCGGAGCCTCTGGCGGCGCGGCGACCAGGAGGTCTCGCTGGTGCGGCTGTATGTCATGCGTGCAATTGCGGTGTTGGGGATTTGGGGCCTCTTCGCCACCGTCATGGCCCTCTTCGACCATTCGCCGATGGATCGCGGGGTGCACAAAGCCTTGATCGGCGGCCTGTGGCTGATGGCCTTCCTCGCCTTCCGTTACCCGCTGAAGATCGTCCCGATCCTGTTGTTTGAGATGGCGTGGAAAAGCATCTGGCTTATCTTCTTCGGACTGCCGCAGTGGTTATCCGGCACGGGCCCGCCCCAATTGGCGCAAGACATATGGGGCATCGGCGCCTTCCCCCTCATCTGCGCGCTGGTCATCCCATGGGGGTACGTCTGGCGCCACTATGTGCAGGCGCCCGCCGATCGATGGCGCTAGCGTGAAGTCGACAACGCCTCACTCGGCGAGCGGATCGAGTCCTTTGTTCTGCGACAAATAGATCAGCGGCAGTGCAAACGCCTGCGGAATGACGACCAGGCCGATGGCCGTGGCCGAGGTGCAGAAGGCGACGACGAGCGCCGTGACGAAGGACAGCGCAACAAGCACGACGAAAACCAGCACGCCCGATGATTGGGCGACGACCGCGTCGAGCTGTCCGCGATCGGCGAACAAGCCTTGCAGCAGCTTGACCGTGCGGCTGCAGCTTTGCTCGCACAAAGCGGGAATGATCGCGTGAAGCATGCAGGCGAAGCCGGCCCCTGCGGCCAATGCGCCGACGACCAGCGCAAACCGCATATGTTCGAAATAGCTTTCGCCAACCTCAGCGAGGTGCATTCGGCTTGCTTGCAGCATGGAGCTTCTCCGTCGGCCGGAGCGATCTTAATCTCTACCGAGATGCTGGGACAATGCCTCCCGGCACGGGCCGGCGATTGTCGGGCACGGACTGGCCAAGGACGGGTCCGCGGCTCCTCAGGGAACCAGCACGGTATCGACTGGCTCGGGCAGCAGCCCGGGAAAGTCGAGCGTGTAATGCAATCCTCGGCTCTCGTGCCGCGCTAGCGCGCTGCGGATGATCAGGTCGGCGACCTCGACGAGGTTGCGAAGCTCGATGAGGTCGGGGGTCACGCGGAAGTGAGCGTAATAGTCGCGCACTTCCTGGCGCAGCATGTCGATCCGATGCTTGGCCCGCTCGAGCCGTTTGGTGGTCCGGACGATGCCGACATAGTTCCACATGAAGCGGCGGATCTCGCCCCACGTCTGGGCGATCACCACCTCCTCGTCGCTGTCCGTGACCCGGCTTTCGTCCCACGCTTGGATGGCCGGAACGTCCGGGAGCGAATCCCAGTTGGCGATGATGTGCCTGGCCGCCGCCTCGCCGAACACCAGGCATTCCAAGAGGCTGTTCGAGGCCAGCCGGTTCGCGCCGTGCAGCCCCGATTGCGTCACCTCGCCGGCAGCATATAGGCCAGGCGCGTCGGTTCGCCCGTCGCGGTCTACGACCACTCCGCCGCAGGTGTAGTGCTGCGCCGGCACGACCGGGATCGGTTCCTTGGTGATGTCGATGCCGAGGCCGAGCAGCTTCTCGTAGATGTTGGGGAAGTGCGCCTTCACGAAATCCTCGTCGCGATGCGAGATGTCGAGGTGGACATAGTCGAGGCCGAGCCGCTTGATTTCATGGTCGATGGCGCGGGCGACGATATCGCGCGGGGCGAGTTCGGCGCGCTTGTCCAACTGGGGCATGAAGCGTTTGCCGCCCCCCTTTACCCCCGGCGGGAGCTTGAGCCGGCCGCCCTCTCCCCGCACTGCCTCGGTGATGAGGAAATTCTTGACCTGCAGATTGTAGAGGCAGGTCGGGTGGAACTGCATGAACTCCATGTTGGAGACCCGGCAGCCCGCCCGCCACGCCATCGCGATGCCGTCCCCCGTCGCCCCGCGCGGCGCCGTCGAATAGAGATAGGCCCGGCCGGCGCCCCCGGTGGCGAGGATGGTCGCCCTGCCGGTTAGCGTCTCGACCCGCTTCGTCTTCCGGTTCCAGGCGTAGAGCCCGTGGACCGCGCCGCTGGTCGAGAAGTGCGCCGCGTGACGGCCGGTCACGAGGTCGATGGCGACCATGTCCGGCACGAGAGTGATGTTCGGGTGCTTGGCCGCTGCGGTCTCGAGCGCCTGCTGGATCGCATGGCCGGTTGCATCGGCGACATGGACGATGCGGCGGTGGCTGTGGCCGCCCTCGCGGGTCAGATGCAGCGCCCCATTCTCACTGGCGAACGGCACGCCCAGCTCGATCAGCCGGCCGATCGCGGCCGGCGCGTGCTCGATGACATGCTCCACCACTCGGAGGTCGTTGAGCCCCGCGCCGGCGACCATCGTATCGTTGACGTGCGCTTCGAAGCTGTCGCCCTCCTCGAGCACCGCGGCGATGCCGCCCTGAGCCCATCTGGTCGCACCCTCCCCGAGCGCGCCCTTGGCGATCACCGCGACCTGGTGAGTTTCGGCAAGGTTGAGCGCCGCGGTCAGTCCGGCAGCGCCGGACCCGACGATCAGGACGTCCGCAGTGATGCTCACGCAGCTTCCTGGTCGGCGCTCACCAGGCTCAGGAACACGTCCTCAAGATCCGGATCGCGCGTCGACACGTCGACGATGGTCAGCCCGTCGGCAGTCAGCGCGCCAAGCACGCGCCCGGCGTCAGTCCGATCCTTGCGGTAGGTGATCTCGAGCGTCCGCTCGTCGATCAGGCTGATGTTCTGGAACGAATCATTCACCGGCACATGCGCGATGTCGCTGTCGAACGTGACGACGACGGCTTTCTCCTGCGCCTTCGACACCAGCTCGCGCGTTGGTTCGTTGGCGATCACCCGGCCATGGTGGATGATCGCGATGCGGTCGCACAGCTCCTCCGCTTCTTCGAGATAGTGCGTCGTCAGCACGATCGTGACGCCCTGCCCGTTGAGCTGGCGGACGTAATTCCACAGCTGGCGGCGAAGCTCGACGTCGACCCCGGCGGTCGGCTCGTCGAGCACCAGGATGGGCGGCGAATGGACCATCGCCTTGGCCACCAGCAGCCGCCGCTTCATGCCACCCGACAAAGTGCGCGAATAAGCATTGGCCTTGTCGCTGAGGTGCATCGCCGCGAGCAGCTCGCCGGTCTTCCGCTGCGCCGGCGGAACGCCGTAGAGCCCGGCCTGGATCTCGAGCGCCTCGCGCGGCGTGAAGAAGGGATCGAAGATGATCTCCTGCGGCACCACGCCGATCGAGCGCTTGGCGTTGCGCGGGTGCTGGTCGATGTCGAAGCCCCAGATCGTGACGTCGCCGCTGCTCTTCACCACCAGCCCGGCGAGGATGTTGATCAGCGTCGACTTGCCCGCACCGTTGGGTCCGAGCAGCCCGAAGATTTGTCCGCGCGGGACGTCGAAGCTGACGTCGTTGAGCGCGCGTTTCCCGCCCGCATAGGTCTTCGACAGGCTTTCGATGCGGATTGCAGGCTCGTCCATCGCGCTTCCGCGCATAAGAGCCGCGTTCGCACCCGACAAGCCGACAGGTTGAACCGGTGCTGGCGGGTTGCTACCTGCCGGCCATGAAAGTGCCGCCGCCGCCCGAAGTGATCCGCGTCTCGAAGTTGCAGGTCGCGTGCGACGGATCGGGCGAGATCGCGCCGGAGCTGGGCCACCCACGGGTGTTTCTGCGCATCGACGAGGAGCTGGGGTTCGTGGAGTGCGGCTATTGCGACCGGCGCTTTGTCCTTGAGGGGGGACCGGCGGATTCGAAAGCGGCATGACCGCACCCGATCCGCGCCGATTCCTCTACCGCAGCCTCGATCCGGATGGCGCGCAGCGGCTCGCGGCGAAGCATCTCACGGGGCACGACGACGGCGAGCTCTATCTTCAATATAGCGCCAGCGAGGCGTTCGGCTTCGACGACGGACGGCTGAAGACCGCCGACTATCACACCAGCTCGGGCTTCGGCCTGCGCGGCGTATCGGGCGAGACCACCGCTTTCGCCCACGCCAATGAGATCAGCGAAGCGGCGATCGACCGCGCCGCTGCAACGCTGCGGTTGCTCGACCCGGCGAAAGACGCGCCCGCGCCGCCGCCGCGGCGCACCAACCAGGCGATGTACGGCTCGGACGATCCGTTGGCTCTCGTCCCGTTCGCCGACAAGGTCGCGTTATGCCAGCGGATCGACGCCGCCGCCCGGGCCCGCGACCCCCGGGTCGTCCAGGTCAGCGTGTCGCTGGCGGCGAGCTGGAGCGTCATCGACATTGTCCGCGCCGGCGGCTTCGTCGCCTCCGACGTGCGCCCGCTGGTGCGGCTCGGCGTGCAGATCGTCGCCGAGCGGGATGGCCGGCAGGAGACGGGCTATCACGGGCTTGGCGGCCGCTACCTTTACGGCAAGCTGTTCCAAGAGGCCGAGTGGAGCCGCGCGATCGACATCGCGCTCGCGCAGGCGCTGACCAATCTCGACTCGGTCGCGGCCCCGGCCGGCGAAATGCAAGTGGTGCTCGGCCCCGGCTGGCCGGGTGTGCTGCTCCACGAGGCGATCGGCCATGGCCTTGAGGGCGACTTCAACCGCAAGGGCACGTCGGCCTTTTCCGGCCGGATCGGCGAGCGGATCGCGGCTCCCGGCGTCACCGTGGTCGACGATGGCGCGATTGAGCAGCGTCGCGGTTCGCTGACCATCGACGATGAAGGCACGCCGACCCGGCGCAATACGCTGATCGAGGACGGCATCCTCAGGGGCTATTTGCAGGATCGATTGAACGCACGGCTGATGGGCATGGAGCCGACGGGCAACGGCCGCCGCGAGAGCTTCGCTCATGCGCCGATGCCGCGCATGACGAACACCTTCATGCTCGGCGGCACCGACGATCCGGCCGAGCTCGTCAGCCGGGTCAAGGACGGGATCTATGCCAAGAGTTTCGGCGGCGGCCAAGTCGACATTACCAGCGGGAAGTTCGTCTTCTCCTGTACCGAGGCGTACCGCATCCGCGGCGGGAAAATCGCCGAGCCGGTCAAGGGCGCGACCCTGATCGGCGATGGCCCGACCGTGCTGACCCGCGTCAAGGGCATCGGCAGCGACCTCGCGCTCGACGAGGGCATCGGAGTGTGCGGCAAGGCGGGGCAGAGTGTGCCCGCCGGGGTCGGTCAGCCGACCCTGCTGATCGACGGGCTCACCGTCGGGGGCACCGCGGCCTAGAGAAGATGCGCGATGGGGCCGGGGTCGAAGCCGGCCTGGAGCAGCTGCTGCTGGACCTCGTCCGCGCCCGCTCCCTCCTCGCGCTGGGCCAGCGCCAGCGCCAACGCCGAGCGCGTTCCCGAGCGGCAGAACGCGAGCAACTTTCCGTCGCTCGCCTCGCGCAGCGCCTCCTGCATCGCCTCGACATCGGCGGGACCGATACCGCGAATGATCGGCACGAACCGGTAGGCGATGCCGGCCGCTTCGGCCGCCGCTTCGATCTCACCCGCAAGCGGCTGTCCCGTTTCCTCGCCGTCGGGACGGTTGTTGATGAGGATCGTCACACCCTGCTCCGCCAGCCCGGCGACCTCGTGCGGAGCGACCTGGCCGCTCACCATCACGCGCTCGCCGAGCTGGCGGATCATGGCTTTAGCCGCGCTCTGCCTTCCCAGGCGCCGGCGTGGCGACTGGAGCAGGAGGCGGCGCGGGCACCGCTGCAGGAGGCGGCGCGGGCACTGCTGCGGGAGCGGGCGCATTTGCCGGGAGGCCGTAGAATTGCAGCATCGGGCCGACGTCCGGATCGTGTCCGGCGAACGCCCGGTACATCTCGGCATAATCGAGCGTGTTGCCGCGCGAGAGGACCATGTCGCGGAAGCGCTGGCCATTCGCGCGGGTCAGGCCGCCATGCGTCTCGAACCAGTTGAACGCATCTTCGGCGAGCATCCTCGTCCACGGGTAAGCGTAATAACCCGCGGAATAGCCGTTGCTCCAGATGTGCAGGAAATAGCTCGAGCGGTAACGCGACGGCACGTCCGCCGTGTCGAACCCGCTGCTGGCTAGCGATTGCGCCTCGAAGCGGTCGACGTCCTCACGCGGCGCGTTCCCCGGCAGCGAGTGCCAGTCGAGATCCAGCCGCGCCGCTTCCAGCACCTCACCCAGCTCGTATCCCTGGTTGAAGGTGCGCGACCGCTTGATCTTGTCGACCAGCGCCTGCGGCATGGGGGCGTGCGTCTGATAGTTCACCGCATAATGGGCAAGGACCTTGGGATCGAGCGCCCAGTTCTCGTTGAACTGCGAGGGGAACTCGACGAAGTCGCGCGCGGTCGCCGTGCCCGATATCGTCGGGTAGGTCTGGCTCGCGAAGATGCCGTGCAGGCCATGGCCGAATTCGTGGAACATCGTCGTCACATCGTCGAAGCTGAGCAGCGCGGGCTGGCCCGGGGCGGGCTTGGCGAAATTCTGAACGTTGAACACGACCGGCTTGGTGCCGCGCAGGTACGATTGGTTGACGAGGTTGCTCATCCACGCGCCGCCCTGCTTGTTGTCGCGCTTGAACGGGTCGATCATGAAGATCGCGAGCGGCTTGCCGTCCTGGTCATAGACGTCGAACACCCGCATGTCAGGGCTCCACGTCGGGATGTCGTGGCGTTCCTTGAACGTGATCCCATACAGCTGGTTCGCGGCGTAAAAGACGCCGTTCTCAAGCACGTTGTTGAACTCGAAATAGGGCTTGAGCTCGTCCTGGTTGAGGTCGAACCGCTGCTTGCGGATCTGGTCGGCGTAGAAGTTCCAGTCCGCCGGAGTCGGCTGGAAGTTCGCGCCCTGGCTCTTGGCCAGCGTGACGATGTCGGACCATTCCTGCCGCTGCTTGGCGGCGACCGCAGGGGCCAGCCGGTTGAGGAAGCCGACCGCGGTCTCGCGGTTCTTCGCCATCTGGTCGTAGAGCGTGTAATCGGCCCAGTTCGCCGCGCCGAACAGCGCCGCCTTCCTGGCGCGGAGCTGCGCGATCTCGCTGATCGTCGCGCGCGTATCGTTGGCATCGCCATGCTCGGCGCGGTTGAGGCTCGCCTCGAACAATTTCTGTCGCGTGTCGTGATGCGTCAGCGAGGCCAGCGCCGGCTGCTGCGTCGTATTCTGCAGCGGAAGCACATAGCCCGGGACCTTGCGCTCCTTTGCCGCGGCCTGCGCCGCGGTGAGCTGCTCCGGCGGCAGGCCCGCCAGCGCGGATGCGTCGTCGACGTGCAGCGCGCCGGCCTTCGCGGCCGCGA
>JBJMVJ010000159.1:0-13264 GCA_045810685.1 Sphingomonas sp.
GCCAGGCGATCACCCGCTCGATTGCCGACCAGGCGCGCACCATCCGCATTCCGGTGCACATGATCGAGACGATCAACAAGCTGGTCCGCACCGGCCGCCAGTTCCTCCACGAGACCGGCCGCGAAGCTACTCCGGAGGAGCTCGCCGAACGCCTCTCCATGCCGCTCGAAAAGGTGCGGAAGGTCCTCAAGATCGCCAAGGAGCCGATCAGCCTCGAAACGCCGATCGGCGACGAGGAAGACAGCCACCTCGGCGACTTTATCGAGGACAAGAACGCGGTCATCCCGGTCGACGCCGCGATCCAGTCGAACCTCAAGGAGACGGTGACCCGTGTCCTCGCGTCGCTAACGCCGCGCGAGGAGCGCGTGCTGCGCATGCGCTTCGGCATCGGCATGAACACCGATCACACGCTCGAGGAAGTCGGCCAGCAGTTCAGCGTCACCCGCGAACGCATCCGGCAGATTGAGGCGAAGGCGCTGCGCAAGCTCAAGCACCCGAGCCGCAGCCGCAAGATGAGGTCGTTCTTAGACCAGTAGGAGGAGCCGCATTGGCGAGGAACCTGCCGCTCGTCGCCCTGGCGATGGTCGCCTTGCTTCCAGTCCATGCCCAAGCTCGCCCGGCCGCCGACGCGTCGCGCACGGCTGAGGTCCTGAGGACCGACGACGCGCGCATCCGCGCCCGCGCCGCGGGTGACACCGCGACCTTGGGCCGGATTTACGCGGACGACTATTCGCTGATCACCGCCGAGGGCGTCGTCCGTTCAAAGCAGGATCAGATTGGCGAGCTGAGGTCCGGCAAGCTGCACTTCGCGCCGCTCGTGCCGCGCGAACGCAAGGTCCGGCTGTTCGGCGATACCGCACTGGTCGTTTCGCGCGATCCGGCCGGTATCGTCCGCAACGGCGAGCAGATCGGCGGCGATTTGCGGATGACCCGCGTCTATGTCCGCCGCAGCGGCCGCTGGCAGCTGGTCTCGGCCCAGGCGACGAGGGTCGACGCGCGCTAATCTCGCGGCAGTTCGTGACGTCCTCTTGTGCTTCGCTCAGCCGCCGGAAAACGCAAACGCCACACCGGCGCCGACGACCGCGGCGGTCAGGATCAGCGGCAGTGCCGTTCGAATCCACTCGGCGCGCAAGATGTTCGCAATCATGTCCAGCCCTCCCCTAGGAAACTGAACCGCGATGGTGCGCCTGACCTAAGTTGCTGTCATTCGGAAAGAAATTTTCGTCCACAGCTTTCGCAGTGACACATCGCAGTCCGCGCGAGTTGAGCGTAACGGGTGGAGGGGACCAGGGCGGGCCCCCTCTTCGTTCGGCGATTCACTGACCGCCGGGATTCGCCTTGCCATTGCCGTTTCCTAGGTTGGTGCCCCCGAACGGCTGACCCTCGATATGCCAGGCGTTGAGGTCCGGATCGTACACGCACTGCCAGTTGTTGATCATGTTGACCTCGGCCGCGCCATTGCTGGGAAAAAAGCTGCCGAAGAAGTCGCGGTCGAAGTGGTTGTCCTGTTGCAGCGCGGCGTTGCATTCGCCGAACGAGTCGTAAAGGATGCTGGTCGGGTGGGCAGATGCCGGGGCGGTCACGGCCGCGCTGGCGAGCATCAGGACCATATAAAGCTTTTTCATTTTATCGCTCCTTCGCGAGCACACGACCGCGGTAATGCGATCGCTCGCGCGCCTTGTCCGCGCCCAATCGATGGTCGGGAATGATGGAGTCCTGATGAAGCCGGTTCGCCGATCAGGCGGCTTGGAGAAAATCGGGGCTGACGCCCTCCGCCTCCCAGTAAGCGGCCAGGCCCATTCGGGCGCACATCGGCATGAACCGCGGGTCGGCGCGCATGTCTGTCAGCGCCGGAGTAAATAGCATCTGAGTGACCCTTCGGTGCTGGTCGTTGACCGACGGCTCGCCGCTTGTGCGTCGCAGGGGAACCGGGTCGCTGCCGAGGCGCAGGTAATAAGCGTTGGCCACGTCGAACAGGTCATCCACGCGTCCCAGCAAGCCCAGCCCCTGGAGCGCGAGGATGGCTTGCGCCGGTCCGTGCGCGGCCGCCGCCCGGCACGCGTCGGCAGCCTGTTCCGTGCGCGACGCCTTGCCTTCGAGCGATGCGCCGACGATTGCGCGAAGGAGCCGAACGGTAGCCTCGAGAAGGTTCGGTTGGGCCGCCGCGTCATCGAGCATTGCAAGGGCGGCAGGGCCGCGGCCAGTGTGAGCATAGGTCCAAAAGCGCGCCATCCACACCGCCGGATGGTTCGGCCACAGCTGAATGGCGCGGTCGCCGACGTCATCAAGCCCGGCCAGATCGTTGACCGACCAGTGCTGATAGATCGATTTGTAGCACAGGCATGCAGCGAGCGGATCGCGCACCCGTAAGGCGTCCATCATCGCCTTCGCAGCGCGGACTCGCCCCGTCGCCATCTCGAGGATCGCGAGATCATGCATGACGATCATGTGATCGGGGATGCGCCCGAGGATTCCGGTGAGGGCGGCACGCGCCGCCCGCCAGCGGCCATAGAGCGGGGCAACGCTGGTCAACGCCGCCAGCGCCTCGCCTTGGTTGTCGTCGAGTACAAGCGCTCGTCGCGCGGCCGACTCGCACTCGCTGACAAAGGCGGCAACATCGACGGGGTCGGCATATTCCGCTGCCTGCCTGCAGAGCAGCGCGAGCATGCCCCAAGCGCGTTCGCAGTCCGGATGTCCGGCCGTCACTTTCCGGAGCATTTCAAGACGAAGATGATCCGGTTCGGGCAGTCCGAGACGCCAGCTGTCATAGCCCGCCCGAATCGCGTCCTCGGCGTCGGGAGTAAGTTCTGGTGACGGCTTTTCCGCAGTCAGTCTCAGGACGTATCCCGAAGCGGGAATCGTCTCGATCCGGATACCGTCGGCTGAAATCTTGCGAAGGGCTTTGCGGAGCACCGCGACGGCGCGGTTCAAGCTGTCGTCGCCAACCGCCGCCGAGCCCCAGCAGGCGTCGAAGGCCTGCTGCCGGGTCACGAGCCGTCCTGCCCGCCGGCTGAGCGTCAGCAGCAGCTGCATCGCGAGCGGCTCCAGGCCAACGCGAGAGCTCGCCCTCTCGAGGGTCCTCATCGCGGGGCGTACGCGGATTGTCCCGAGATCGAAATCCGATCTGTCCGCTACTGTGCCGCCGTCAGGCATTCGCGCCCCCTGCCGCGAATGATGCGGCAAGAAACGCGAGAACAACAGAGAAGATTACGGCATCACGAAACTACGCGACATTATGGGACAGTGAGATCAGGGTGTCAGTAGATTACGGTGACAGTGCACTTATTCAGTCACAAAGACGCCCTACAACTCCCGAAACATCACCAGCGCATCGACAAACCCGTCGGTCGGATGCTCGAACGCGCCCGGCAGCCGCCCCACCACCTCGAACCCGAACGATTCCCACAGCGCCACCGCCCGCACATTGGTGCTGACGACGAAGTTGAACTGCATGCCCTTGAACCCGCGCTCGCGCGCCCGCTCGAGCGAGTGGGCGCACATTGCGCGGGCGATTCCGCGGCCGCTCGCCGCAGCGGCTGTCATATAGCCGGAATTGGCGACGTGCCGCCCGCCGCCAGCCTGGTTGGGCTTGAGATAGTAAGTGCCGATCGCTTCGCCGCTCTCGTCCTCCGCGACGAACGTCTCGCGGTCGCCGCCCATCCAGTATGCAATCGCTTCGGCCTGGCTCATGTCGCGGTCGAGCGCGTAGGTCTCGCCGGCGCGGATCACCGGGCCGATGATGCTCCAGATCGCCGGTGCGTCGCTTTGGGTGGCCAACCTTATTCTCACCCCGCCGCCGTACCGTCGCCAGCGACTGGAAAAAAGGCGCTTCACGACGCCGCGTCGCGGCAGCTGTTCGACAGGGCCAGGCGTTGACTTGAAGCCGTCATAATCGCTTCGTACGCATCGACACGAAGCACCATGACAGCGCACGACCACGAACCGCCGCCCCTCGCCCGCCGCGTCGCGGCCGAGGGGCTCGGTGCCTTCTTTCTGTTCGCCTGCGTGATCGGGTCGGGAATCATGGCCCAGAATCTGAGTCACGGGAACGATGCCGTCGCCTTGCTCGCCAATACGCTGGCCACCGGCGCGATCCTGTTCGTG
Organism: Sphingomonas sp.; assembly: GCA_045810685.1. GTDB lineage: Bacteria > Pseudomonadota > Alphaproteobacteria > Sphingomonadales > Sphingomonadaceae > Sphingomicrobium. The sequence continues at coordinate 4,105 of JBJMVJ010000159.1, forward strand.
CTGATCACGATGCTCGGTCCGATCTCGGGCGCGCACATGAACCCGGCCGTCAGCCTGGTCGCGGCGTTCCGGCGTGAGCTCGCGTGGCCCGACGCCGCAGCCTACATCGTCGCCCAGCTCGCGTTGGGAGTAATCGGCGCCTGGGCGGCGCACCTGATGTTCGGCCTTCCGACGCTGCAGCTGTCGGTGAAGGCGCGTCATGGCCTCGGCCAATTCGCCGGCGAGTTCGTCGCGACCTTCGGCCTGATCCTGACGATCCTCGGCACGGTCCGCTTCCGCCGCGAATGGGTGCCGGCTACAGTCGCGCTCTACATCACCGCCGCTTACTGGTTCACCTCGTCGACCAGCTTCGCCAACCCGGCGATCACCGTCGCGCGCAGCCTGACCAACACCTTTGCCGGCATCGCACCGCACGACGTGCCCCTGTTCATCCTGGCCCAGTTGTTCGGCGCTGCTTGCGCGGCGGGCGTGGCGCGCTGGCTGTTTGATGACGAAAAGGCTGCCACAAAGTGATTTGCCGCCCAATGCTCACGCTGGAACCCTCTCCCGCCTCCTTCATGCGCATCGGCGCCAGCGGCCGCCTCACCGCCGACGACTACGACCGGTTCGAGCCCGCCTTCGCCGCCGAGCTCGGGCGCAGGACGCCGCCCGTCCCGCTGCTGCTCGACATGCGCGGCTTTGCCGGCTGGACCCCGGCGGGGCTCCTCCGCGATCTCGCCTGGGACGTCCGCAACCGCCGCACCTTCTCGAGGATCGCGGTGATCGGCGACCGCTGGTGGCACGGCTGGATCACCACTGCCGGCGCGCCGCTGTTCCGCGCCCCGATGAAATTCTTTCGTAACGCCGATCAGGCGTTCAATTGGCTGAGCTCCCGCGCCCGATAAGCCCGGCGGAATCCTATCACGCCGGCCCGCTGCCCGGCCGCAGATAGGCAAACATGTGCGGCAGATAATCGACCTTGCCAAGCGGCACCCCGCGCCCGCGCAGGATCGCGTAGGCGGCGATCAGGTGGAAATAGAATTGCGGCAGGGCCCAGTCGCGCGCGTACTGGTCGCCGGTCATCTCGAACACGTGCCCGGTCGGAAGCTCGAGCGTGACCTGGCGGCCCGCGCGGGCGTCGATCTCGGCGGCATCGAGCTGCGACAGGAACTCCAGCGCCGCCGCGATCTGCGCCTGCGCGTCGGCCATCGTCCCCGGCCGCTCGGCGGCGTCGCGGCCCGCCTGCCGCACCGCCAGCACCGCGTCGGGCAGCGGTTCCCCGCGCAGCCAATAGGCAAATTCCTGCGCCGAAAAGCAGCCGAAGCGGATTTGCGTCGCCAGCGGGAACATGTCGGGCGCGATCCTCCCGCTCAGCAGGCCGTCCGGCTCGCGCCCCGCCGCCTCCTCATGCGCCGCGCCCTTGGCGAGCCACGCGCCGAGCGCCTTCAGCGCCTGGGTGAAGGTCGGGATGAGAAGTTCGGATAATTGCACGTGCTGTTCCTTTCGCTGCCAGTCCGTCTAGGCCCTGCGACCCGACTGCTGCAAAGCCGTTTCCACGCGCCCGGCCATCAGCGCATTCATTTGACATAGGTTAACAACAGGAGCACCGCCCCGGCTGGCGCGCGGGGGCCGTTGGCGCGCCGATGTCACCCCCTTGTGCGTTCGCTCACACCTTCGGGGGAACTCAACCATGAACCAAATGATCAAACTCGCCGCTGCGGCGGCGCTGGGCGCGCTCGCATCCGGCACCATCGTCTATGCGCAGGCCGGCTCGCCGCAGCCGCCGACCGCTCGGATAGCGCTCTATCGCGCCGCGCCCGGCCAGCAGATCGCGCTGCTGAGGTGGCTTGCCCAGCAGGACCAGATCTCGCAGTCGGCAGGTGTCGCGCCGTCGAAGCTTTACGCCCACACCGACGGCGACAGCTGGGATTATCTGTCGATTGATCCGGTGACGACTCCGGCTCAGGACGCAGCCGTGGACGCGGCGCAGAAGAAGCTGGGGCAGCCGACCGGGCCTGCGCGCTCGATCGAGTTCCGCAAATATATCGCGCTGCACACCGACACCTTCGTGGTCGGACCGGTGTCGCCGGCGCAATATCTGGCAATGACCGGGCAGTAGGTTGGGCAGGCTGCGTCCAGCGCAAGCTGGGCGCAGGCCCTCTCCGGCCCCAATTACACTTTCCTACAGCACCCTGTTTGTGGTCCAGCCTCGCGGATGCGCGGGCCACTTTCCATTGTTCTGACCTCGGCTGCCGCTAGCGCACGCGCGTAGAGGGGTGACTTTAGCCACTTTCGGGCATCTGAATACCCGTGCTCGGCAGCTCCAGCTGCAGGTAGACACTGTCGAGCCAGCGGCCGTGTTTGAACCCGACGGCCTTGAGCCGCCCGGCCTCGACGAAGCCGCAGCTCGAGTGGAGCGCGATCGAGCCCGGTTCGGCGCCGCCGATCACCGCGACCATCTGCCTGAACCCGAACGCGCCTGCCCGTTCGATCAGCGTGCCGAGCAGCGCCTTGCCGATCCCGCGGCGCAGCGAGTCGGGGTGCACATAGACGCTGTCCTCGCAGGTGTAGCGATAGCCGTCGCGGTCGCGGAACTGGGTCGCATAGGCGTAGCCGGCGACCGCGCCGTCCCGCTCGGCGACCAGGAACGGCCACCCGGCGGCGGCGATGCGCTCGATCTTGGCGCGGATCTCCTCGACGCTCGGCGGCTCGAAATCGAAGGAGGCGGTGCCGCTCAGCACATGGTGGGCGTAGATGCGCGCGATCGGCTCGGCGTCGCTGCCCCTCGCATCGCGGATGGTCACCATGCGGGCTTGGTGATCGCGGCTCACTTCGTCGACAAGGTGAAATCCCAACGCTTTCACTACCGGTTCACGCACGGACCCGCTAATTGCCGGGCACCGCGACGCAGCCCTTACGCCGAGTCTTGCCAGCCTACCGCCTCTCCTCTCCTTACGACCGCCCACCGCTCAGGCGCCGGCTCTCCGGCTTCCTGGCCGCGCTCGGCGTCAATCTGCTCCTGCTGCTGGTGCTCTTGGGACTCGGCGTCATTCCGCCGCTGCCGCTCCAGCGCTCGAGCTCGCTTACCGTCGACCTGCTGCCCGAAAGCCGCCCCGCTTCCGCGACACACAAGAGCGCCACCCAGCATCCCAAGGTTTCGGCTAGCCGGCTGACCCCCAAGCCGCCGCCGATCGTCCTTCCCTCCAAGCCGACGATCACGCCGCCGCCCAAGCGAGCCGAAAAGCCGTGGATCGAGATGAGCAAGGACGAGCTCGCCGCCGCGGACATCTCAACGCTGCCCTCGTCTGGCGCCGGCGGCGCGGGCGACAGCGAGGTGGTCGGGCGCGGGCCCAACGGTGAAGCGCTCTATGCCGCGAAATGGGCGCGCGAGCCCAGCGATGCCGAGATCGCCGGCTACTGGCCGCGCAATATGTCGGGTTGGGGCCTGGTCGCGTGCAAGACCATCCCCGGCGACCGGGTCGAGGATTGCGTCGAGCTCGACCAGAGCCCGCGCGGCTCGCACCTCGCGAGCGCCGTGCGGCAGATGGCCTGGCAGTTCCGCGTCCGCCCGCCGCGCAAGGCCGGCCGCGAGCTGATCGGCGCGTGGGTGCGGATCCTGATCGAGACCGACGTGAGAACCGAGTGATGAGCGACGCTCGGCCTAGCCGGAAGCAGCCTGACGTCTTCGCCGTATTGGCCGAAAAGGGTTCCTGCCTAGCTCGCCGGTTGCCCTTCGGGCGCGCCCCTGCCCAGCTTGTCCGGCAAGCGTTCCCCGTCGGGCGTGAAGGCGAGGCTGACCGAGTTGATGCAATAGCGCTCGCCGGTCGGCGGCGGCCCGTCCGGGAAGACATGGCCCTGGTGGCCACCGCAGCGGGCGCAGACGATCTCGGTGCGGGTCATGCCATAGCTCGTGTCACGGATGGTCTTGAGGTGCCCCTCCGCGAAGGGCTGGGTGAAGCTCGGCCAGCCGGTGCCGCTCTCGAACTTGGTGCCGCCGTGGAACAGCGGCAGGCCGCATAGCCGGCACGTGAACACGCCCGGTCTTTTCTCTTCGAGGAACACACCGCAGAATGGCGCTTCGGTGCCATGTTCGAGCAGCACTCGGCGCTCCTCGTCGTCGAGATCGGCGACCAAGGCGCGGAACTGTTCGTCCGTCGGCGGCGTAAGGTCGAAGGTGGCTTGGTCGAGAGCGATTTCCTGGGGCATAGTCTGGTCCTTCGCGGCTGCAGCGGCCTATATCACGCCGGCGGCCCAAGCGCAGCCGGTTCAGACGCAGGCCGACGCGCTCGCCGACGACGCTGTCCAATATGCGGCTCAGTTCCGGGTCGCTCCCGAGGAGGCGCTGCGGCGGCTCGAGGCCCAGCAGGCCAGCGTCGCCGCGACCGACGCGATCCGCGCCGAATTCGCCGGCCGCCTTGCCGGAATCGCGATCGATCATGCGCCGGCTTATCGCATCGTCGTGCTCCTGACCGGCGACGAGCCGGTCGCCGATCGGTCCGCGGACGGGGTGCCGATCGTCTTTCGCACCGGCGCCAAAGCGACCCAGGCCGCAGCGGTCGCGGCGCTGCGCAAGCATCTGATCGACCTCCACGCCGAACTGCCGGGCGCGCGCGGCGGCGGATACGATCAGCGCACCGGCGAGGTGGTGCTGCTGGTCAGCAGCGCCGATGCGCAGCGCTTCGGCGTGGATGCGATCCGGCAACGCGCCGAAGCGATCGGCGGAGTTCCCGTGCGGATCGTGATCAACGAGCTCAATGAGACGAACTTGAGCATCGATGGCGGCGGCCGGGTCGAGGGCACCAACACGCTGACCGGCCGGCGCAACCGCTGCACCACCGGCTTCGTCGTCACCAACGGCGACACCAATGCGATCACCACCGCGGCTCACTGCCCTGACGAGCTCAGCTATGAAGAGCTCGACGGGAGCATGATCACTTTGCCTCTGATCGGATCGTGGGGCGCGGGCTACCAGGACGTGCAGATCAACGGCAGCCCGGATTCGCCCGAGCCCTTGTTCTACTCCAACCGCGGCGCGCGGACGCTCAGGCAGCTGGTCAGCTGGCGCAACGTCGCGAGCACGCGCGCCGGCGACTTCGTCTGTCATTATGGCGAAAGCTCGGGATACAGCTGCGCGACGGTCGAGCTCACCGATTATGCGCCGCCGGGCGACCTGTGCGGCGGCCCCTGCTCGCCGACCTGGGTGACGGTCAAAGGACCAAGCTGCATCCCCGGCGACAGCGGCGGCCCGGTGTTCAGCGGCGAGATCGCCTTTGGCATCGCCAAAGGGGTCAACCGCGCGTCGGCGGGCCAGTGCCTGTTCTATTATTATATGTCGACCGACTATCTGCCGCCGCCGTGGCGGTTGCTGGTCGTCGGCAGCGCTAGGCCGCGAGGTCGCCCCTAAGCTGGTCGCTTCCGGCAACCGGCTCGGCCGGGTCGTTGCCGATCTTCACCACGCGGTTGCGCTCATCGACGTGGACCACGAGCGGGGTCAGCGCCCGCGCCTCGGCCTCGTCGAGCACCGCGTAGCTCATGATGATGATGAGGTCGCCGCTGTGGACGAGGTGCGCCGCGGCACCGTTGATGCCGATGACGCCGCTGCCGCGCTCGCCGGGAATGACATAGGTCTCGATCCGCGCGCCGTTGGTGATGTCCACGATCGCGACCTGCTCGCCCTCGAGCAGGTCGGCGGCCTCCATCAACGCGGCGTCGAGCGTGACCGAGCCGACGTAATGGAGATCGGCCTGGGTCACCGTCGCCCGGTGAATCTTCGACTTCATCATGATCCGCATCACTGGGACCGGCTCCTCAAGCTCGCGGCGAGCGCCACTACTAGATTTGCATCCATTCGTCGAGAATCAATGCTGCGCTGCGATATCGCACTTGCAGCATGAGGTGGGAATTCCCAATTGATGGCCGCCCGCGCGGCGGCTTTTGCGATCCCCAATTTCAGCGGGCGAGCTAAGCCATTGGATTGCTGATGTTTTAGAATTTGGCACGGCTCTTGCTCTGATGAAGGACACGAACCTTTGCCACTGGAGTGAAGTGATGGAAGCGCAAGAAAATCAGGTCCCGCTGCCGCTGAGGTCGCACAATATTCTTGGCGTGTGCGAGGCGATTGGTGAGGATTTCGGGTTCAACCCGGTCCTGCTGCGCATCCCCTTCGCGGCCAGCGTCCTGTGGAGCCCAACGATCGCGATCGCCATCTACTTCGGCCTTGGCGCGGTAGTGCTCGCCTCGCGGCTGCTGTTTCCGAAGTACAAGGCGGCCCCGGCTGCGATGGTGACGGAAGACCTCAGCGCCGCTAACGAACAGCGCGAACTCGCGAACGCGGCCTAAAGGTCGCCGCGGGCTTCGGCGCGGGCTTCGAGCAGATCGAACAGAGCGCGGTGCTGGAGCAGCAGCTGCTCCCCGCCAAAGGCGAGCGCGCGAGCGCTCGCCGGCTCCTCGGCGCCGCGCTCGATCACCGCCAGCATTGAAGCTTCGTCGGGTAGCGATGGTGCGGGCGCTTCGATGCCGACCCGCGCCGCGGCGCGATCGAGCAGTCGGCGGATTGGCCACCAGTCGCCGACGAGCGCCGTTGCTGCGCCCAAGGCGCAGCCGTTGCGCTCCGACATGGCAAGGGTTTCGAGCGCATGCCGCGCGGCGACCAGGCTGGCCTCGGTTTCCGCAGCGCCCGGCGTGCTCGGAAGCGGACCCACCGCGGAAGTCAGGCGCACCACATAGAGCCGCTCGCGCTCGAATGCGTCCGATGCGCGGTTCAGCCAGTCGTGCGTCTGCCCCTTGGGGCAACGCTGCAGTCCGATCTCACTCACGCCCGGATAGCGGCCGTGCAGGTTGCACAGCAGGTGCACGGCGTCGGCAAGGTCGCGGCCTGAGTGGCGGCCAGACGCTTCCAGCAGGGCATTGAGATAGTTGTGGCGCGCGCATCCCGCGCCGGCGACGCGGGCGAGCTGGGCTTCGGCAACGCTGACCTGTTGCTGGCCGACGGACCGATTAATTGCCATTCCTCTCCCCTCGTGCCTGATCTCGGCGATGCCTTATCCGCGCCGTTCTAACGCAAGGGCGTAAAGACGAGGTTTATTGGCGGGTAAGCTTTCCTGAACCCTGTTCCGGACCTTAATCGTCCCGGTAAGCCAGCTCGAAATTGCCCCAGCGACGGCCCTTGATCCACAGCGGCACGAAGACGTTCTTCACCGGGATAAATTTGTCGCCGAGCTCCATCCGGTAGGTGGCAAGCGTCGCCGGCCTTTCGCTGGCGAGCGCCATGCGCGTCGTGTCGTCGATCAGGATGCGGCGATTGCGGCTATGCTCGTCGTTCCACACCGGGTCGGGACCCTGGGGGTGGCTGCGCTCCGAAAGGTGCGTCGGCAGATAGCCGTTCATGTCGCCGATCGCCGAGCCGATGATCCGGTTGTCGCCCGCTTTGGTGCGGTCGAGGATGGGGCGAACGTAGCGGTCGGCGCCATCGTTGAAGCGGACATTGTACTGGACCGGGTTGGAGCCCTCGACGATCTGGTAGTCGCGGTCGAATACGTCCTCGAGGCTGACCTCGCCTTCGTCGATTGCGTGCTCGATCGCCGACTGGATCCGCCCGCAGGTCTCCTGGGCCTTCACGATGAAGGGTGTGTCGTCGATCTCCGCGCCCGAATTGGCGAGCGTGTCGAGCATCGTGTTGGACAGCATTTCGAGATGGGCGAGCCGCTTCTGGGCGGTCAGCAGCTCGCTGCCATTTTCGCGGGCGTCGCCGGCGAATTCGGTGAGGCCGGCTTTGACCCGGTCGACGCTCGTCTGGATCATGCTTGTCGAGTGGGCGATGCCCTCGGTCTGGCGATCGACCATGCCGACGATCTCGCTGACTTCGCGGACGGTGTCGCTGATCGTGCCGAAGCCCGACTGGGCGGCGCGGCTGCGCTCGACGCCGGTCTTGATCTCGGTCGTCACTGCGCCGGCTTCGCGCGTTAGCTCGCCAATCGTCGAAGCGATCTGGCTGGTCGCTGCGCGGGTATCATGCGCGAGCTTCTTCACCTCGGCTGCAACTACCGCGAAGCTGCGCCCGGCGTCGCCGGCACGCGCCGCCTCGATCGTCGCGTTGAGCGCGAGCATGTTGGTCTTGCGCGCGATCGTCTCGATCGTCGAAGAAACCGTCTGCACCTGGCTCATCGCCGAAGCGAAACCCGCCATGCGCTCGCCGAGCTGGACGATGAGATCGGTGAGACCCTTGAAGCCGTCGATGGTGCCTTCGATCGCTTCGCGGCCCGCGTCGAGCTTGGCCTTGGCCTGCTCCGACAGCAGCCGCGCTTCATCGGTTGAATCCGACACCCGCGCCTGGTCGCTCAATAGCCGGGTGGTCACTTCCTCGAGCTGGTCGAGCATCTTCAGATGCTCGCCGATCCGCTCGCCGACGCCGTTGACGTAGCCGGCGACGTCGCTGCACTCCATCGATAGCGAACCGCAATCGCGCGCCACCGCGCGGATGGCGTTTTCCGTGACTTGCTCGATCCCCTGCGTGGCCATCGAAGGCGCACTCCCGCTCAAATTGCTGGAGCGTGGATAGTCACCAACCTCCTACTTCTTCGTTAACCAAGTCGCGGTTCAGCGATAATCGGCGACGATCTCGAGCATCGCCCGGACAGCGAGCTTTTCAGCCTCCGACAAATCGGGGTTCCACACGTCGAAGATCAGGACCAGCCGGTTCTCGGGGCTCGCATTGCGCGCCTCATGTTCGACGGTGTCGTCAAACACGAGCATCTTGCCCTCCTGCCACCCGCCGACCCGTCCGCCGACGCGCAAGCTGCACCCTTCTGGCACGATCAGCGGCAGGTGACAGATGTAACGAATGTTGACCATTCCGGTGTGCGGCGGAATGTGCGCCCCTGGCTTGAGCAGCGAGAACAAGACGGCGGGCGCCATCCGCCCGATGCGGCACAGCGGGACGTGCTCGACGAGCGCTTCGAAAGTCTTGGGACAGCGCTCGACATGCTCCTCGACGGGCGCGCCGTCCCGCCACAGATAGAGACTGCTCCAGTCTGAATTTTCGAGCATCCCATGGACGTCGCCCTGCGGCCGATCGGTCTTGCGCGAGACGTACGGCGAGAAATCGGCCGTATCGGCGAGCAGCATGGCGGCCTCGTCGCGAAGCTCGTCGAAGCGGCGCTCGAGGTCGGTCCTCCACGGAAAC